>CAVLAW010000174.1:2225-5560 GCA_963661155.1 Tidjanibacter massiliensis | reverse complement strand
CCATCCACTGGGATACAATGCCCTGGATTAGAAGCGATACGGCAACACCGATGATTCCGATCACGCCGCAGGCTGCGGCTCTTCCGAGATGGAATTTTTCCTGTACGGTTGCAATCGGCGTCTCATACAGGTTAATGAGGGACGTAAGACCGGCAAAGAAAACAGCGACGAAAAAGCTAATCGCAACGAGCGCTCCGCCCGGCATCGATTTCATCAGATTCGGAAGATAGATGAACAAAAGGCCTGGGCCTCCGGTGTTTAACTGTGCTCCTGTGGTCGCCATCGCCGGGATGATAACCAGTGCGGCGAGCATAGCGGCAAGGGTATCAAAAAGGGCTACTCTTCCGGCTGCTGCAGGAATATTCTCCTCATCCGACAGATAGGAACCGTAGATCAGTGTTCCGCTTCCGGCAACAGACAGGGAAAAGAACGCCTGGCCAAGAGCGAAAATCCACGTTTTCGGATCTGCAAGGGCTTCCGGTTCCACGCGGAAAATGTAGTGGTAACCATCTGCTGCTCCCGGCTGGAAAGCAACGTAGATGCCGAGAACGACAAACAGAAAAAAGAACATCGGCATCAGAACTTTGTTGACTTTTTCGATTCCCTTTCCGACACCGAACGCCAGAATAATCATCGCGATCACAAGGGCTGCGATCTGCCAGAAGTTGTTGCCGAACGCCGATGCCATCGAACCGAAAGCTCCGGCAAAATCATCGACGCTTTCTGCTGCCAGCGTTTTTCCGGTGAAGGTTCCGATCATATACTTTAAGATCCATCCCATGACAACCGTGTAACCGATCGCCATTGCCAGAGATCCCAGCACCGGAATCAGACCGAGTGCTTCTCCGGCTTTTCGTTTTCCTTTCGTCTCACACGCATAGCCGAACGCATCGACCGGGCCGGATCTTGTCGCACGGCCAAAGCTCATCTCTCCGGTCACGCCGGTAAATCCGATCAGCGCAACGAAGAGGAAGTACGGAATCAGGAACGAACCGCCTCCGTACAGCGACACGCGGGTTGAAAACATCCAGATGTTTCCCATTCCCACGGCCGAGCCGATGCAGGCGAGGATAAAGCCCCACCGGCTGTTAAATGACTCTCTCTTTTTCATTTTTTCTCCCTTTTCTTGCTTTTCTGAATATTTTAGCACAACTGATTGGGAAATGCTATAGCATTTAGCTCTTTCCTGCGGTCTGGCCGCCATTTTTCTGCCATTCCTTCGGGGAACAGCCGCAGTGCTTTTTGAAATAGCGGCTGAAGTGAGATAGGTTCGAAAATCCGCAGATTTCGGCGGTCTGGCCGATCGAGAGCGCCTGGTTCGTGAGGAGGTTTTTTGCTTTGTCGAGACGTACCTCAATCAGGTCGGTGTGCGGTGTGCTGCTGAAAAACTGCTTATAATAAGAATAAAACTGACTTTTTTCCATGTTCGCCATCTGGCAGAGCTTTTCCGTCGTCCACTCTTCCTCATAATGGCTCAGCATCGCTAGGCGCAGCTCCTGAAATTCGCGGTACAGCCCCGCCGGTTCCTCTGCCTTTTTCTGATACAGGCGCATTCCGCGCGAAGCTGTGATCATCATCTGACGAACCAGAGCTTCTTCGTATTCCGCCGCGTACGGGTCTTTTCCAATATATTCTCTCTGCAGACGGCGGATAAATTCCTCCAGCTCCTCCGTATTCTGCGGGTAAAAAACCGTGTTCTGCGGAATCCCGTACTTTTCTCCCAGATTCTCGCTGCATCCAAAATGGATATAACTGTTCCGGAATTTCTGCACCGCCTGATAATGCTGCGTGTGGTCCGACGTGTAAAAGATGCAGGCATTCTCCTGTGCGATCGAAAACTGCGTTCCTGTGTAAACTTTCATCGGCGTCTTGAACAGCAGAAACAGATAATCTCCGCTGCCGTCCGGCCGGTAAATCATATCGTAATCCACGTTGGATCTATTATATTCGCAGATATGAATGGAAAATTCCATCTCCCGTTCCTCCTCTTCTTTGTTCTCTTTTATATTTTACTGCAAGACCGGAAAAAAAGTCAATTTTACCGGACAAAAATCTCTGGCTTTTTTTCTGCTTTCTGCTAAACTCTAAACTATCAGGAGGCGAAAACAGAGTACGGAAACGAAATCTTAAATGCAGGATCTTCCCTTTGTTTTCCCCAAAAACGAATATTTCTTTTACAGGAGGTTTTTTCAAGTATGAAAAAAGCAGAGATTATCATCGACAAATATTTTCTCACCGGAAAAGTTGACAAACGAATCTTCGGTTCCTTTATTGAGCACCTCGGCCGTGCCGTTTACGAAGGAATCTATCAGGAAGGAAATGCTCATTCCGACGAGCAGGGCTTCCGCAAAGATACCCTGGATCTCGTGAAAGAGCTTCAGGTGCCGATTGTCCGCTATCCGGGCGGAAACTTTGTCTCCGGTTACCATTGGGAAGACGGCGTAGGGCCAAAGGACAAACGTCCTGCAAAACCGGATCTCGCCTGGGGTGTGATTGAGACGAATGAGTTTGGCCTGAACGAATTCGTTGACTGGTCGAAAAAAGCCGGCAGCGACATCATGATGGCCGTCAACCTTGGAACCCGCGGACCGGAAGATGCCAAAAATGTTCTGGAATACTGCAACTTCAAAGGCGGCACCTACTACAGCGATCTTCGTAAATCCCATGGATATGCCGATCCGCACAACATCAAACTCTGGTGCCTCGGCAATGAGATGGACGGACCGTGGCAGATGGGTCACAAGACAGCTTCCGAGTACGGACGTATCGCCGCAGAAACTTCCCGTCTGATGAAATTTATGGATCCGACGATCGAGACGGTTGCCTGCGGAAGCTCTAACCTTACGATGCCGACGTTCGGCTCCTGGGAGTACACCGTTCTCGACGAGTGCTACGATCAAGTAGATTATCTGTCCCTGCACCAGTATTATGGAAATTATGCGGATGATACCGTTGATTTCCTGGCAAGCTCCAAGGGCATGGACGACTTCATCTCTGGCGTCGTTGCCATCTGCGATGCAGTCAAGGCGAAAAAACACGGCAAGAAACAGATCAACCTCTCCTTCGACGAGTGGAACGTATGGTACCACAGCAACGAGCAGGATCAGAAGCTCGAGAAATGGGTCCGCGCACCGCACCAACTTGAGGATGTTTACAACTTCGAGGATGCTCTTCTCGTCGGAAGTATGCTGATCACACTTCTGCGCCACGCTGACCGTGTCAAGATCGCATGCCTCGCACAGCTTGTCAACGTTATTGCACCGATCATGACATCCGACACCGGCGCATGGCGTCAGACCATTTTCTATCCTTACATGCATGCAAGCGTATACGGC
>CAVLAW010000174.1:0-2215 GCA_963661155.1 Tidjanibacter massiliensis | reverse complement strand
GTTTTAAATACACAGGTTCTGACCCCGGTTTACGAGAGCAAAACGTACGGCGAGGCTCCGTATCTCGATTCTGTCTGCATCTGGGATGAGGAGCATGACGCACTGACCATCTTTGCGGTCAACAAGAGTCTGGACGAGGATATGGAAGTTTCCTGCGATCTGCGTCAGTTCGAAGGATACCATCTGGCAGAGCACATCGTACTGACCAACGACGATATGAAAGCTGTCAACACCGAGGCAGATCCGAATCACGTTGCACCGACGCATTCGGACGCTACCAACCTGGAGAACGGAAAAATGCATACCGTTCTTGGAAAACACAGCTGGAATGTGATCCGTCTTACCAAATAATTGAAAACCATGGAGCATGTCTCCGAAACAGAACTGTTGGACTTTTTCGGGACATGCTCTTTTTCTATCCAAAAAGGAGTTTGTTATGGCACAGGCATATTTATTTGTTCATTTTCGTGAGAAAACGACGCCGGACGGCGAGCAGGTTTACTTTGGAATCAGCCGCGATGGGTTCCACTGGGAGGAGGTCAACGGCGGTGCGCCTGTTCTCTGGGCGTATTATGGTGATAAGGGCGTACGCGACTTTACGATCACCCGTTGTGCTAAGACGGGAAAATACTATATTTTTGCAACCGACTTAAGTCTTTCCTATGGCATGCGGAATCAGTATCACAATTCCTGGGATGAAATCGGACGGAACGGCAGCAAGTGTTTCTCCGTCTGGGAATCGGAAGATCTTGTAAACTGGAGTGAGCAGCGGCTCGTAAAGATCGGCGATGATGATTTCGGCTGTCTCTGGGCACCGGACATCATCTACGATCAGGAGAACGGCGAATATGTTCTTCACTGGTCTTCCTCTCACGCTGCAAACAACTATGAACCGAAGAAAATTTATTACAGTACGACGAAAGATTTCGTTCATTTTTCGGCTCCGCAGGTTCTATATGAAAAAGAGGACAGCGGCGTGATTGATTCCGCGATCTATGAGGAAAACGGAGTTTATTATCTTTTTGTAAAAAGTGAAAGTAATCCGGCGAAGATTATTCTGCTCCGCTCGGATCACGCGGCAGGTCCGTATGTGCGGATGGAAAGTTTCGATGAAAGTATGAAAGATGTGGAGAGCGGGCTCTACGAGGCGCCGACTGCTGTACGGCTTGATGACGGCAGATGGTGCCTGTTTCTCGACTACTACGGCGTTCCGGGCGCCGGACAGGGATACGTTCCGTTTGTTGCAGACAGTCTTGCATCCGGAATGTTTGTGCGCTCCGACGCTTCCTTCTCGTTCCCATATGGATACAAACACGGAACGATTCTTCCGATCACGGAGGAGGATTACGAACGGATTTTAAATCACGACTGGTCGGATCACGGATATCAGTAAAATCTAAGTTTACTATGTTTGACAGCAAAAAGACTACGGCAGGTCTCCTTTTTGAGGAAGTTCCTGCCGCAGTCTTTTTCGCTTTTCTTTTCCGACAAAACCTGTCCGCTTTCTTTTTGTTCAGGCGAACAGTACCTTTTTCTGCAGATTGGTAATATATATCGTTTTGATGGTTTTAAAAGTTATCTCTGGACCTGTGCAGCAGTTCTTGCATGGAACATGCGGAACACGCCGGTCTGCTCGATCAGCTTGGTCAGGCTGTAGAAAATGATGGAATCGATCGGCCACATGATCAGGTTCTTTAAGGCACGGGCCGGAAGAAGAACCATGATTCCTTTTCCGTACAGCATGCTGATCCACAGAGTGTTCAGCAGTACGTTGACGATCAGCATGACAATAAATTTTGCGAACAGCACGCGTTTGATTGTCAGTTTCTTGCGATAGTAGAAGCATCCATACAGGAAAGATGCCAGCATCGCATTGAAAGTGAAACCGAAGAAGAACGGGCCGCTCGGTTTCAGGAAATATTTTACGACATCGAGAATGCCGGAGAAAAGACATCCTGTCACCGGTCCGAACAGGTAATCGACGAGGCGGTTCGGGATTCCGGAGAATCCGATACGGACGTACGGTCCGATGTCAATCGACGCCACCTGGTTCAGAATCATCGCCAGCGCTGCAAACATGGCACAGGCTGCGAGTGTCGGCACTGCTTTCAGTTCTTTTGCCGACTGCAGAAAGATGTTTTTTGTTTCTTTTGGTGTTGCATTTTCATTTTTTTGCATAAAAAAATTACCTCCTTTGCAGATATCTGACTACAAT
>CAVLAW010000173.1:0-5561 GCA_963661155.1 Tidjanibacter massiliensis | reverse complement strand
ACAAATGTGGTGCGGATAGGTCTTTTTCTATATAGGAAAAGACCAGTAGTGCCAGTGAAAAGTTATCACGTGAGCGCGAAAAGCGCTTTCAGAAGAAAGGACGGATGGAAATGAAGGAGTATTTGGAAAAAAGTTCGAAGATTCTTGATGAGTTGCAGACAACGGAGCAGGGGCTTTCCGAGACGGAGGCGGAGCGGCGGCTTTCCGAATACGGGCCGAACCGGCTGGCGGCAGGGAAAAAGAAGAGCAACCTGCAGCGGTTTTTCGAGGAACTGAAAGACCCGATGATTCTGATCCTGCTTGCCGCAGCGCTGATTTCCGGTATCACATCGGCCTATGAGGGCGAATCGTTTGCCGATGTGATTATCATTCTGACGGTCGTCATCATCAACGCGGTGCTCGGTGTCCTGCAGGAGAGCAAGGCGGAGAAAGCCATCGAGGCGCTTCAGGAGATTGCGGCGGCTACTTCGAAGGTGATGCGCGGCGGAAAAATGGAAGTGAAAAAGAGCGAGGAACTCGTACCCGGAGATATCGTGATTTTAGAGGCGGGCGATGCGGTTCCGGCGGACGGAAGGATTCTTGAGAGCGCCAGCATGAAAATCGAGGAGGCGGCGCTGACCGGAGAATCCGTTCCGGTCAACAAGATTTCGGATGTGCTGTCATCGGATAAAAACAGCGAAGTTCCGCTCGGCGACCGGAAAAACATGGTCTATATGGGAAGCACCGTTGTTTACGGCCGCGGCCGTGCCGTCATCACCGGAACGGGCATGAAAACGGAGATGGGAAAAATTGCCCATGTGCTGACCCAGTCGGCGGAGGAGAGCACACCGCTGCAGAAACGGTTGAATCAGCTCAGCAAGATCCTGAGTGTGATGGTGCTCGGCATCTGTGCCGTGATTTTTGTGGTCGGTATTTTAAAAGAGGGTGTGACCCCGGAGAATATTTTAAACACGTTTATGGTGGCTGTCAGCCTTGCTGTGGCAGCGATCCCGGAGGGCCTTGCCGCAGTTGTCACGATCGTGCTTTCGATCGGCGTGACGAAGATGTCAAAACGGAATGCGGTGATCCGAAAACTGACCGCGGTCGAGACGCTTGGCTGTACGCAGGTGATCTGCTCGGATAAGACGGGAACGCTGACGCAGAATAAGATGACCGTAGTAAAACACGAGGGCGGCGATGTGAAACGCCTTGTGTCTGTGATGGCACTCTGTTCTGATGCGGAGCCGGACGAGAACGGCGAGGCAGTCGGAGAACCGACAGAGTGTGCGCTGGTGAACGATGCGCAGAAAGAGGGCTGTCCGAAGAAGAGCCTTTCGGTTCAGTATCCGCGTGTCGGCGAGGCGCCGTTTGATTCGATGCGGAAACGCATGACAACGATCCACCGCGCACCGGACGGAACGTATTTTTCCTGTACAAAAGGTGCGCCGGATGAGATTCTGAAACGGTGTACTTCTGTTTGGCGTGACGGCAGAAAACAGCCGATGACAGAAGCATTCCGGCAGGAGATTGTATCACAGAATAAGGCAATGGCAGATCAGGCACTTCGTGTGCTGGCGGCAGCGGGAAGAGCTTGGAGCCAGATGCCGTCCTCCGAGGAGCCGGAATTTCTGGAGCAGGATCTCTGCTTTTTAGGTCTTAGCGGCATGATCGATCCAGTGCGGCCGGAGGTAGTCGATGCAATCCGCGAGTGCCGGGCAGCCGGTATCCGTCCGGTGATGATTACGGGCGATCACAAAGACACGGCAGTTGCCATTGCAAAGGAGCTCGGCATTTTAGGTGCGGGCCAGAAATCCGTGACGGGAGTAGAAATCGATTCGCTGAGCGATGCGGAGCTTGATAAAAAAATAGAAGAATATGCCGTTTATGCGCGCGTTCAGCCGGAGCACAAAGTGCGGATTGTCGATGCATGGAGACGGAAAGGAAAGATTACTGCGATGACGGGAGACGGTGTCAACGATGCGCCGTCGATCAAGCGAGCGGACATCGGAATCGGCATGGGCATCACGGGAACGGATGTGACGAAAAATGTGGCGGATATGGTGCTCGCAGATGATAACTTTGCGACGATCATCGCGGCGGTTGAGGAAGGAAGAAGAATCTACGACAATATCCGAAAGGCGATCCAGTTCCTGCTGGCATCGAACCTCGCCGAGGTGCTGTCGATCTTCTGTGCGACGCTGATGGGATTTACGATTCTGAACCCGGTGCATCTGCTCTGGATCAACCTGATCACCGACTGCTTCCCGGCGCTGGCACTCGGCATGGAAGAGAGCGAGGCAGACATCATGAAACGCCCGCCGCGCCGTGCGGATGACGGTATCTTTGCGGACGGTATGGGCTTCGATGTGGTATTCCAGGGTGTTGGGATTACCGTGCTGACGCTGGTTTCCTACTTCGTCGGTCATTACCTGGAAGCCGGCCGCTGGGAAATTGTCAACAGCCCGGACGGCATGTCGATGGCGTTTCTGACGCTTTCCATGGTGGAGATTTTCCATTCTTTCAATATGAGATCGCGGAAAGGATCTATTTTCCATATGAAGCACCAGAACAAGTATCTGTGGGGGGCTATGGCACTCTCGTTTGTGCTGACATCTGCAGCTATTTACATCCCGGCGCTGTCGAGTGCGTTCGGATTTGAGCGGATCAGCGCACTGGAATATGACGTCGCAATCGGACTTGGATTTCTCGTGATTCCGGCAGTCGAAATCAGCAAGTGGATCCGGCGGAAATTTGCTTGACAAATGAGAAGATTTTGCATAAACTAGAACAAAACAGGGAAAAAAGCGGATTTTCCGCAGAAAAACTGAACAGGAAAAGGCTTGGAACGGGAGAAGTAGGAAATCAGAATTGTTTCACAGAGAATGGCAGACGAATGGGGCTGGAAGCTGCCTGAAACGAGGGTTTTTGAAGTGCGTCCGGAAGCTGGCCGGGTGAAGCAAGGAGTGGGTAGTCCGGCACGGGTCCTGCACGTTACGCAGAAGAAAAGAAGCGGGCAGGACTGCCCCTTAAAGTAAAGTGGAACCACGGAGCTATTTCGTCTTTAACAAAAGAAGAGATAGCTCCTTTTTGTGTTGCAGTATATGATGTATTTGGCAGAAATCTGATCAGGGAGGCTGGAGAGGAAAGATGAGTTTTTTCACGTATTTTAAAGAAGAATTTCAGGTAATTCAGGAGAGGGATCCGGCGATACATTCTCCAATGGAGGTCTTGCTGTATCCGTCGTTTCGTGTTATGCTGAAGTACAGACGGGCGCATAAATTATATCTGAAGGGCCATTACTTTCTGGCAAGATGGATTTCGCAGAGAGCGGCGCGAAAGACCGGCATCGAGATTCATCCGGGTGCGACGATCGGAAAAGGACTTTTTATCGACCACGGCGCAGGCGTGATCATCGGAGAGACGACTGTCATCGGAGACAACGTGACACTGTATCAGGGTGTGACACTCGGCGGTAACGGTAAGGAGACCGGAAAGCGCCATCCGACGCTGAAGGACAATGTCATGGTGAGCGCCGGTGCGAAAATCATCGGATCGTTTACGATCGGGGAGAATTCCAAGATCGGTGCGGGGTCGGTTGTCATCGAGGAGGTTCCGCCGAACTGCACCGTTGTCGGCGTTCCGGGACACGTTGTGAAACAGAATGATGTGCGGATTCCGAGAAACAGCATGGATCACATCCATCTGCCGGATCCGATTTTTGAGGATATTAAAGTGCTCCAGCAGGAGAACACGGAACTGACGAACCGTGTATTAGAACTGGAGGGCGAGCTGCGCCAGCTCAGGAAAAAAGAAAGGACAGAACAGAAGTGACGGAAGAGGGCAGAGAAACAGAAAACCAGGGGCAGAAGACGGAAGAAAGAGCAGAAGTTTTTCCAGAGGCGATTTTCGGGGAGAAGGATTATCTTTCGGAAGTGTTCGGCCTGGAACAGCATGACATCCGCACGTATTCGCCGCTTACGCTGGCCTATATCGGGGATGCTGCGTATGAGATTGTGATCCGTACGATTCTGGTGCGGAAGGCGAATATGCAGGTCAACAAGCTGCACCGCCATGCGGCAGGTCTTGTAAAGGCGGAAAAACAGTCGGAGATGATCGAAAAGCTGCAGCCGCTGTTTACGGAAGAGGAAAAACAGATTTATAAAAGAGGCAGAAATGCGAAATCCTATACCAAGGCGAAAAATGCATCCACGATCGATTACCGCCGTGCGACCGGGTTTGAGGCTGTGATGGGCTATCTGTACCTGAAAGGGGATTACCAGCGGATGATCGATCTGATCCGGGCGGGGCTTGACGAAGTTTGATTACGAATAAAAATATAATAAAAACAAAGCGGCAGGGCAGTGGGGCTACACTACTGTTCACTCAGCAGTGAAACACTTGCTGTTTCGCTGCATAAGAAAGTGATTCAGGTGTGAACAGCCCTCCTTTTGCGAAGCAAAACTTTAAATGAGGGCTGTGAATCTGCAGTTCGCAGTTATCTGCGAACTGTGGAGGTCCCACTGCTTTTGGGGCCGCGGAACAGGAATGAGAATGAGAGAGAACAGAAACGACAAGAAAAATTTTGAGAGAAGAGACGGCAAAAAACGCGATTTCAGAGGAAAACGCGACTACAAAGAAAGAGACAGAAGACAGGAAAAACCGCAGATGGATGAGGAGTTCACCGGCGGAATGGTAGAGGGAAGAAACGCCGTGATCGAGGCATTCCGCTCCGGAAAGACCGTGGACAAGCTGTTCGTCCTCGGAAGTAGCCAGGACGGCCCGATCCGCACAATCATCCGTGAGGCGAAAAAACACGATACCATCATCAACTACGTGGAAAAAGAGCGTCTCGACGAGCTTTCTACAACCGGAAAGCACCAGGGTGTTATCGCGCAGGTCGCTTCCTACAGCTATGCGACCGTTGAGGACATTCTTGCACACGCAGAGGAGAAAGGGGAGCCGCCGTTTATCATTCTGCTGGACGGCATCGAAGATCCGCATAACCTCGGCGCCATCATCCGTACTGCAAACCTTGCCGGCGCACACGGCGTGATCGTGCCGAAACACCGCGCTGTCGGCCTCACCGCAACCGTTGCCAAAACGTCTGCAGGCGCTTTAAATTACACGCCGGTGGCCAAGGTGACGAATCTGGTGCAGACGATGGAAATGCTGAAGGAAAAGGGTGTCTGGTTCGTCTGCGCGGACATGAACGGACAGAGAATGTACGATCTCGACCTGAAAGGACCGATCGGCCTTGTGATCGGCAACGAGGGAGAGGGCGTCAGTCGTCTGGTGAGAGAAAACTGTGACTTCACGGCTACGATTCCGATGAAGGGCGATATCGACTCCTTGAACGCATCGGTGGCAGCAGGCGTGCTTGCTTATGAGATCGTAAGACAGAGAAGCTGCTAATGCAGTTAAACGACAAAGGAAGCAGAAAATGGCGAAAGACTACGATACCTGTACGGATGAGGAGCTGATCGAGCGCCTGCGTGCAGGAGAACGCGAAATAACCGATTATCTGATTGATAAATACAAATCGCTGGTGCGGACGAAGGCGCGGGCGCTCTACCTGGCGGGCC
>CAVLAW010000172.1:0-5572 GCA_963661155.1 Tidjanibacter massiliensis | reverse complement strand
CCTCAGCTTCTACGGTTGGATTTCCTCTGGAATCCAGAATTTCTCTTCCTTTTACTTCCTCAATTTTCAGGCTCTTCACTTTTCGTGTGCTCCTTTCTCGTTTGTTTCTGGAGTTTCCCGTCTGTGAAGTGTCCAGGATCCACAGACGGGAGGTAACAATGATTTATTCACTTAGGTTAGCCTTTACTAACTACGATTCATTATAACTAATTTTTTTAAAATTGCAAGTGGGTAAACTGATACTTTTTCTCAGGAACGCAAAAAGTTTTTCTGCTGTCTGCTGTAAACGGGCAAAAAAATACAGGGTGGATATCCGGTTTTGCCCTGTATCCACCCTGTATTTCTCTATTTTTTATTTTCCCTGCTTAAAAGCTTCTTCCAGCGTATGCCATCCAAGCACCGCACATTTCACCCGTGCCGGCATGTGTGAAATATCTTTCAGCGCGCCTGCTTCCTCGAGTTCGTCGATCTCCTCCTCGGATGCCTCGCCTTTGATCATGCGCAGGAACATGTTTCCTAGCCGCAGCGCCTCATCCTTCGTCTTTCCGATGATCATGCCGAGCATAATATCCGCCGATGCCTGTGAAATCGCACAGCCGTCTCCGACGAAAGCGCCGTCTGTAATGACATCGCCGTCGACTTTCAGTTTCAGCCAGATGTCATCGCCGCAGCTCGGGTTTACGCCCTCAAGTACGATGTCCGCATCCGGCAGATCATGTTTAAACTCCGGACGAAGGTTGTGCTCCGTCAGGATCTCGTTGTAAAATCCTCTACTCTCCATAACCCATTCTCCTTCTGATTGTGGATACACTTTCGATCAGTGCATCAATCTCTTCCGGTGTATTATAAAACATCATACTGGCTCTCGTCGAGCTCCGGACACCGAGATATTCCAGCAGCGGCTGCGCACAGTGATGACCCGCACGCACATCGATGCCGTCGAAGGAAAGAATTTCACTCACATCATGCGGATGAACACTGTCAATGGTAAATGAGACAATGCCGGTGTGATTGGCCGGATCTTTCGAGCCAAGGATATGAACGTACGGCATTCTGTCAAGTCCTTCCATGGCGCGTTTCGTCAGTTCCAGTTCTTTTTTCTGGATGTAGTCAAATCCTTTTTCCTGCAGATACCGGATGGCGGCCGACAGACCGACAGCTCCGGCTGCGTTTACCGTTCCTGCCTCAAACTTCTGCGGAACCGGCGCAAAGACTGCCCCGTCGCGGTGGACGGAATCGATCATCTCTCCTCCGGTGAGGAACGGCGGCATTTTTTCCAGCAGTTCCCGTTTTCCATACAGACATCCGATTCCCATCGGTCCCATCAGCTTGTGGCCGGAAAACGCGAGGAAATCGGCATCCAGCACCTGTACATCAACCGGCATATG
Source organism: Tidjanibacter massiliensis (assembly GCA_963661155.1). Classification (GTDB taxonomy): domain Bacteria; phylum Bacillota; class Clostridia; order Lachnospirales; family Lachnospiraceae; genus Fusicatenibacter; species Fusicatenibacter massiliensis_A. Next base: position 4,184 of record CAVLAW010000172.1, on the reverse strand, counting down.
TGGAACACTCTGTGCGCCGTCCACAACGACAACGGCTCCCACGCGGTGTGCCATCTCGGTGATTTTCCGGATCGGGTTCACACAGCCGAGAACATTCGACACCTGGGCAACGGCTACCAGACGTGTCTTTTCGTTGATGGCCTTCTGGAGCTCCTCATCCGTCAGCTCGCCCTCGCTGGTACATTCCAGAAAATGGAGTTTTGCGCCCGTCATGCGGGATACCATCTGCCACGGAAGCAGATTGCTGTGATGCTCCATGATCGTTACCGCGATCTCATCCCCTGCCTTTAAAAAGTTCAGACCATAGCTGTACGCTACAAGGTTCAGACTCTCCGTCGTATTCCGGGTGAAAATAATCTCCTCCGGCTCTTTTGCATGGATAAACTCCTGTACGGTCTTCCGTGCTTCCTGATAGCTTTCCGTCGCTTCCTGGCTTAACGGATAAAAACCACGCAGAGGATTCGCATTTTTCTGTTCATAAAATTTCTGCACTGCAGCAAGAACGCACGACGGGCGCTGTGCCGTCGCTGCGTTGTCCAGATAGATCGTATCATTCTGCTGCAGAAGCGGAAAATCTTTTCTGTCGTTATCTGTTGTCACGGTCAAGCACCTCCGCAAGCTGTGTTTTTACTTCCTGTTCGATCGCAGGATCGCCGATTTTCTGGATTTTTGCTTCCAGTTTTGCACGTGCCATCGTGTTCTCCGCCTGTTCACGGTCCATGCCGCGCGCGCCGAAGTAAAACAGCGTCTTCTCATCGAGCTCGCCGATTGCCGCGCCGTGGCTTCCCTGTACATTTTCCTCTGCGCAGAGGATGACTGGAATCGTCTTGTTGACCACATCGTCGCCGAGCAGAAGCACCTGTTCCGTCTCTGCGCCGATGGAGTCTGCGGAACCGCGCACAAAATCGATCGTTCCGCGGAATACTTTTTCTGCCGCATCCATCAGCGTTCCGTCTGCCCGAATCGTGCTTTCCGTTACTTTTCCGAAATGGCGCACATTCAGGTTCACATCAAATTTCTGCTGGTTCTGCAGCAGATATCCGATCTCCGCCTGCAGGGATGCGTGATCTTTCTGCAGTTCTGTCCAGATGCCGTCATACACATCGCCTTTTCCAACGATGATCTGTAAAAGATCCAGGGAGGCATTCTCCTCGCAGATGCAGCCGACATCATTTAAAAGTTCCTGACCTTCTGCCCGCATCATCACCTGCACCAGGCGGATTTTACTGTCTGTTTTTGTATAAAGTTCTGTCCGCACAGCAAGCTGTCCCGCTGCTTTCGCCGGTTCAAATACCTCGTAAACCGTAAGTGCGGCGCCTTTTTCTGCCGCTGCGCGGATTTTTCCGGATGCAGCCGCGGTTTCGCCCTGTCCGATCGAAACCCTTACCTGTTTTGTCTCGCCAGGCTCTGCGGACACGCTCCAGGTTTTCGTCTGTTCCGGTGCAAAAAGAACGTCTGTCTCTTTTCCGGCTCCGGTGTTCATATGTTCTGGGAAATCCTGCATTGCGCCGTCGGCGGACGGCTCCTCTGTCCGAATTTCGCACGGCGCCTGCGCCGCCCATTTTACTTTTGTATCGTTTAATCCCAGCCAGTACCATGTTTTCGATGGAAGCTGGTTGATTTTCATGCTGTTCTGTTCTTCCATGTGTACGGCCTCCTTATCCAATACTGCCTTTCATTTCCAGACGAATCAGATTGTTCATCTCCACTGCATATTCCAGCGGCAGTTCCTTTGAAACGTCATCCGCGAAGCCGCTGACGATGCATGCTCTCGCATCCTCCTCGGTCATACCGCGGGACATCAGATAAAAGACTGCCTCATCGCTGATGCTTCCGATCTGCGCCTCGTGTCCGATGTTCGCGTCCTTCGTGCGGATATCCATCGCCGGAATTGTATCCGAACGGGAAATATCATCCAGCATCAGGGACTGGCAGGAGACAGCAGATTTCGTATTCTTCGCCGACTTTGTGACGGAGACGGAGGAACGGAAAGTGCTGATGCCGCCGTCCTTGGAAATGGATTTTGTATTGATATAGGAACTCGTATCCGGCGCACTGTGGACAACCTTTGCACCGGTGTCAAGGTTCTGTCCCTTGCCGGCGAAGGTGATGCCGGTGAATTCCATTTTTGCACCTCTTCCCTTGAGCACACTCATCGGATACAGATAGGAAACGTTGGAGCCGAACGAGCCGGAAACCCATTCAATCTTACCGCCCTCCTCGATCTGTGCACGCTTCGTGTTCAGGTTATACATGTTCTTCGACCAGTTCTCGATCGTGGAATAACGAAGTCTTGCATTCTTGCCGACGAACAGCTCCACGCAGCCGGCGTGCAGGTTCGCCACATTGTACTTCGGTGCGGAACAACCCTCGATAAAGTGAAGATCAGCGTCCTCATCAACAATGATCAGCGTGTGCTCGAACTGGCCGGCACCCGGTGCATTCAATCGGAAATACGACTGCAGCGGGATTTCCACGGAAACGCCCTTCGGCACATAGACAAACGAACCGCCGGACCAGACCGCCCCGTGCAGCGCGGCAAATTTGTGGTCAGTTGGTTTTACCAGTTTCATGAAGTGTTTGCGCACCATATCCGCATATTCGCCGTGCAGTGCACTCTCCATATCAGTATAGACAACGCCCTGCGCCGCTACTTCCGCGCGGACATTGTGGTAGACGAGTTCGGAGTCATACTGTGCGCCCACACCGGCGAGTGATTTCCGCTCTGCCTGCGGAATGCCGAGGCGTTCAAATGTATTTTTAATATCATCCGGCACGTCGGACCATTTTGCTTTCATTTTTGTATTCGGGCGGACATACGTAACGATGTCGTCCATATTCAGTCCTTCGATCGACGGACCCCAGTCCGGAATCGGCATCTGGTTGTAGATCTGCAGCGAACGCAGACGGAAGAGTTGCATCCAGGCAGGATCTTTTTTCTCGTCCGAAATCTTCTGAACAATTTCCGGTGTCAGACCAGCTTTTACTTTATACGCATCTTTTTCATCGTCCCTGAAATCATAGATGCTTCTGTCAATATCAGCAACGTAGCTTTTTTCTTTCACAGCGCTTACTTCCTTTCTCGTGACTTCAGTTTTCGTACTTTCCAAAGCCTTCCCGGTTGATCTCCTCGACCAGGGATGCATCGCCTGTCTTCACAATTTTTCCCTCTACCATGATGTGCGTCTGATCGACCGGCAGGGATTCCAGTATTTTTGTGCTGTGTGTGATAATTAAGAGGCTTCCCTTGCATTTCTTGCGGTATGCCTCGATTCCGGCAGAAACGGTGCGGACGGCATCGACATCAAGGCCGGAGTCTGTCTCATCGAGAATAGCAAGAGACGGCTCGATCATCAGAAGCTGCAGAATCTCTGCTTTCTTTTTCTCACCGCCGGAAAATCCGACATTCAGATCACGGTCGGCATACGACGGATCCATCTGCAGAACCTCCATCGCTTTTTCCAGCTGTTTGCGGAACTCGAAAAGACGCATGCGCTTGCCGGTTTTTAATTCCACAGCGCTGCGAATAAACGAGCTTAATGTCACGCCCGGTACCTCAAGCGGGTTCTGGAACGAAAGAAAGAGTCCCATTTTGGCGCGCTCATTGACTGGCTCTTCGGTGATATTTTTCCCCTGGAACCAGATTTCACCGCCCTTTACCTCGTATTTTGGATTGCCAAGCAATGTATTGCCGAGCGTCGATTTACCGGTACCGTTCGGTCCAAGCAGCACATGGGTCTCTCCTTTTCCAATCGTAAGATTGACACCGTGCAGGATTTCTTTTTCCTCTACATTTACAACTAAATCTTTCACTGTTAAAAGATTTTTTTCCATATTGATATCCTCCTTTTTTACTTCGGAGCTAAAATTCCTATTTTCGCATCCGATTGTAGACCTTTTTTCCGACTAATTCAATCGGATTTTTTTATTTGAAAAATTTTATCAAAAAGCGCGCCTGCCGCCGGAATTTTTTCCGTACGACAGGCGCGTCTTATCTTTTTTTCAGCCAATTCCGCCAAGCGCAATTCCGAGAATCAGAACGAGCGCGCAGATCGGCACATAGATATATTTGCAGATCGGATAGTAAAGCTCTGTAAACTTGCTGCTTCTTCCTTTTTCCACCTGAGACTGCACATATTTCTTTCCGCAGATCCAGAAGAACATGACACCGGCAAGACCGGCGC
>CAVLAW010000171.1:0-5716 GCA_963661155.1 Tidjanibacter massiliensis | reverse complement strand
TCTGGCTGGAAGACTGGCAGAATACCATTGTGCCGGCTGGTTATGAGGATGTAGACGCGGTGATCATAGCAGTTGATCATGACAAGCCGGTGATTGATATTAAGGGACTGCTCTGGATTAAAGTACGGTTTGCCTACTATGACAGTAAAGGAAATCCTCTGGATGTGAAAGGATATTTCACACTTTCGGATCTTGATTTTAAACAGGGGTTCTATCTTGCAGACGAGACAGAACATATCTATTTGACGAAAGAAGCGGACGCGAGAATTGTGTACGATGAGAGAACGAAAGCTATCTGGTCGGCAAGGCGTGGTTCTGAGCCGGATGGAGGAACCACGCCGGATAATCCAGAGGGATGGGTGACCTATACCTTTGAAGGATCCTCACAGACGATGGTTTTCTACAACGGCGGTACAATTTCCAAGATAACAGGACCGGGCGAAGGCGTAACAACCCCAAGAAAATGGCCGGATGATTTTGTGAATAATACCTCCAGTACGTACAATAACTGGCATGGATCATCCAGAGAAACAGGGACGACCGTGGTTCCGTGGAATACATCAGAATTTGGTTACACGGCAAACGTTCCGTGTCATTTATCGCGGGTAGGAGATCTTGTAGTGAAAAAAATGGATGCAGAGACAAAAGAGGCTCTTTCGGGTGCAGAATTTACCGTGTACCGGTGGGCAAACAACACCTGGAGTGAATTCAAAAAACTGAACTGGATAGAAAAGACGGGTTCTTACCTGCTGGAAGGAATCCGGGATACCGACAGCGAAAATGGAAAATTCCGGGTTGTGGAGACGAAAAATCCATCCGGCTATACAGGAAACTGGGAAAAAGAGTTTTCGATTGAAAAAGAAGGCATGCAGACGATCCGGCTGGAAGCAGAAAACACAAGAAAAACAGGTTCGCTGAAGATCAAAAAGACGGAAGAAAACTCCGGGAAAGCACTGGAAGGCGCGGAATATCAGGTGATTGCCTGCGGAGCGATTACCACGCCAAATGGAACGGTGCTGCTTCCGGATCAGACGGTAGCGGCTGTACTGAAGACGGACAAAAACGGAGAGGCTTCTAAGGATGGGCTTGAGTACGGAACGTATCTTGTTCGGGAAACGGCAGCGCCAAAAGGATATGTACTGGATACGGCAGAAAAGAAAATAACGATCGGGGAACAGAATGCACAGATTACGCTGGCATTTACGAATGGAAAGAACCGATTTGTTCTGCAGAAGGTAAGCAAAGGGGACGGAACAGCACTTCAGGGAGCAGTATTTCGTATCTGGACGAAGGATGGCAGTTTTGATGAGATAAAAACGACAGATAAAGATGGAAAAATTGAACTGGCGGGGCTTTCGGACGATATCTGGTACTATCAGGAGGAAGCGGCACCGGAGGGGTATCTGACGGATGGAACACGTCGGGAATTTACGGTGAAAAACGGAACTATTGACGGAAAAACGGAGCTGTCTGTGACCGTGGAAAACGAAGAAAAAGATCTTGCACGCGAGGATCTGACGATTACGAAGAAAATTAAGGCAGATGAGATCACCTGGGCGCATGGGAATCCGACGTTTCTGTTTTCTGTAACAGGAACTGATCTGGATGGAAAAGCACATACGTATCAGTGTTATGTGACATTTACCAAAGATGAGGTGAACCAAAAGACGGGCCAGGACGGCTATACGGAGCAGTCGGTACAGATTCGAGGCATTCCGGCAGGAAAAGATTATCAGGTACAGGAAAAGAAAGTGCTGCGGTATTCGCTCGTTCAGGTGACAGGAACGGAAAATGTTACGGTGAAAAAGCTGGAGGAGCCATCGCCGGGAAAAGATCCGGCGCGTGTCTTTTCGGTATCGGTCAATTTATGTGATCATCCGGAGAAAAGTGAAGTTGTATTCGAAAATCAGAAATACCGCTGGGATGACTACGGGCATAACAGTATTGTGAAAAACAGAATTCCAGTCGAATAAGGCAAGGCAAAACATTCCACCATCGTTTCTGATGGTGGAATGAATCTAAAGTGGAGAAAGATAAAAATCAGAAGAAAAAGAAAGATTATTGTACTTCTGACATTGACGGCACTCTTTTTCTGGTATCTGCCGCAGATCCGGCAGAGCCGGGAACTTCGAAAAGAGCAGGAGGAAGCGGTGCAGAAATATGTCAGAGAAGAGAAGGAAGAAAAAGAAGAGAAAAACGAAAAAGACGAAGAAGAGCAGGAACGAGAGCCGGACGAGACAGACCAGAATCTGCTTCGAACGGTTGAGTTTGCGCACCTTCGATTAAAAAATAGAGAAATCTGCGCATGGCTTCTGGTTCCGGGGTGTGAGCTGGATGTGCCGGTTGTGTGCGGATCGGATGACGCCTATTACCTGTCGCACAATGCGTTTGGAGAGGAGCGGATTTACGGAAGTATTTTTGCTCCCTGTGATACACCGGAAGATTTTTCGGAGCAGCATGTGATTTTATATGGACATAATATGCGGGACGGAACGATGTTCGGCGGGCTGAAAAAGTACCGGGATGTAGCATTTGAAGAAGAATATCCGTATCTTTACCTGTATTTGCCCGGAGAAGCGTGGCGGTACCGTATTTTCAGTGTGGAGGAGACGCATGCCGAAAGCGATGTGTACCGGACGGGGAACTGGAAAGAAACGGACTGGGATACATGGGTGCAGGAACGAAAAGAAAAGAGTCTGATTTCCTGTGAGAATTTTGAAACGAAAATACAAAAGGTACTGACACTGTCTACCTGTATCGGTGACGGGAGTAGCCCGGAGAGGCTGGCAGTGCATGCGGCCGTGGAGGAGATTTTTACAACAGCCTCTGGAAGGGAGAAAGGTTCTGTGCTAGAATAATGACGATGAAAAAAGGATGGCGATAAAACATGAGAGAGCTGTATGCTGCGGCAGGAATTGTCGTGATTCTGGTGCTGCTTGGATATTGGATGGTACAGAACAACAGAAGAGAACAGAAAAAGAAACTGGAAGATCTGCGGAAAATCTGGGGAAAAAAGCGGGAAAAACAGACGAGACCGGAAAAGAGAGAAAAACTGGAAGCGTGTCTGAAAGAGAAAGCAGAAGGAGCTTTCTGCGTAGACGCGATTACCTGGAACGATCTGGAGCTGGATGCAGTTTTTGATACGATTGATCACACGGTATCCGTGTGCGGGGAAGAATATTTGTACAAGGCGCTTCGTATGCCGGTCACCACAGCGGAAACCCGGGCCGAGAGAGAACGGCTGACCGGATTGTTTTCGGGAAATCCCAAAGAGAGAGAATCTGTGATGCAGGCCCTTCTCTGGATGGGAAAGGAAAAAGAGAATCCACCGACGGAAGAAATGGCGGTACTGATGCAGGCAGAACCGGGGAACAAGGGAAAATATCTTCTGATGGCCGGTGTCGCTGTGCTTGGAATTGTACTGCTGTTTGTGGTGCCGCCGCTTGGCGTGGTGGTTTTGTTTGCATCGATGGTCGGCAATGGACTGATGCATGGAAGCGAGAGTAAAAAGCTGGAGAGCGCTTTAAAAGCATTTGGCTGTATCCTGCGGCTGCAGCGGACGGCGAAGGAGCTGGGAAAAGAAAAAATTCCGGGACTGGAAGTATATCAGAAACGTCTGGCGGAACAGGAAAAACAGCTCCGTCCTGTGACAAAAAAATGCAGAACACTCGTCAACACGAAAGAATCGCAGGGCGGTGCGGCAAGCATGCTGTTTGCGTATTTTCATACCTTCTTTCTGCTGGATTTGATCGAGTATTCCTCGGTCGTTTCCGAGGTGAAAGCGTATCAGAATACGATTCTGCAGGTGGTGGAGGAACTTGGCATCCTGGATTTTGCACTTTCCACGGCGTCGTACCGGGAAAGCCTTTCCTATTACTGTGTGCCGGAATTTCTGGATGAGAAAAAGGCGGGCTGCCGGATCGATGTGGAGGAGCTTTATCATCCGCTTCTGACACACCCTGTGGCAAACAGCCTGTATGCGGAGGGTGGCATTCTGCTCACTGGGTCGAATGCGTCGGGAAAATCTACTTTCATGAAAAATATGGCGGTAAATGCGATTCTGGCGCAGGCATTGGATACGAGTCTTTCGAAGCGGTACCGCGGTGTTGTCTGCCGGATCATGACATCCATGGCGCTCCGCGACAATCTGGCACAGGGCGAGAGCTACTTTGTCGTGGAGGTAAAGTCCTTAAAACGGATTCTGGATGCAAGCCGGGAAAAAGCGCCGCTGCTGTGCGTCATCGATGAGGTGCTGCGGGGAACGAATACAACGGAGCGGATTGCAGCGTCAGAGAGTGTGCTTGCCGCTCTGCGCTGTGCAAATGTGCTCTGCCTTGCGGCAACACACGACACCGAGCTGACATATCTGCTGGAAGATCTCTACACCAATTACCATTTTGAAGAACGGATTACCGCACAGAGTATTTCCTTCCCGTACCGTCTGGAACAGGGACCGGCAAGAGGAAAGAATGCAATTGCGCTGCTTGGAAATATGGAAATTGATGAAAAAATTGTAAAACAGGCCAGGAGAAGAGCGGCGGAATTTGAAGCAACGGGGAACTGGGAAAAGAAAGAATTGCTGCGCTAAAAGGCTGGAGAAAACAGATCTTTTTTGAAAAAATATCCGAAAATGGTTCAGCATTGTTTCATTGTGTGTTATGATAAAACAGATCGCGTGATCCGGCAGAAAAAGCGCCGGATCTGTTAAGGAGAAAAACATGAGCAGAACAGGCTTGGAAGATGCATATATTATGCGGGGCAGCAAGAAACTCCGTATGGGATACACAACTGGTTCCTGCGCTGCTGCGGCGGCGCGGGGAGCGGCTTTCATGCTGCTTTCCGGAAAAGAAATACAGGAAGTAAAAATCAATACGCCGAAAGACATTGTGCTGAATCTGGAATTGCTGGATATTAGAAGAAGCGCTGACAAGGTGAGCTGTGCTGTCCGAAAAGACGGCGGAGATGATCCGGATGTGACGGACAAGGCGCTGATCTACGCGGAGGTGTCGTTTGGAACAGAAGAAGGAATTACCATCGACGGCGGTTTCGGCGTCGGACGTGTGACAAAACCGGGACTCGATCAGCCGGTCGGAAATGCGGCGATCAACCATGTGCCGCGCCAGATGATCCGTGAGAATGTAGAAGAGATTCAGAAAAAGCTGGATGATTTCCGTGCGCTGCAGGTTGTGATTTCTGTGCCGGAAGGCGAAGAACTGGCAAAGCATACGTTTAATCCGAGACTTGGTATTACGGGAGGTATTTCGATCCTCGGAACGAGCGGCATTGTCGTGCCGATGAGCGAGGAGGCACTGATTTCCACGATCCGTGTCGAGATGGAAATGCGGAAAGCCCAGGGCGACCGCGTACTTCTGGTGACACCGGGAAACTATGGACAGGATTTCCTGAAAACGTATCCGTGGGTCCGTGCAGACCATTCAGTCAAATGCAGCAATTACGTCGGAAAGACGTTGGAATTCGCAGCGGAGCTTGGCTTTGATGCAATTCTGTTTGTGGCGCATCTTGGAAAATTCGTCAAAGTGTCCGGCGGAATTATGAATACGCATTCCCATGAGGCGGACTGCCGCGCAGAACTTCTTGCAGCACAGGCGGTTCGTGCGGGAGCAGATCTTGCGCTTACGAGAAAACTGCTGGAAATCGGAACAACAGAAGAGGCGGTGCAGATCTTAAAAGAAGCAGGATGTCTGAAGTAGACGAT
>CAVLAW010000170.1:0-5789 GCA_963661155.1 Tidjanibacter massiliensis | reverse complement strand
AATCGGATTCGCAGACAAGTGAGTGGTATAGTTATTTCGAAAACGATGTACTAGTAAAATCCCTCCCCGCATGCAGGAATCACTGCACGGGCTGACTTTATCGAACAGGAGCTAACATTCTATGAATATTTCAGCAAAAGAACTGGCAAAGCTGATCAATGTATCGCCTGCCACCGTTTCGATGGTTTTCAATAATAAACCAGGCATCAGCGATGCTACCCGGGAGCTGGTCTTAAAGACAGCAGCGGAATACGGCTATGAGCCGAAAAAGAACGAGTCTTCCGGCGCTTCTTCCCGCATTATCCAGCTCGTCAACTACAAAAAACACGGAAAGGTTGCTGCCGACACACCGTTCTTTTCCCAGTTAACCGAAGGCATCTCCACCGAATGCACCCGGCAGGGCTGTGCGCTCCATATTTCTTATTTTTACGAGAACATGGATGTCGACACCCAGCTTGATGCGCTCCGCGCGGTCGACTGCGAAGGCATTCTTCTTCTCGCAACCGAGATGGCGCCGGCTGATTTCCGCAAATTCCGCGATTTCTCCGTGCCGATCGTCGTTGTGGACTGCTATTACGATGAGCTCAGCTATGACTGCGTTCTCATCAACAATATTCAGGGCGCGTTCAACGCTACGAATTATCTGATCCAGTGCGGCCACAAAAATGTCGGTTATTTGCGCTCCAGCCTCGACATCAGCAACTTCTCCGAGCGTGCCGACGGCTACTACAAAGCGCTCCGTGCGAACGGCATCAGCACCTCGCATCCTTATGTCCATGATGTCTCCCCGACTTCGGACGATGGCTACCGCGATATGCTCCGTATCCTTGAGTCGAAAGCGCCGATTGCCGACGCATACTTTGCCGACAACGACATCATCGCCGCTGCTGTCATGCGTGCGCTCCGCGAAAACGGCTACCGCATCCCGGAAGATGTCTCGATCATCGGCTTTGACGATGTTCCGATGTGCGATATGATGGTTCCGCCGCTTTCCACGATGAAGGTAAGAAAACGCGAGCTCGGTGCCACCGCCGTTCAGCGTCTGCTCGACCGCGTGGCCGACCCGAAACGCGAGTGCCTGAAGATGTGCATGGCAACCAAACTCGTGAAGCGCCAGAGCGTTTCCAAATGTTGACATTTTGCTCAAATTTTGGTATGATAGCATTGCTGTCGGAGGGCAAGAATACATGAGTAAAGCATGATATGTCTGCCGGATAAGAGGTCAGGTGAAATTCCTGTACTTCTTATCCGGCTTTTTGTAACTATTCAGAGCCATGTGGAATTTCAAAAAAGAACGCGAATCATGCTTGCATGAATGAGTGTTCTTTTCTGAAATTTCATAGGGCGAGAAGCAACATCGAGATGTGGCTCTGAATAGTTCTGCCGCTCCACTTTGATCAACATTTACATTGGGAGGTTTTCTTATGAATCACGACATGACAACCGGACCGGTATGGAAAAAGCTTCTGCTTTTTATGCTTCCCGTATTCGGCGCCAATCTGCTCCAGGCCCTCTATGGAACCGTCGATCTGATGGTCGTCGGCCAGTTCGCCTCCACCGCAGATGTCTCCGCTGTCTCCACAGGCAGCATGACGATGCAGACCATCACCGGCATCATCACCGGACTCACCATGGGATGTACCGTCCGCATCGGCCATCTGATCGGGCAGAAGAATAAGGATGAGGCCGCGCGCACCGTTGGAACCGCGCTGACTCTGTTTCTCGGCATCGGCGTTCTGCTCGCCGTGCTGATCTGTATTTTCGCCAGCCCGCTCGCCTCCGTTATGAACGCGCCGGAAGACGCTTTCTCCGCCACGGTGAGCTACATCCGCATCTGCGGCATCGGCATTCTCGCGATCTTTCTATTCAATGCCTGCAGCGGTATTTTCCGCGGCATCGGCGACTCACGGACACCGCTTCTTCTGATGCTGATCGCCTGCATCACCAACATCATCGGCGACCTGATTCTCGTGGGACCGTTCCACATGGGTGCGGCCGGTGCGGCGCTTGCGACCGTGCTCGCACAGGCTGTCAGTGTGGCGTTTGCGATTCCGAAGATTCTGAACAATGAACTTGGCTTTCCGTTCGGACGAAAGGATTTCGGCGTCAACCGGACGGAATCTGCCTTTATCCTGCGCTACGGCCTGCCGATCGCCGCACAGGAAGCGCTGACCGGCGTTTCCTTTATGGTGATCCTCGCCATCCTGAACGGCTTCGGACTTGTTGCATCCGCGGGCGTCGGTGTCGCCGAGAAAATCTGCTCGCTGATGTTCCTGATCCCGGGTGCTGCGATGGCTGCCGTCTCCACCTTCTCCGCACAGAATGTCGGCGCAGGGGAATACAAACGTGCGAAATCCGCCATGTATCTTGGCATGGTCTGGACTGTTGTTGTGGGACTTGCCGTTTTCCTGTTCAGCTTCGCCCACGGCGCGCTTCTTGCCCGGCTCTTCTCGGATGACAAAGAAGTTATCGCGGCCGCGGCTGATTATCTCCGCTCCTACGCGGTGGACTGCGTGATCGTCGGCATCAACTTCTCGATGATGGGATACCTGAACGGAAATGGAAAAACGTTCTTTGTGGCGCTGCAAGGAATCTTAAGTACGTTCCTGGTGCGGATTCCGGTTTCGTATTTTATGAGCAAAATTGCCGGTGTTACGCTGTTCCAGATCGGTTTTGCGACACCGCTGGCGACACTGTTCGGTATTATTCTGAATGTCATTTATCTGATTCATTTTGAACGTACACGCCGCACGAAACAAACGGCATAAGGTCTGACACGATCCTCACGGCCGTGCTGCCGCCGTGCAGAAAAGAGCGAAAAGTCTTCTCTTTTATCCGAAAGGCTTTTCGCTCTTTTTCTTTGCATTTTTCCGCTCTACTGTGCTATAGTTATCACAGTTCACAGGTTTTTTTTGAACCGCAATATCTGTTTTGAAAGGAGTTATTTCTCATGCAGTCTGCAAATGATCTGAAACAGCTTTTATTTGGCATCAATCACAAAAGCTATCCCGCCTATAAATCCACCCGCGGTGCTTATCAGTTTCCGCGCTATATTCTCTCCATTGACCATGTTCAGGGCGATCCGTTCGCTGCGCCGTCTCGGGTCAGCGTCCATGTCAACGGAAAAACCGCTGCTTTTCCTCCATCGCTCTACGACACGTATGAGAAGCGCGTTGCCCTTCAGGATTATCTGCTGCGCCAGTTTGCGCGGGCGATTGCACCGTATTCGTTCCGTGCGAAGGGCTCCGGCAAAAGCGGACTGCTTGGGGTAAGCCGCTGCGGACAGGAGATTCTGGAACGCACCGCCTGTGTTCTGAACGCATCCGACGGCAGTCTTGTTGTCAACATGGAAATCGGCTTTCCTGCCAACGGACGTACCATCGCCTCGCAGGAACTGATCCGCATTCTCTTTGACTTCCTGCCGGGATGCGTGGAAAAATCCCTGTTCTACCGCAGTCTCGATCCGAAAGCATGTGCCAATATTGCCCGCCTCTGTGAGGATCAGCAGGCAATCCGGGCAGCCTTAAAAGAAAAAGGCCTCGCCGCCTTCATTGCCGACGGCTCCATTCTCCCGCGCGAAACCGGTGTCTCCGATCTGCCGATGAAGCACGCCGTTCCGTTCACCTCACCGGAATCCTTACGCGTAACGCTTGACCTTCCAAACCACGGTCCGATCTCCGGCATGGGAATCCCGCTCGGTATCACCCTGATCGTCGGCGGAGGCTTCCATGGAAAATCCACCATGCTGCAGGCGCTCGAACGCGGCGTGTACAACCACATCGCCGGGGACGGACGCGAATACGTGATCACGGATGCAAGCGCCGTAAAGCTCCGCTCAGAGGATTCCAGAAGCATCAGCAACGTCGATATCTCCCTCTTCATCCACGATCTGCCGGGAAAGAGCGATACGACATCCTTCTCGACTGCCGATGCCAGTGGAAGCACCTCACAGGCTGCCAATGTCATCGAGGGAATCGAATCCGGCACGAGCCTCTTCCTGATCGATGAGGATACCTCCGCCACCAACTTTATGGTGCGTGACGAGCTGATGCAGCGCGTCGTCGCAGACAGCGAAGAGCCGATCACACCATTTATCAGCCGTGTGCGGGATCTGTATGAGAAGCTCAGTATCTCCTCGATCCTTGTCGCCGGAAGCTCAGGCTCCTACTTCCACGTGGCAGACACGGTGATTCAGATGAAAGAATACATTCCTTACAACATCACAGAGCGCGCAAAAGCCACCGCGGCAGAGTTCCCGCCATTTACCGCCTCTGTTCGTCCGTTCACCGTTCCCTCCTTCCAGCGCCGCCCGCAGCCAGGCAGAGGCCTGACAGGAAGCGATCGCACGAAAGTGAAAGTGATGGGACGGGAATCCATCCTCATCAACAAGTCGCTGACCGACCTGCGCGCCGTAGAACAGCTCACCGACAGCGAGCAGCTCAATGGCCTGGATGCGATTCTGCTGGATGCCGCAGAGTACAAAATGGACGGAAGAAAAACACTGGTGCAGATCGTGAATCTGTTAGAAAACCAGATGGATGAAAAAGGTCTTTTCTCACTTCTCGCTCCGGGACGGCCAGGAGATCTGGCGCGGCCGAGACGGCAGGAGATCTTCGAATGCCTGAACCGCTGCAGGGAGTTGAGGTTCTAACTTAAAAATTTTTTGAGCTCACGGCAATCGTGAAGATCTCGTGTACGCATGGTCTTTGGTTCTTTGCCCGCATAAACAGAAAAAACGTGCACTGGAAAACAGCATTTTTCTTCCTTTCCAGTGCACGTTTTCTTTTCTATTTTCAGATTAGCCCGTAATACTCCATCGCCTTTGCCACGCCGTCCTGCTCCACGGTATCGGTTACGTACTCCGTGTACGGCTCCAGGATCTCGTCGTGCTTTCCAAGCGCAATCGTATGTGCTCCGCACTGGAACATCGTGAGGTCGTTGCTGCTGTCACCGAAGACATAGGCATCTTCTTTGTTCAGACCGTACTGTTTCAGCACATACTCTACCGCGGTTCCCTTGCTGTATCCGAGCGGAACCAGCTCGTAGAAACCGCCGCGGCGGTCCATGATGTCAAACTCCTGCTCAAATTCCCGGTACAGACGCTCCACATCGGACGCATCATCTGTCGTCGCACAGAATTTATCGTAAATAATACCCTTATCCTCTGCCGTCTCCGCAGTACCGACACCAACCGAGACATACCGTGCCCGAACCCACTCAAGATCCTCAAAACGGGTTGCTTCTGCTGTAAAGTAAACATTGTCCGTTCCTTCCAGAATCATGCCGGCATTGCACTCTTTTAAAATCACTGGAATTTTCTCACACTGCTCCCCGGAAATGGCGTGGTGCATCAAAACCTCATCTCCCTGGCGCAGATATGTGCCGCATCCGCACAGGAATCCCGAAAACGGAAGCTGTTTCATCTCCTCCGGCAGCTCCGCCCAGGTACGGCCGGTGTTGATAAATGTGAGATTTCCTTTTTCCTCCGTCTTTTTCAATGCATCGAGCGCGCTTTGCGGAATTTCTTTTGTAATCTCACTCAGTAACGTTCCATCGATATCAAAAAATAATGCCTTCACAAACACTTCCTCCTGATGTACTTTTTTCTGATCGGTCTGAAAAATTCGTGACTAAATTCGTGACCAGATATTTTTCCTTGTTTTCTCATTTTATTTCCGATATATTAAAAGGTGCCGAACTCCTTGATTTTTCAAGGAATTCGGCACCTCTCTCATAGTCGAAGCGACGGGATTCGAACCCACGACCTCTGCGTCCCGAACGCAGCGCTC
>CAVLAW010000169.1:0-5792 GCA_963661155.1 Tidjanibacter massiliensis | reverse complement strand
TGATGAGCAGGGATTGCTGCCGAAATCACGGCTGTATGTGCATTTGTCCGGCGACTATGAAACTGCTGTGAAGGTCGGGAGCCGACATGGTAAGCCGGTTATTTACGAGGTCAATACCAGGCAAATGCAGGCAGATGGGTATGTGTTTTATCAATCTGTAAACGGCGTATGGCTGACAAAGCATGTGCCGGTGAGATATTTGAAAAAAGTGATGCGTGTGGATTAGGCGATGGGACGCTGAGAATGAAGCAAATGTACGATGGATGGACTAAAAAGGATATACGGGAATCAAAAGAACGGATACAGCACCTTTATGTGAAGGCTCCGATTGATTATCGTTTCCTCTGTGGCCATGCTATCCAGAGTGAGGATGATATAGACGCTCTTGATTATTATATGCTCGGAGCATGGCTGGTTCAGCACAGAAAATATGGAGACTGGTCTCGGAGTAAATCATTTGATTTGGCAGAAATCCTTGAATTCATGCGGGTATATGGAATAAGGATTCCACGTTATATCAAACGGACGAAGTTCTATCGTGTGAAAAAAGCTGCTTTGCTGAAGCTGCTTTACGGAGCCGGAAAACGAGACGCAGAAACTGTGCAAACAGGAGAGGATAAATCTGATGGCGACCGATGAAATGGATGCAGCTATAAAGGAAATCGCAAAAGAGATCCAAAGGATACAGGATATGGCGTATATCAATTATAAGCCGCTTGTTGACAGCATTGTCACGAGAAATGCATCGGAGGATGAAGTGGAGCATTTGTTGGATTATATGCTTGATGTATGTCTTGATGAGAAAATGCTCGGACTATTTAAGCGAGTGTGCAGACGATATTATAAGCAGTATCCGGAAATGATTGCATCAGAAATTTATACCTATAAAGAGCTGTATGATGATTAAACATTGAGATGGGAGCGATGAAATATGACAAACCTCGAAGCTTTCGGCGTTGAAATCGACATCGTTGAGTGAAGATGATAATGAAAGCATCAAAAGAATTGGAGGTAATGATATGGCAGCAAGAAGAATGCTGCTTCCGGATTACGGCACCGTCGTCATGAAGGGAGCACAATATTATCGAACGCGCGTAACGGACCAGCAGGGACGACGCATTTCCTTATATGGGAAAACAAGAGAAGAGCTTTATGAGAAAGAGCAGGAAGCGATTCGACAGATTGAAGGTAAGACATTTCGCCGCAATACACCTACGGTGGAAGAGTATTGTGAAAAATGGCTGTTGATGCAGTCGGCGCAGATCAGAATGACTAAGGATGTATGTGTCTGATTCCAGTATAGCAAACGGAATTTTCCACGTCAATGGAAAGGATTGGTCCCCCAATTTTTTTATTCCTCATTTACACCGCCCCTAAAGTCTGCTAATATAAAGAAAATTTGTTACCAATCGAGAAAACAGGAGTGAATTTACATTGAAAAAGATCTTATTTATCGCAACCGGCGGCACAATCGCTTCGAAGAAGACCGAAAATGGTCTGACTCCGCAGATTACGCCGGAGGAGTTGTTATCTTATATTCCGGAGGTGGAGGGGCTCTGTGAGATTACGGCGGTGCATCCTTTTAATCTGGACAGTTCCAATGTTGTGCCGGAGAACTGGAGTACGTTGGTGAAAGTGGTGAAGGAGCATTATGATGATTATGATGGCTTTGTCATCGCGCATGGAACTGATACGATGGCGTATACCGCGGCGGCGCTTTCTTATATGATTCAGAACTCGCCGAAGCCGATCGTCATCACCGGTGCGCAGCGGCCGATCAATCTGGATATCACGGATGCGAAGACGAACCTGTCCGACAGTTTCTATTATGCCTGTGACGATGCCTCCCAGGGTGTGCAGATTGTGTTTGATGGAAAAGTCATCGCGGGAACGCGTGCGAAGAAGGTGCGGACGAAGAGCTACAATGCCTTTTCGAGCATCGATTTCCCATACCTTGCGGTAATGCAGGACCGGCGGATTCTGCGGTATCTGCCGATGCTTCCGTATGAAAAGCCGGTTCGTTTTTATGAAAATTTAAGCGACAACGTTTTCCTTCTAAAGCTGATCCCGGGAATCAGTCCGGTGCTGCTGCCGGCGATTTTTGAGCATTACGATGCGATTATCGTGGAGAGTTTCGGTGTCGGAGGTATTCCGGCGAGCATCAAGGAGCCGTTTTACGAACTCTGCCAGAAGTATCCGGAAAAACTCATCATCATGTGTACGCAGGTTTCGCACGAGGGAAGTGATATGACCGTCTATGAAGTTGGTCATGAGATGAAAACCCTGTGTAACATTCTTGAGTCGTACGACATGACCCCGGAGGCCGTCGCAACCAAAACGATGTGGCTCCTCGGCAACCGCCCGGACGATCATGAGAGCCGGGAAAAAGCGTTCTACAAACCGATCAATTACGATACTGTGTGGAAATCATAGAGAAAGATGGCAAAGAGGCCGTCACTGCCCCGGCGGGACGAGAACGTTCCGCCGGGGCAGTGGCGGTCTTTTCGTTTTCTGTGAAAAGTTGTACAAAATTTTCGGACGAAATCAGGGATAAAATCCATTTTAATTGGAAAAATTGTGCAAAAATCATAAAAAATTGGAAATAGGTTGACATCTTTTTGACATTTTAGTAGAATTGATTTCATGATGCAGTGCGGAAAAACAATAAATCATAACTTAAGAGGAACGTTACAGCTCACAGAACAACTGCGAACGGTAATGATTTTGGAGGTACATGCATGAAGCGGTTGAGAGTTACAGAAGATATGACAGCGGACCAGAAGCGAAACGCTGTGGAGGCGGCGCTGCTTCTTGGATTCCAGGCGGAGACGGCAGTGTTTCCGGCTGCGGCAGCGGACGGAGAGATCCCGGTACCAGAAACAAAAGAAGAATTAAAAGCGCTGTGGCAGAAGACAGCCGGCGCGGTTCCGGAAGGATATGAGGCAGCATCGGATCACATCGGTCCGATCTACGACCTGGATTTCCGGGAGAAAAAGGGACTGGAAAAAATATTTGAAAAAGGTGCATTCTTAAAAGATGAAAACCACGATTTCCTGCCGGATACACTCGATGTAAAACTGGTGCTCCCAGAGGATGCCAGCAATGCGATGATCCTTGCAGCATGCAATCTGGCATACCGGTTCGGTATGGAGACGACAGGCTATCAGGGGAACATTCTTGCAGAAGAAGGCTATGTCGGAAATCAGATCGTTTTTGAAAAAGCAGACCTGACAGAGCTGGTGCTTGATGAGACATACACGGATGGGGTAAAAGCAGTTCTCCGCGGAGACGGCGAGTCGCTTGTGGCATTTACCACCCGTCTTTGTAATACATTCCCGAAGATCTGCGGCGAGAGAAGCTGGAAAGATCTTCTGATGGACATGGTGGATGACTTCATCCTCCGCGGAGAGGATGGCCAGCTTGCTGAACTGAAAGCGCTGCAGGAAAAGGAAAGCGGTGCGTATGCGGTCTACGGATCGCCGCGTTGGAGCGAAGCCCAGAAAAAAGAGGCAGGGGATGCAGAAGTTTACAATTACAAATCCGGCCGGAAAATGTACGAAAAAGTATATGAACTCCCGTGGGAGGTTGAAGTATTCGAGGAACTTCTGGAAACGGAAGTCTATCCGAAGCTGAAAAACGGCAGCAGCGTAAAAATCACCGGTGCCGTCAGTGAGACCGAGAGTGTGCGCCGGAAAATGTGCGAAAAGATCAATGCCAAAATCCTCGAAAAAGGCGCTGTGCCGGAGCAGACAACCATCTATTGTGCCTACAAGCAGGGTTATTCCTGGCTGGCAGAAGAGGTGCTTCCGCGTCTGAAAGAGGCCGGAGCCGATACCGTTACGGTTTACTTTAAACCATTCCTTCCGGAAGGCCAGACCGAATGGAACGACGAAAACGGAGCAATTCCGTCCTACCACAATCTGAGCGCCCAGACGCCGGATAAATGGTATGATTTGCCGATCCGCTATCTGCAGGAGTTATATCCGATTGAAGATCTCCTGGTGAAAGAACTTGGTATTGAGAGAAAAAATGTTGTGTTCAAAGCCTATGAGGGAGACAACGATATCACGTATCTCTGCCAGGGAAGCAAAGAGAACAGCATCTGCTGTGAAGATACGTACAAAGCCGCCTGGTCAGAACGTCCGTACATGGATGAATACCCGCAGATGGGAAAAGTTCATCCGTCGACCGGTTACGTAAAAGTGGAAGTGGATGGTGAAACCGTCCTGGACAGAAAAGTCCGCACCGACCTGGAAGAAATCTGGGATGTTTACCAAAGTGAGGTCCTCCCGGACTGCCGCCGCTACATCGAAGAGAAAACCGGTGGAACCGTCACCGAGGAGATACAGCCGTTCTTCCACGAGCTGCGCATGGACATCACGCTGAGCGAGCCGGACGAGCCGACGGGTTCCCGCGAGGATCTGATCTCATCGCTCGATGCACTGCATGAGGACATGTATTTTGTCGGTGGTGATTACTTTAAAAATTATGGTATCCAGAAAGCCGGTGTGATGCTGGATGCGCCTGGACTGATCCTTCCGGTGATCCATCAGAAAGAGGGCTGGCCGGTCTTCAAAGTGACACTGACTGAGCCGTTAAAAGATGCGGCGTGCATCACAAAAGACGGAACCGTCGCTGCCGCAGAGAGAAAACGAAGCGAAGTCGAAACCTGGATTCCTGCAGTTTCGTGGGAAAACGGAGAACTGAACTTCCACATCGCAGCGAAAGGTGTGTCAGATGATGTGGTAAAAGCATACGCGTCGTTGTGGTCGAAAGGCGTTCTTGAAAAATGCAACTGTGTTCCGGCGAAAACAGCGCTTGTCTTTGAAACAGCAAGCGGCGCATCGTACGTGGCGCGGACTCCAGAGCGGAAAGAAAAGCCGAAGACGAAACGCATCGAGAATATCGATCTGCATGAACACGAGCTGATCGGGTATGATACGTATCGGGAGATCATCGAGGAGCTGAAAGAAGTTCCGGGCATCGAGGTCTTCCGGATTGCCGTTTCTTATACGGGACGCGAACTCTACGCGATCTGGCTGAAACCGGAGTACGAGGGTTATCTGTCCCTGACAAAACGTCTGGCGAGAGTGCCGAGCGAGGTGATCAACGCAAGACACCACGCAAACGAGGTTGCCTCGACGAATGCATCGTTTATGCTGCTGAAGAAGCTTCTGACAGAGGATGTTTACAAGGATCTGCCGGATAAGCTGAATCTGATCCTGATCCCGATGGAAAATGTTGACGGCGCTGCCATTCACTATGAGTTGCAGAAAGAGCATCCGACCTGGAAGTTCCATGTGGCACGGTTCAATGCTCTTGGAAAAGAATTTTACCGCCACTATTTCCAGCAGGATACGATCCACAGCGAAGCGCTGGGCATGAGCCGGGTTTACGAGAAATATGCACCGGATATGATGGTGGACAACCACGGCGTGCCGAGCCACGAGTGGGAGCAGCAGTTCTCGGGCTACACCTCCCCGTCCTACAAGGGATTCTGGCTTCCGAGATCGCTCTTATACGGCTATTTCTGGTATGTGACGAATCCGGAGTACAAAGGAAACTATGATGTGAATAAGGTCATGGAGGATGTGATCGCGGACAAGATCGCAGAATACCCGGAGATGAAGGCGCTGAACCAGGAGTGGAGCGCACAGTTTGAAAAATATGCCCATGCATGGATGCCGAAGCTGTTTCCGGCCAATTATTATAAAGAAATGATCAACTACTGGATTCCGTATGTGACGAATCCGGAGTACAAAGGAAACTATGATGTGAATAAGGTCATGGAG
>CAVLAW010000168.1:0-5826 GCA_963661155.1 Tidjanibacter massiliensis | reverse complement strand
CTGCATAGTTATTCTGTCTCGTATTGTAAGAACTATTCAGAAATTCTTCTTTCCGCACGACATTGAAGTAAACGAGATACGCGATGAGTCCCAGAAACATCGCTACAAACAGGAACGAAACGATCAGATACGGGCCTGCACCGTTATTCTTCGCTTTACCAGTGGAGGCTGTTCTCGGTCTGTTCTTCGATCCGTCGTTCGAATTCATCCGGCTGCTCGCGGTACTTCTGGCGGGTTCCCTGTCCATCGTTCCGGCTGCCGCTTTTCTTTCGTCGTTCGGTCTCTTCGTCCGGGCGTCGTTTCTTTTTGGCGCCTGGGTCGTTCTTCTGCTGTTTTCTGTTCTTCTTGTTTCGTCTTTTCTCAAGCTCCTCACCTTCGTCTTCCCTTAAGATGTACAATCCCTGGATAATGGACAGCATCAGCACCGTGGAGAACATGGAGCTTCCTCCATAGCTGACCAGCGGCAGTGTGATACCTGTCATCGGAATAAATTTAATGGTTCCTCCAATGGTGAGGAACACCTGTGTCGCATATTCAGTTCCAAGTCCCATGGCAATCAGCTTGTAGAACCGCTTGCTCATCTTCATGGAAATATTGATAATCAGAAGGAACGTGGACATACACAGCAGAATCAGGCAGATTCCGAAGATAATGCCCATCTCCTCGCAGATCGCACAGAAAATAAAGTCTTTCGTTGCAACCGGGATAATGTCGGGCCGTCCCTCGAAAAGGCCGGTTCCGAACCATCCGCCGGAGCACATGCCGAAAAGTCCCTGTGCAAGCTGACTGCTGATATCCCAGTTTCCGATCGGATCCTGCCAGAGTGCCACACGGTTCCGCACATGTGCAAACAGGAAGTAGGCCACAACGCAGGCAGCGCTCATTCCCGCAAGTCCAAGGAGCGGATACCGCGCTTTTCTCGTCGCCACATAGATCACGACCACGTACGCCATAAAGAATACGAACGCAGTTCCAAGGTCTGTGGATGCCACAAGAATCAGCACGTGGACAGCGGCAATCACCGTTGCTTTCACGACATTTCCAAAGGAGTTGTCTTCCCGCAACATACTCGCCATAAAGAATACGAGCGTGATCTTGGCAATCTCGGAGAGCTGGAAGGTAATTCCATGGACTTCAATCGACAGTTTTGCACCGCCAGAGGTAAAGCCGAGCACCATGACCACGGAAAGCATGGCAATTCCAAGCACGGCATAAATCCAGGTCAGGCTCTTTAAAAATTTGCCTTTCCGGACGATAACTGGAATGATAAAACAAAGAAGCGTCGATGCCGCCATAATTTTATACTGGGACATCGCTTTTGTGACGCTCAGTCTCGTCAGAATAATCATACTGATCGAGAGCAGCATACACATATTGTTTACCAGAATCATCGATGCTTTCCGGTAAATCAGGCGGTACAGGATCTGCACGCCCAGGATATACGCCATTGTGAGCAGAAACATCTGAATCGTCTCCGTCTCGCCCTCCTGCAGGAACATCACGAAGAAACAGATGAAGTTCATCAGAATAATCATGATGATCTGCCGCATCAGAATATAATGGCGCTCATCCTCATCCCGCTCTTTTAATGCAGCAAATGACTGCACGGTAAAGCAGATCATGAGGAAGGTGATGACATATTTTGATAACTGAACAATGGTATTTTCCATAAATTCCCCTTATTTTTTGATTCCCGTTACTCTACTTTGCGGTGAAAATGGCCTTTGGTGTATTCGCGTTCGCCCGAAACCGCAGCGCCCCGGCAGTACAGCCCGGCAAATGCAGCGGCAATTTCTTTCGTCTCCTCGAGCGTTTCAATCGTAAAATTCAGCCGCAGTGCCGCCGGATGCAGCGCTTTGATCTCGTCTGCTTCTTTTGTAAGGCCAAGCGGAAGGCTGTTGTAGATCACGCTGTAGCATGAGGTACAGTAGCTCTTCACCGGGAAGTATTTTCCCATCCGGTCTTTTAAACGCACCAGCGAATAGCTGTGATTGCAGCCGTTCAAGTTCTTCTGGACACACTGGGCAGAAACCATCATCGGAAGGTAGCCATAGACCACCATTTCGCTGTTTGTATTGTCGCGTTTTCCAATTTCCCGCTCATTCAGCTCGTACGGCACAGTGTCACGCTGCACGCCCTGCTCCTGCCAGAAAGCCTGTGCACGGCTGTTGTACGTGTAGACACTGTAGTCGAGCCGGATCTCGTTTTCCATTCCCATCTCTTTCAGGAACGAAAAACTCTCCAGATTGCGGATCAGAAAGCCGCCAAGGCCGATTTCTTTCAAATAGCGGAAGGTATCGCGGTACTCTTTCAGATCGCCTTCACGCACCACGTGCGGCAGCATCAGATAGACCTGTTTTCCAAGCTCTTTTGCCTGTAAAATACCTTTTTCGGCCTGCTCCTCGAAGATTTCCTGTTTGAAGCATCCCATGCCGGCATAGATTGTCGTGATCTCCGGAATTTCCAGCAGCGCATTCCACTGGGCCCTCGTCTCGGCGGATGCTGTCAGCTCAACGGTTTTTCCGGTTTCTTCCCGGCCCGCCTTTCCTGCTGTTTTTCTTGCCCGCTCTGGCTTTTCTGCAGCCTTTCTGCGGTACGGCTCCGTCATCTCCTGCACGAGCTGGTCGGAAACGCTTCTCCGCAGTTCATTTAAGGTCTGCATCGGCACGAAGCAGTTGTCGTCCATACAAACATCGAGATCTTTGAAATAAAATGGTGTCTCACCCGTTTTTTCAAGCTGTACTTTCACGCGCTCTTCCGTCAGCGGCTGCTTCTTCGCCGGCTCTACCATGCCCGCTTCCGCCGTCACGCTGTATTTTCCGCTCTCAGCACTTAAAAACGCCGGCTGCCCCGGATACAGGGTCAGGAAGCCGGAAATCGGTTCTTTTGCCTCGGTCTCCAGGTAGTCTCTCTGGATCTCATAGAAGAGCTGCTCATTTCTGCGCTGTTTTTTCCGGTTCTCCTGCTCTTTCTCATTCTTCAGTGCCATCATATCGCGTCCGTTTCTTACGGTATAATAGCTTTTGTTGAAACCATCGCGGTTATACAGATCGTACAGTTTTTTCATGTCCTCCGGCAGCACGCGGAAACGGGACGGCTTTTTCTCGTACAGATCGAGATATTTGCGGTAAATGCTAACGACGCCCGCCGTATACTCCGGCTTTTTCATTCTGCCTTCAATTTTGAGGGACATAATGCCGGATTTGATGATCTCCGGCAGCAGTTCTACGGTGCACATATCCTTCGGGCTTAAGGGATACCGGTCGCCCGGCTCTCCCATGCGGTGGCCGTCTTTGTCGTACGCCTCGTATGGAAGGCGGCACGGCTGTGCGCATCTTCCGCGGTTTCCGCTTCTTCCGCCGATCAGGCTGGAAAAGAGGCACTGGCCGGAATAACAGTAACAGAGTGCTCCATGGACGAAGCATTCAATTTCAAGGTTCGTTGTCCGGTGAATCTTCTGGATCTCTGCAAACGAGAGTTCACGGGCCGGCACGACACGTGTTGCGCCAAGGCTTTCCAGGAAACGGGCTCCCGCTGATCCTGTCACCGTCATCTGCGTGCTCGCATGGATATCGAGATCCGGGAACCAGGAATGAATCGCCTGCATGACGCCCATATCCTGTACGATCACGGCATCGAGTCCCTGTTCATAGTATGGGCGCAGGTACGGATACAGTTTTTCTTCCAGTTCCTCTTCTTTTAAAAGGGTGTTGACCGTCAGATACAGTTTCCGTTTCCGCAGGTGCACGTAATCAATCGCCGACAGGATTTCCTGTTCATCCAGATTTTTTGCGTACGCCCTTGCGCCGAATGCGGCTCCGCCGAGATAGACGGCATCCGCACCCGCGGAAACTGCCGCTTTCAGCGCTTCCATCGATCCGGCTGGTGCTAATAATTCTGTCTTCATCTTTATCTCCTAAAAACGGGCGATTACCTGTTCCGCAATCCCCCGTTTCTTCTTTCTTTTACGCTTTTAATAAATCTTCCAGATCTTTATTTGCCTTATCAAGCTGCCGCTGCAGTTCTTCCATCTCGCCGCGCACATGCTCCAGCTCGATTCGTTTTTCGTCCAGTTCCTTTTTCAGATCGCCGACCTGGATTTCCGATGCGATCAGATCATGTTTCATATCGTAGGTTTCCCGGTCTTTGGCTTCCATATCCTCTTCGAGGGTATCTACCTGACTTTTTGCTTTGAAGTAGTCGTCTGCAATGTTCAGTGCAAGCAGTGTATGCTTTGTATCCACGGACAGGCGGTTGTAGCCGGCTGACTGGGAAAGTTCGCTGATCTTCTGATTCAGATAAGCAGCTACTTTCTGCAGATATTCCGGGCTCTCATAGCCTCCCAGTGTGATGATTTTTCCATCTATTAAAACCTGTGTTGTATTTTTTACAGCCATTCTTTTGCTTTTCCTCCACTGAATTTAACCGGACCAAACTTCCGGCTAATATAACTTATCATATACCGAACAGGACAGAAAAACAACCTTTTTCTGCAAAAAGCGGCAGAAAAAACCAATCATACCTCTGTTTTCTTCTGCTCATCGAGGCCCAGATGGTGCCATGCCAGCTCCGTTGCGACTCTTCCGCGCGGGGTGCGGTTGATAAAGCCGGATTTGATGAGGAACGGCTCGTAGACATCCTCGATGGTGCCGGCATCCTCTCCGATGGATGCTGCCAGAGTATCGAGTCCCACCGGTCCTCCCTGAAATTTTTCCACGATCGTTGTGAGCAGCAGACGGTCGGTCTGGTCGAGTCCGTAGCGGTCAACCTCCAGCAGATCCAGTGCAAACGATGCGACTTCCTTTGTGATTCTTCCGTCGTATTTGACCTGGGCGAAATCGCGCACACGTTTTAAAATCCTGTTTGCCAGACGCGGCGTTCCCCTCGAACGGCGCGCCATCTCAATTGCGCCCTGCGGATCCACTTCCACATTCAGGACTTTGGCGGAATGCTGAATAATGTTAGCAAGCTCTTCCTCCGTGTAAAATTCCAGGTGATGAATCACGCCGAAACGGTCGCGGAGCGGTGCTGTTAAGAGTCCCGCACGTGTCGTTGCGCCGACCAGTGTAAATTTCGGCAGGTCAAGGCGGATCGAGCGCGCGGAGGATCCTTTTCCGATCATGATATCGATCGCAAAGTCCTCCATCGCCGGGTAGAGCACTTCCTCGACCTGACGGTTCAGGCGGTGGATCTCGTCGACAAACAGAACATCGCCCTCCTGCAGATTGTTGAGAATCGCTGCCATCTCGCCCGGCTTTTCGATTGCAGGGCCGCTCGTCACCTTCATATGGGTTCCCATCTCGTTTGCGATGATGCCCGCCAGCGTCGTTTTTCCAAGTCCCGGAGGGCCGTAAAACAGAACGTGGTCGAGAACATCGCCTCGCTGTTTGGCTGCTTCAATATAGACTTTCAGGTTCTTCTTCGTCTTTTCCTGTCCGATATAGTCATCCAGGTGCTGGGGACGGAGCGAACCCTCGATTTTTACGTCCTCCTCGAGAACGTCCGTTGTGATAATTCTTCTTTCCATCGTTTTTCAGGTTTCCTCTTTATTCAACAGTCCGGACAGGCATTAAAACATATGCTTTAACGCGGCTTTCAACACAGCCTCGCTGTCCATGCCTTCGGTGATTTCAACTTTCTTTACTGCCTGCAGCGCTTCTGTTCCGGAATAACCCAGCGCCGTCAGCGCCTGTACCGCATCCTGGAAGGCATCCGGCTCGCCCGCTGATCTTACGGTCGCCGCCTGATTTCCTGCCAGTTTCTGTTCGAATGCTTCCTGCAGATCGAATTTATCTTTTAATTCCAGCATCAGTTTCTGCGCGGTCT
>CAVLAW010000167.1:0-5857 GCA_963661155.1 Tidjanibacter massiliensis | reverse complement strand
ACCTTTTTCAAAGTTGGAAATGAAATGTATTATGCAGATGCGGATGGAAAGATGGTGACCGGCTGGCTTCGGACGAATCAGAAATGGTACTATTTCCGGGCGAATGGCGCAATGTGCCGCAGTACCTTCTTTACGCACCTGAATAACAGTTACTATGTTGATGCCGACGGTGTAATGGCAACCGGTGAGCGGACGATCAACGGAGCTTCCTATTACTTTAAAGACTGGGGCGGCATGGCAACGAATCAGTGGGTCAATGCGCAGAAGCAGATGGTGAGCGGGGATCCGCAGACAGGCTGGTATTATTTCGGAAGCGACGGCAAGATGGTAAAATCATATTATGTGATGCAGAAGAAAAATAACAGTAACTGGTATTACAGTTTTGATGAAAGCGGAGCGTGTATTCTCAGTTCAAGCCAGTATGTGAGTGCAAAAGACAGCGTAAGCGGCAGGTATTACACGATGGAGCATCAGTATTACACAGATCCTTCTGTGAGTGATCGGGATTTCTTTGCAGCAATCTGCAGCGCCGAGGCCGGTGTGCAGAGAAAGACAGGTATGACGGCAGTTGCGATGGTCATCCGGAACAGGATGGCAGCACAGAATATCTCTCTTCGGACGGCAATTTACCGGCAGCAGCAGTTTGAACCGGCACGGAATGGAAGTCTGACCAATTATCTGACGGGAATTGCAGACAAAAAAAGTTCGATTACAAACGAACTGAAAAATAATGGTGCCTATGAGGCGGTTGATGAATCACAGTCGATCATGGATGCTTATTTAAAGAATGGCACGAAACGTGTGATTCCTGGATTTGGCGATCCGAGGGATGATTTTGATTATCTGTATTTTATGACACCGAAAGCATTTGAGAACCTGAATCTGGATAAAGAGAAATGTGTAACGTATACCTATACTTACAAGTGGACATCCAATGGAACTTCGCACGAAGATTCCCATATTTTCTTTGTCAACTGGGTAAGAAAATAAAAGAGTATGGCGGTGTGCCAGAAAAAGCGGGGAAACAGACATGACTTTACAGGAAACAATAAAACAGATCCATCCGCTCTCGAAGGAAGCGATGGATCGGGCAAAAGCACACTGGGACGGCATTGCAATACCGCTCCACAGCCTTGGAAAACTCCAGGACGTTCTCGTCCAGATTGCCGGCATCACCGGAAAAGAGGAGATTTCGATTGGAAAAAGAGCGCTCCTCACATTCTGCGCAGATAACGGAGTTGTCGAGGAAAACGTAACACAGAGCGGCCAGGAAGTGACAGCGACAGTTGCAGAAAACTTTCTGCAGGAGAAAGCGACGGCAGCGATTCTCTGCCGGAGCGCCCATGCTGACCTGTTTCCGATTGACATCGGAATGGCGCGCGACACGAAAGTGCCGCGGTACAAGGTTGCGTATGGAACCAGAAATATGGCAAAAGGTTCTGCCATGACGAGAGAAGAGGCTGTTCGTGCGCTCGAAACAGGAATTGCTGTGGCGGAAGAAAAGATCGCTGCAGGCTATGAGTTGCTGGCGACCGGCGAGATGGGTATTGGAAATACGACGACGAGCAGTGCAATGGCGGCCGTCTTTTTGAACCGGCCGGTTCCGGAGCTGACAGGACGCGGTGCCGGACTTTCGAGCGAAGGCCTTACGCGGAAAATTGCAGCGATTGAAAAAGCGATTACAGTCAATCAGCCGGACCCGTCCGATCCGATCGACGTGCTGGCCAAGGTCGGCGGCTTTGATATTGCCGGTATGGCGGGCGTCTTTCTTGCCGGTGCCGCACACGGCGTTCCGATTGTGATGGACGGTTTTATTTCCTGTGTGGCGGCGCTTCTTGCCGCAAAAATCGCACCGCCTGCGAAAGATTACATGATCGCCTCCCACGTATCGAAGGAACCGGCGGCGCATCTGCTGCTTGCGGAGCTTGGAAAAGAGGCGTTCCTGCACTGCGATATGTGTCTCGGCGAGGGAACGGGCGCTGTCATGCTCTTTCCGATTCTGGATCAGGCGAATGCCGTATACCGCGGCATGGCGACGTTTGATGAGGCACAGATTGAGACGTATGTGCCGCTGACTTAAAAAGGCAGGTGAGACGGATGATACATGTGGTGACAGGCGGAAGCGGCAGCGGAAAATCGGCGTATGCGGAGCAGTGCATTCTGGATTTTAAAGGCACAAAGCGGGTTTATATTGCGACGATGCAGCCGTTCGGTGCGGAAGGACAGGCGCGGATTGCGCGTCACCGGAAGATGCGGGCGGAAAAACAGTTTTCCACGATCGAGTGCTATACGAAGTTAAAAGAAGTGGAACTGGAGCCGGGATGCGACGTGCTGCTCGAATGTATGTCGAACCTTACGGCAAATGAGATTTTTGATCCGTCCGGAGCCGGAAAAGAGCGCGCGGAGGAAGAGATTCTCGCAGGGGTTGCGCGGGTGGCCGGTCAGGCGCGGAATCTCGTTCTTGTGACGAATGAAATTTTTTCGGACGGATACCGATATGAGAAGGAGACCATGGAATATCAGCGGATCTTAGGGAATATCAACGTGCGCCTGGCAGAAATGGCGGACCATGTGACTGAGGTTGTGTACGGCATTCCGGTTAAAATAAAAGAATAAGATGAAAACAATATGGAATAACTTTAAAGTGGCATTTGCCATGTATTCAAAGATTCCGATGCCGCCGGCAGACTGGGAAAAAGAGAATATGAAATATGCGTTATGTTTCTTTCCGTGGGTCGGACTGGCCGTCGGCGCGGTTTCGACGCTGGCTTTTTGGATTCTGCAGAATATCGGCGCGGGCAGTGTGTTCCGTGCGGCGGTGCTCACGGCAGTTCCGGTTCTGGTGACGGGAGGCATTCATCTTGACGGTTATCTGGACACGATGGATGCTTTGAGCTCCTGGCGGGAAAAGCAGCGCCGGCTTGAGATCTTAAAAGATCCGCATGCCGGGGCGTTTGCGATTATTATGGGATGTCTGTATTTTACGCTGTATGCGGGAGCCGCCGGGGAACTTGTCTGGAAGATTTTTCCGGCGTACGCATTCGGCTTTGCAATTTCCAGATCGTTCAGCGGTCTTTCCATTGCATTTTTTACGAATGCGAATCCGAAAGGAACGGCTGCCGCTTTTGGCATGAGTGCGGAGAAAAAAAGAACGGCTGCGGTACTCGCTGCGACGATTCTGATCGTGACAGCAGTTTCGGCATCTTTCTGCACCTGGGCGGCGATCGATGTGCTGCTTGTGTCGATTCTGGTGTTCTGTTATTATAAATGGAAAAGCAGTAAATATTTTGGAGGAATTACAGGGGATCTCGCAGGTTATTTTCTTTCACTCTGCGAGCTGGCACAGCTTCTGTCCCTTGTGGTACTTTCTCTTGGAATGGAGAACTGGAAATGAAACTGGTGATTGGAGGGGCTTTTCAGAGAAAGCTTAACTTTGCAAAGAAGATGACCGGAAAAGAGGACGGATGGGCTGACGGAGCGAAGGCTTCGAAAGAAGAACTGTCTGCCGCTTCCGGTGTATACGATTTTCAGGAGCTGGTCCGCAGATGGCTTCTTATGGAGGAGGAGACCGGGGTTACGCCGGAATCGGAACTGGAAGAGCTGCTGCAGAAAAATCCGGAAATCTGCATTGTTACGAATGAACTCGGTTACGGAGTGGTTCCGATCGAACCCTTCGATCGGAAATGGCGGGAAAAAACGGGGCGCATCTGCACGGAGCTGGCGGCAAAGGCCGATTCGGTGACGCGCGTGGTATGCGGGATCGGAGTACCGCTGAAAGGTGAGGAGAAACATGATTAAAATTGCGATGATCCGCCATGGAAAGACCTATGGCAATACATTGGGACGGTATATCGGCGTGACGGATGAACCACTGTGCGAGGAGGGAAAAAAGGAGCTGGAACAGATGAAGCCGGAGACGGCAGAGATTCTGTTTGTCAGCCCGTTAAAACGGTGCCTGGAGACGGCGGATATTCTGTATCCGTACGCCAAACAGGTGAAAATTCCGGAATTTGCAGAGTGCAATTTTGGTGAGTTTGAAAATAAAAATTATCAGGAGTTAAAAGACAATCCGAAATACCAGGAATGGATTGATTCCATGGCAACGCTTGCCTTTCCGGGCGGGGAAAGTCCGCAGCAGTTCAAGGACCGCTGCATCGCAGGCTTCGATAAGATGGTGGATACCTGCGTCCGCCGCCATTACCGCAATGTGGCGATGGTGGTGCATGGAGGCACGATCATGAGCGTACTGGAGCGGTACGGCGTGCCGCAGAGAAGCTATTACGACTGGCACGTGGAGAACGGCTGCGGGTATCATCTGTATCTCTCGGAACAGAACTGGAAAATGGGGCGGAGAGAAGCAGTGGTGGAATCGGAGATAAGGCGGTAAACATGGTAACAGCAGAATGCCACGCCCATATTTTTATGGACGGCGTGGACTATAAAAAGGCGGCAGCGGCGCATGCGGCTGGTCCGAGGGAGGATCTGATCCGGGAGCATCTGGCGGCGTATCAGCGGGCTGGAATTTCGTATGTGCGCGACGGAGGGGATCCGTACGGGGCAGGGATTCTTGCACGGAGCATTGCGCCGGAGTACGGCATTACGTACCGCACGCCTGTGTTTGCAATGCACAAGGCGGGTCATTATGGGAAAATCGTCGGCCGTGCGTTTTCTGACCGCAGGGAGTATTGCGAACTTGTGCGTGAAGTACGCCGTGCGGGTGGAGATTTTGTCAAGATTATGATGACGGGGATTCTCGATTTCGCTTCGAAAGGGCGTGTGACGAGCGAGCCGCTTTCGAGGGAAGAGGCTTTCTGGATGGCGGCAGAGGCGCATGACGCGGGGCTTTCCGTGATGGCGCATGTGAATGGCGCACAGGCGGTGATCGATGCGGCGGAGGCTGGTGTGGATTCCATTGAGCATGGAAATTTCCAGAATGAGGAGAGCATCTGCTGTATGGCGGAACATGGAACCATCTGGGTGCCGACGATTGTGACCGTCTCGAATCTTCTGGACAACGGACGGTATCCGGCGGAGACACTTTCCTGGATTTTTGAGACGCAGAAAAAAGGGCTGCTGCTTGGAATGGAAAAAGGCGTTGTGCTTGCAGCGGGAAGCGATGCGGGTGCGTACGGTGTCCTGCATGGAAAAGGAATCCGGGACGAGGAGCGCGTGATGCGAAAGATTCTCGGAACAGAGCGGGATGAGGAGCTGGAGGGACGGCTGCTGGACGGGGAGCAGAGGATCCGGGAGCAGTTCTGAAAATTTTGAAAAGATGCTGTGTTTTTGGGTTTAGAAAAAATTTAGATTTCAGCAGACAATCCGTGCTTGCGTTTTTTTGCAGGCTGTGGTAGATTTAAATTACTTTTACAGGACTTTAGAAAAAACAAAGCAGGAATATTCTGAGACAGAGGGTAAAACAATATCCTCTGTTTTTTGCGTGCAAAAATAAGCGATGGGATGTCTTTTTGGGCGGAAGGGAGAATATGAAGACAGCAGTGAAACGGTGGCTTGGCCGTGGCTTTCTTTTCCTTTTTCTGACAGCGGGATGGTATCTGATGCATGATTTTTACGCGTACATTGTGCTGTCCGGATCAATGGAACCGTCGGTCAGAACGGGATCCGTTGTGATTGTAGACGGACGGAAGAACGAATGGAATCCGGGAGAGGTGATTACCTACCGGAGAGGAAATATGGTGGTGACGCACCGGATTGTAGAGAAAAGCGAAGAAGGATACCATACAAAAGGGGATGCCAATGAAGAGGAAGACGCAGGAATCGTTTCAGAAGAACAGGTGATTGGAAAGGTGATTGCGGTTCTTCCATGGCTCGGTTTTGGGATCGTCTGGATTCGGCAGAG
>CAVLAW010000166.1:0-5866 GCA_963661155.1 Tidjanibacter massiliensis | reverse complement strand
TAATTCTCATTACTTGACTTGCCATAAAAAAAGTCGCCTCCTTTTCGCACTTTTACGAGTACGACAAGCGGTGACTGTACACTTACCCGTGTGTGTCCTGATGTTTGCACACGGTCGTTTCCACTCTTACAGGTGGACTTAATTGTGGGTACAGTGACTTGTCGCCAGTTTCTCTAACTTGACATTCGCTCCACGGAAAACCCGCTGTTCTCCAGCGGCAACCTCGCGCTTCAACGCTATCAATGTCACAACAGTTGTTAGTATACAAGAAAGTCCGCGAAAAATCAAGGTTTTTTTTATTTTTTTTCGATTTATCCGTTTTTACGCAAAAAGAGAAATATAGGGGTGCTGCTTTGTGCAGTTTTCCTATATTTCTCTCTTTTTTGACATTTTCGTTACAGGATATCGGAGTAATCCAGGATTGTGATGCCGGTTGCAGGGTCTTCGATGACTTTCGGGTCATCTCCGGCTGCATGGGCTTTCTGGAGGAGTTCCTCTGCGGTGTAGACCGGCATGGCGAGTTCGATCGGCTCGGCCGGTTCTGGTTCCGGTTCCGGCTCTGGTTCTTCGACTGCTTCCGGTTCGACTGTTTCTTCCGGTTCTTCTGTCTCTTCTGCAGTTTCCGCTTCTTCTGCCGTCTCAGCAGTTTCCACTTCTTCGTCAGCTTCGGCTTCTTCTGATTCCTCTGCGGTTATCTCTGCTGTCTCTTCGATTGTTTCTGTTTCTTCGACTGTCTCTTCAATAACTTCCGACTCTTCTGCTGCTTCTTCAGCGTTTTCCGGTTCGTCTGCCGCTTTGGCTTCTTCTCCTCTTACGAGGCGCTGCAGATCGACGGTATTGAAGGATGACGGCTCATTCTTCTCTTCTTCGAGGTCTCGGATCTTAAATTCATCCTGCTCCTCTGCTTTCTCCGGCTCTGCTGCCGGCTCTGCTTTTTCCGGTTCCGCATTTTCCTGCGCAGCGGCTTTCAACTGTTCGACCATTTTCTGTTCTTCCTGTCTTTTTTCTTCTTCCAGGGCAGCTTTCTTTCTGCCGCGCAGTTCTTCGGACTCTTCTTCGTCGTCCTCTTCTTCCTCATCCTCTTCTTCATCGCGTTTCCATACTTCGGAAAGGATGAACAGAATGATCAGGAACAGGATGGCGAGTCCGATGATCATGATTCCCTCTTTGCTCTGTGCCGCCATGGACAGAAAGCCGATGAACGGAATGGTAACGATCACTTTACTTACCGTTGCTCTCACGGTAATCTCTGCTGTATCCCCGCTGATCACATTTTTTACGGATGCGGTTCCGGCAGATGCGTCAATGGACTGTATCGTATAGATATACTTTCCGGAATTGTCATCGACCAGGATTTTGTCTCCCGCTACCGCGGATGATGTTTCCGTCTTCTTCGCGTACGTGACCGTGCCCCGGGAAAGATTCGTATTTCCCATTCCGTCTGAGACAAGTGTCGTGATGCCGGCAAACGGCGGGATCACCAGTGCGCCTGCTGACAGGATTGCAAGCAGAAGCAGGGTATTCACAATTACCTTCAGTAATTTTGACATATTCAATTCTCCTTGTTTTTCTCCATTTATGCCCCCTATTATAACCCCTTTTCTCTGATTATGCAAGAAAACGTTATGTGTCGTGCTCCGCCCGTACCGTTCTGTGTGTCGATTTTTACGATTTTTTCTTGAAGATCTGAGCTGTTTCTTCTATACTATATACATAGCTAAAGGGGGAATACCGTTATGAATACACTGATTAAAACCATCGAAGATCTTTCCCTGAACGCATGGCCTTCTCACCAGATTGAGCTGTACGACGGATGGATTCTTCGTTTTTCTTATTTTTATACGCACCGGACCAACAGTGTCGAGCAGATCGGACCGTCCACGATTCCGATTGACGAAAAAGTCCAGTATTGTGAGGAAATCTACCGCCGCTGGGGCACACCGGCGATTTTCAAGATCAGTCCACTTGTCGATCCCGGCTTTGATCAGCTGCTCGCCGGCCGCGGCTACGTGGTTCAGCACACGACCCATGTCATGACGAGGGATCTTGCGGACTTTGATAAAAAAGATCCCGCCGTGGCCGTGACCGTCAGCAGCTTTATCCCGCCGAAGTGGATCGACAGTCTTTTCGCCTTAAAGGGCACGACGAACGTGATGCACCGCATGGTTGTCCCATCGATGTACCGCGCGATTCCAAAAGAGACAATCTGCACCTCAATTCAGGATGAAACCGGAACGATCGTCGCCACCGGTCTTGGCATCCGCGACCGCGATTACGTCGGAGTCTATGCGATCCATGTTCACCCGGCATACCGCCACCGCCACTATGCCTCCTCGATCTGCCGCACGATTCTCTCCGAGGGAATCCGGCTCGGCGCAACGAAAGCGTATCTTCAGGTCGTGGAGGGAAATACGCCTGCGATCACCCTGTACGAATCGCTTGGCTTTTCCTATCTTTATACGTACTGGTTCCGTGCGAAGAATGTAGTCTGATTTTTCATTTTAAAAAAGTGCAGCAAAACGGCATGTCAATGTTCTGACATGCCGTTTTACTCTATGTTTATGCTGTAAGTGCAGTAAGATTATTCAGCAGAAGGACTGCTTAAATATTTTTCAACGCCGTCCATGGCTTCGCTCTCGTCTTTTCCGTTTGCGATCACGGTAACTTCTTCGCCATTATCCAGACCAAGCGTCATCATACCCATGATGCTCTTTGCGTTTACTTTTTTTCTGCCGCTCTCGACGTAGATTTCACTCTCGTACTGGCTTGCTACCTGTACCAGCATGGCAACTGGTCTTGCCTCCAAGCCGCTCGAAAGACGAATTGTGATTGGTTTCTTAATCATAATACTTCTCCTCCTTGTTTCCTTCGCAAATCTTCTGCAATCTCTTTTAGTTTTCTTAATCTATGATTAACTCCGGATTTACCAACGACCGGCGTTAACATCTTGCCAAGTTCCAGAAGCGATGCCTCCGGGTATTGTAAGCGGAGCTTTGCCATCTGCTCCAGCGGTTCCGGCAGGGATGAGAAACCGACGGTTTCTTCGATATACCGGATATCTTCGATCTGGCGGATCGCCGCACTGACCGTTTTGTTGATGTTAGCAGTTTCGCAGTTCACCTTTCGGTTGACGCTGCCGCGCATCTCTTTTAAGATCCGCACATTTTCGAGATTCATGAGCGCGATGTTGGCTTCCATGATGCCGAGCATCTCTACAATCTGCGCCCCCTCCTTCATGTAAACCACATGGTGGTTTTTCCGGAGGACGATTCTCGCGTCAATGTCAAAGCATTTCAGAAGCCCCTGCACCTGTTCTGCTCTCGGTGCGTCGGGACAGACGATTTCCAGATGATAAAACCGGTTTGGATCGCTGATGGAACCGGATGCCAGAAATGCTCCGCGTAGGAACGCCCGCTTGCAGCACTGGCGCTGAATGACAACCGCCGGGATCGGCCTTGCCAGTTCACTGTCTGTCTCGTGCAGCTTCACGGCCTGCAGAATCTCATAGGTTTCTTCCCGGTCATTCACGCGGATCAGATACGTGTTTTCCTTCTGATTCACCTTGACTGCAAGCTCAGCTTCTATATTAAATGTTTTTTTCAATAAAGTAAAGTATTTTCTTGCTACATACGCATTCTCTGTCTGAATCCGTATGGTCCCGTCCTTTTCAGAAATCTGTCCGCAGAGGGACAGGATCGCCGCCGCCTCTGCGATCTGGCAGTGACGCGCCGCCGGAAGATGTCTCGATAATTCCTCTTTTACTTCGCTTGAGAATGACATCGTTCCACCTCTAAATGCCTTTTCGGATGGCGTCCTTTTCCAGATCGCGATGTTCGATCCGGATGCCGTAGTCCTTCGCATTGGAAAGACGCCGATACAGCTCGTTGGCAAGGGTTACGGAACGGTGCTTGCCGCCGGTGCAACCGATGCTGATGATGAGCTGATGCTTGCCCTCGGAAATGTAGTTCGGAATCAGGAAACGGATCATGTCCTCTAATTTCTGGGCGAAGACCTGTGCCGTCTCAAATCCCATCACATAGTCCCGCACCGGAGCATCGTTTCCGGACAGGGGGCGCATGCCTTCTACATAGTAGGGATTCGGCAGGAAACGGACATCGAAAACGAGATCCGAGTCCGCCGGGATTCCGTATTTGAATCCGAACGAGAGCACGGTGATCATCAGGTTTTT
Organism: Tidjanibacter massiliensis; assembly: GCA_963661155.1. Classification (GTDB taxonomy): domain Bacteria; phylum Bacillota; class Clostridia; order Lachnospirales; family Lachnospiraceae; genus Fusicatenibacter; species Fusicatenibacter massiliensis_A. The sequence continues at coordinate 1,677 of CAVLAW010000166.1, read as the reverse complement.
GAACTTCTGATCCTGCACAAAGATCTTGTCGAGCTCTGCTTTCAGCTCTCTTGTAAGAAGCTGGCTCGTATCGAGAATGTAGTCCGCATCTTTTTTGAGGAATTCGAGCGCTTTCCGCTCTTTTTTGATTCCCTCATCGACCCGGCCAAGACCGGCCAGCGGGTGTGTTCTTCTCGTCTCTTTGTATCGTTTGACCAGCACGTCGTCGGACGCGTCCAGAAACAGGATCTCGTAGCAGATTCCATTGATGCTCATCCGTTCCAGAACATTCTGCAGATCCGGGAGCGCCTGACCGCTTCGGATATCAATTCCGACTGCTACTTTCTGGATTTCTCCGGAAGTGCCGTCAGCGGTAAGCTGCGCAAATTTTTCTACCAGCGGGATCGGAAGGTTGTCGACGCAGAAATATTCCGCATCCTCCAGCATTTTCAATGCCGTACTTTTTCCCGCACCGGACATGCCGGTCACAATTACAAAACGCATGTTTTTTCTCCTTTGGTGGAAACCGGAACTTAAAATTCTCCGAGGAACTGGATTTCCGGTTCAAGCTGTACGCCAAACTGCTCTTTTACTTTTGTCTGAACCTGGCGGATCAGCTCCATCACATCCGATGCGGTTGCTCCGCCTGCGTTGATCAGAAAACCGCAGTGTTTTTCCGACACTTTTGCGCCGCCGACCGCATAGCCGGAAAGTCCGGCATCCATTACGAGTTTTCCGGCAAAGTAGCCTTCCGGCCGCTTGAATGCGCTGCCGGCGCTCGGATACTCGAGCGGCTGTTTCTCAACACGTTTCTTTTTCAGTTCCTGCATCCGCGCGAGGATTTCTTCTTTTTCTCCCGGAACGAGTGCAAGTTCTGCTCCCAGCACCAGATATCCTTTTTCTTTGATCACGCTGGTACGGTAGCCGAAGCCAAGTTCTTCTTTTTTCAGTTCCAGAATTTCACCTTCTCTTGTAAACACGGTGATGCTCTGTACAATATCTTTCATCTCTCCGCCGTAGGCTCCGGCGTTCATCCGCACACCGCCGCCCAATGTTCCCGGGATTCCGGAGGCGAACTCCATACCGGAAAGACCGGCTTCTCTTGCCGCCTGGCTGATCGAGGAAAGCATGCTGCCGGCTTTTGCGCGGATCACATTCCCTTCCACTTCGATTCCCTGGAAGTTTTTGTAAACCGAGAGAATCATGCCGCGGTAGCCCTCGTCACTGACAACGAGATTGCTGCCGTTTCCGGTCACAAACCACGGGATTTCTTTTTCTTCGCAGAGAGCCACGATTTTTCTGATTTCTTCTTCTGTATGGGGAGATACGAAATAGTCTGCCGGACCGCCCACGCGGAAGGTCGTATGGTTTTTCATCGGCTCCGCCGTCTGTACGGCATCCTCCCCTGCAATTGCATAAAGTTCTCTGACAATCTCTTCTTTGATCACGATTTTTCTTTTCCTATTCCAATTTCAAATTTTTTCATACGCGAAAGCAGCCGACATCCCTCACTTCTTCGTTCGTTCTGCCAGCCGCTGTTTTCTCTTTCGTCTGCCTGCCCATTTTGCAGGCTCACGGGCTATTCTACCACGAACCCGAAAAAAGTGCAACGAACTTTTGACATCTATACTGACATCTTTTACGTTACTGTTCAATCAGCAGTGAAACACTTGCTGTTTCGCTGCGTAAGAAAGTGAT
>CAVLAW010000165.1:0-5881 GCA_963661155.1 Tidjanibacter massiliensis | reverse complement strand
ATTACCTTGTGCCGTACGGCTGCAAACGGTTCCTTGCGATCAACCCGGCGACACCGATCGGGCAGATTGAGGAAGTGCTGGACTATATCGACGGCGTCAACCTTCTGATGGTCAATCCGGGCTTTGCCGGACAGAAGATTGTGCCGAGTACGCTACGGAAAGCGGAAAAACTGCAGGTATTTTTAAAAGAGATGCACCGAGAGGACATTATTTTAGAGGTGGATGGAAATATTACGAAGGAACACGGCGCGACGCTGCGGTCCTGCGGAGCCAGCATTTTCGTGGCGGGAACCTCGAGCATTTTCTGCACCGATGTATCGCATTTTGGTGAAAAGATCCGCGAGTTCCGGAAAGCGGTGGAATAGAAAAAGACGAAAACTGCACGATTCTGAAAAAATCCGAATACTGTAAAGTGAGCAAAAGACGGAGTGTGTCATATGGTAGAATTACTTCTGCTTGCGGCGGCGCTCTCTGCTGATAACTTTGCAGTCAGCATTGGATACGGAAGCTGCCGGACACGGATTTCACTGCGGGTGGCTGCACTTCTGAACGGATTCTGCAGTGCGGCGCTCGTGCTTTCAGCGCAGTTTGGGAAAAGACTTCTGCAGTCTGCGGACCCGAAATGGGGAACCAGGGTTGGCGCGGGCTGCTTTTTTCTTATGGGAAGTATTCGAATCTGGGATGACTGGAAGAAGAGACGGAAAGAAAAACGGGAACTTCCGGAAAAAAGACCGGAAAAAGAAGAAAGTCAGGAAAGACGGATCGGCCCGACAGAGTTCTGTCTGCTGGCGCTTTCAATGTCACTGGACGGAATTATATCTGGCGTCTTTGCATCAGACCTCCCGGTGACGGCAGACCAGATCTTTTTCGTATCCTTCGCCGTCGGAATGGCGGCGATGTACGGCGGGTATGCCGTCGGAAGAAAAACACGGCAGAAAAACGGGGAAACCGGAGCATTATTCGGCGGACTGCTGTTTTATGCATTAGCCGTGCTGAAGTTCATATAAAATTACATGCAAGAACAAAAATCTGCAAATCCCGGCCTGAAATTGACAAGCAGGGGCAGATATGCTATAAAAGTAGAAGGTTTGCTATAGAGACACAGCAGACAAAGTAAGAGAGGAAAACAGATGATTTCAGTAGTAATTCCTTCGTATAACGGTGCGAAAACACTGTTTCAGGCAATTGACTCGGTTCTTTGCCAGACGACGAAAACCCCGATCGAGATCCTGGTGATCGACGACAATTCCACGGATGACACTATGGAAAAGATGGGGCGCTACGGAGAAAATGACCGGGTACGGTATATCCGGAATGAAAAAAACAAAGGAGCTTCCGCCTCCAGAAACCGCGGTGTACAGCTTGCAAAAGGTGATTACGTCGCATTTCTGGACGCGGATGATTACTGGGATCCGACGAAGCTGGAAAAGCAGGAAAACGCCATGAAAAAGACCGGTGATGTGCTCTGCTGCACCGGCCGGGAGCTGATCTATGACGGAGCACCGGAAAAACAGAAGATATTTTCGGTCCCGGAGCGGATCACCTACCAGATGCTTCTGCGCGGAAATGTGATCGGCTGCTCGTCGGTCCTTGCCAAGCGTAGCGTTCTTCTGGAGTTCCCGATGGAAAAGGACGAATGCCATGAAGATTACCTGGACTGGCTGCGCATTCTGAAGAAATATGGGACAGTCTGCGGCGTCGATGAGCCTCTGTTAAAATACAGGCTCACCACGACGGGAAAATCGGGCAATAAACTGCATTCCGCAGGAATGACCTACCGTGTCTACCGCGAACTGGGAATGGGAACGCTTGGTTCCCTGTACTGCTTCGCGTGCTATGCCGTAAACGGTGTGCGAAAGTATTACGGTAAGGGCAAAAAGAGAGGAAGAGATTGATGGAATATAAAAACAGGGAACAGTACAAACATCTGATGCGTGTCCTGGCGGTTGCGGCGATTGTAATTCTGGAATGCGCTGTTTTTTCTGTGTTCTGGAACCGATATTACGCGAGCCACCTGTGGCTGGAACCGTTCTGGGATAAAGGAAATCAGATCATCGTTGTGATCTACGGCATTTTCCTTCTGGTTTTCATGTACATCTACGGCGGTATGAAGATCGGCTACATGAAGGGAAGTAGTATTATCTATTCCCAGATGATGACGGCGTTCTGCGCCAACGCGCTGATGTATCTGCAGATCATCCTTCTGTGGCGTCATCTGCCGTACATTCTGCCGATGGTGGGCATGACACTCGTGGATTTTGCACTGGCAGGCATTGTCTCCTGGCTCTCTGACAAGACGTTTGCGCATTTCTTCCCGCCGAGAAAAGTGCTTCTGATCTACGGTGAGTACCCGATGGAAAGCCTGGAAATCAAAATGAACCAGCGGCCGGACAAGTATATTGTGGCACATAAGGTGAATGCCAAAGTGGGAGAGAAAGAGCTTTGCCGTCAGATCGATGCGTACGGACAGGAGGGTGTGATCCTTGGTGACCTCCACTCTGAGCTGCGCAACCGTCTGCTGAAATACTGCTATGCAAAAGAAATCCGTGTCTATCTGACACCGAAGCTTTCTGATATTATGGTACGAAAAGCCGAAGCGCTTCATATTTTTGATACGCCGCTTCTGCTCGCACGAAACAGCGGTCTTTCATTTGATCAGAGATTCTGCAAACGATTGCTGGACCTGCTGGTGTCGTCGATTCTTCTGGTGATCACATCGCCGATTATGCTGATTGCAGCGTTTTGCATCAAGCTGTATGACCACGGTCCGGTGTTCTTCAAACAGAAACGTCTGACGATCGGCGGAAAAGAATTCTATGTCTACAAATTCCGCAGTATGATTGTGGATGCCGAGAAAGACGGTGTGGCGCGTCTCGCAACGAAGAATGACAGCCGCATTACGCCGGTCGGAAAAGTGATCCGCGCAACGCGAATCGATGAGCTGCCGCAGCTTCTGAATATTTTCAAAGGCGATATGAGCGTGGTCGGACCGCGCCCGGAGCGGCCGGAGATTGCAAAAGAGTACGAGGAGTCGATTCCGGAGTTTGCCTACCGGCTGAAAGTAAAGGCGGGCCTCACTGGTTACGCGCAGATTTACGGAAAATACAATACGACCGCATACGATAAGCTGAAACTGGATCTGATGTACATAGAGAGCTATTCGATTTTAGAAGATCTGAAGCTGATTCTTGCCACCTTCAAGATTGTGTTCACGAAAGAGAGCACCGAAGGACTCGAGGAAGGCCAGACGATCAGCCTGAACGCAAAGGAAGAGGAGAAGAAAGATGTTTAATACCGAGGACGAGGTTCTGCGCCGGCTGCAGGAGAAAAACCTGGAAATGGCCGTCATGTTTTACAAATGGTGCCAGAGAAACCATCTGACCTGCTATCTCTGCGGCGGCGGCTGTATCGGCGCAATCCGCCACGGCGGTTTTATTCCGTGGGATGACGATCTCGACTTTTTCATGCCGCGCAAGGACTATAATAAGTTTTTAAAGATCTGGGATACGCAGGAGGAGAGTAAGATCTACAAGCTTGAGTACCCGAGAGAGGGCTTCTGCAATGCGCATACATTTGCAAACATCCGCGACAGCCGCACCACGCAGGTGAAAAAGGAGCAGGTCGATATGGATCTCTGCCATGGCGTTGCACTTGATATTCTCCCGATCGAAGGCTATGCACCGGGAAATCTTGAGAGAAAGTGGCAGGTCATTGAGGGAAAGATTTTCCAGCTTTTCTGCACGCAGGTCATTCCGACGAAAGAGCGCCACGGTGCGTTCATGCATTACCTGGGAACGGTTCTGCTGGCGCTGGCTCCGACGCAGAAGATGCGCTATTGGATCTGGAAGCAGGCGGAGAACTATATTACGAAGTTTGATATCGACAGCCCGCGGGTGGACGGCATCACCGAGATGTGTGCACCGCAGGCGATTCTTCGGAAATATCCGAAAAAGATTTTTGCATCGGCGATTGAGGTCCCGTTCGAGAACGAGCGTCTGCCGATCCCGGTCGGATACGACACGTATCTGCGCATGGCGTTCGGCGATTATATGAAGCTGCCGCCGAAGGAACAGCAGAAAGGCCATCACGATGCGGCGTTTCTGGATCTTGATCATTCGTATGAGCAGTATAAAGGGATTCACTACTGCTTGCAGCGAAATATTTGACCGTTGCGAGAAGAAATAAAGAAAGAGGATAAAGCAATGCCGGAAATTTCAGTTATCACCCCGGTGTATCAGGCGGAAAAATTTTTAAAGAAATGTGTGGATTCCATTCTCTCCCAGTCTTTTGCGGACTGGGAGCTGCTTCTTATAGACGATGGAAGCACCGATCAAAGCAGCGAAATCTGTCAGGCATATGCCGCACAGGATGAGAGAATCCGCTATCACAGAAAAGAGAACGGCGGTGTGAGCTCCGCGCGGAACGCGGGCGTGGCGCTCGCAAAGGGACGGTACATCACGTTTGTGGACAGTGATGATCTGACCGCAGACGATCTGCTGGAGACGCTGTATGATTTGGCGGAAAAGTACGGAGCCCAGATGAGCGTCTGCCGCGGATACGACCTCTATGAAGGAAGACCGATGCCGGATCTGAAAGATATGGGGATCGAGTTTGTGACCGACGGCGAGGAGGGCCTGCGCCAGGTGATGAAGGCGCGTGTGTTCGGCGTGATGCCATGGGGCAAGCTGTACCGGCGGGAGATTTTTGAAGGTGTCCTCTATCCGGAAAAAACGATTGCCGAGGATGCGTATGCGATTGTCCCGCTGATGGAGCACTGCGAAAAGGTGGCGTTTTCCACGGCGCAGAAATATTACTACGTTCATCGGCGTGAGAGCCTTACGACAAGCGGATTCCGCTGGTCAGATCTTGGATCAGTGGAAGTGTGGGATCATAACCGGCGTGTAGTGGAAGAACGTCACCCGGCACTGAAAAAAGAAGCCTGTGTGCGCTGCTGTTGGGCGCGGTTTTTCGTGCTGGACAAGCTGATGCTGGTGGAGAATCTGGATACGAAAGAGAAGGCACTTGCGAAAAAACTTGCAAAAGAACTTCGGAGGCACCCGCTTCTGGTACTGGAAGGGGACCACTTTACGAATGGACGGAAAATTGCTTTTTTGACCTTATATCTTGGAACCGGAATTTACCGGCAGTGTGTACGTGCACTGTTCCGGAAGCGGAATCTGTAAGGTGATCTTTAACTGAAAAATGCGGCAGAAACGAAGTTGGATTTTTCGTTTCTGCCGCATTTTTGCAGTTTATCTAGTTTTGTTTTTCAGAGAGCAGAACTCCGTTTTTATCAAACTGATACGTGATTCCGTCAATCTTTTTCGTTCCGGTGACACGTCCGCCCCAGCTCTGGAAATAGTACGTTTTTCCGTCGATTTCCGCCCAGCCGGTCTGCATGGAAGCGTCATCATTAAAGTAGTACCAGTTGTTTTTATAGTAGAACCACTGTGATTTTCTGGCACCGCCCCAACTGTAGGTGAAATACCAGACACCATCGCGGATGACCCATTGATTCGATGGCATCACGCCGTTTTTGTCGACAAAATAGAGATTGTTGTCATACAGAAAGGCTTCATCTGTCTTTCGGGAGCAGTCTTCGTTGATGTAATAATATTTATTCTGAAGTTTTAACCAGCCCTCGCGTGCCGCGCCGCCCCAGCTCTTCAGATAGTATGTCTTTCCTTCCCAGGTAAGCCACTGGCTGTGGTACATTTTGCCGCTCTTATTTACAAAATAGAGATTGTTGTCATACGTAAAGGATTCATTCTGTTTCATGGAACCGTCGCTGTTCATGAAATACCAGGCACCATCAATCTGATACCAGCCATTCGTTACACAGGAATATTTTTTTACGTAATACCAGGCACCGTCGTGGTAC
>CAVLAW010000164.1:0-5889 GCA_963661155.1 Tidjanibacter massiliensis | reverse complement strand
CCCCGATGCCGGAAAGCGTCATCAGTTCTTCTTTTCCGGCCGTGTTCAGGTTGACTTTTCCGGAACCGGAAGTCTGTTCCGCCCCGCCTGCATCCATCTGCTGCGGTTCGGTTTCGCCCCGTTCCTTCGCCTCCTCGCGCGTCCAGACGGTGATCTGCTCTCCGTCCTCGACTTTCCGCGCCAGATTGAGAATCTTTTCTTCTGCATCTGCAAGAAAACCTCCTGCCGCCTCCACAGCCTGCACGACACGGCTCCCGCGCGGCAGCGTATATACGCCGGGGAATGCGACGGCACCGCAGATATAGACCTGCACCGTCTCCTCCGACGCGGATTCCCCTTCTTTACCGGAGCTCTCCCCGGACTCTGTTTCTGTCGAATCCGTTTCTGTCCTGGTATCCGAAGCTGTTTCCACCGTACTCTCGCTCGTGCTATCTGTCAGTTTGTATTCTGTATCCCTGTGGTTGCATCCGCAGAGCAAAAAAACCAGCATCGCCGCCAGTATTTTTGCATGTTTTCTGCATCTGTTCTGCCTTTTTTTTACTTTCATTGTGCTGTACTCCCTTCCGCTTCGCATCTGACGCGCAAGGGTCCCTTGTGTACGCATAACTACGCTTCTATTGTATCGGAGAAACCATAAAAATACAAGTAGAAATCTGTGCCTTTATTCCCACTGAAACACTACAATTCCCACAACAGCCACCGCCATACCAATCAGCTTCCGCACGGAAAAATCCGTCTTTTCCATGCCGAAAAGGCCGAACAGCTCGATGAGCCATGCCGCCGCGAGCTGGGAAATCACGATCAGCATTGCTGCCTTCGCAGGTCCGAGACCCGCCATGCTCCAGATCACCGTGATTGTGATAAACGCGCCGATCGCACCGCCGAGCAGCAGATACCACGGCTTGACACCGAACAATCCCGCAACCGGTTTTCTCCCGGTGATGCACCACGCCGCCAGACAGACCGCAAACGCGCTGATCTGCACCCAGCCGGCCGCCACCCACGTACTCGTCTGCTTCGTCACCTCTGTGTTAAAAACACCCTGAATACTCATCAGCGCGCCGGAGAGCAGCGCCGTTAAAATTCCCGCCATAACTTTTTCCTCCTGCTGTCTTTTTCTTATACTATTCCTTCTTTTTCCGTTTTTATACAGGCGCGGAAAGACAGCAGGAAAACAGCCGCCCGGTCTCCTGCACGGGAGCCCGGACGGCTGTCTGTTTTTCATTACTGTAATGCTTTCTCCAGTTTTTCAATCATCTCGTCGATGTCATCTTTCGTGATAACCAGCGGCGGTACCATACGAAGGACGTCGCTTCCGGCGGAAATCACAAGAAGTCCGTTCTCAATCGCGCGGTTGATGACTTCTCCGACCGGGCGGCCCGTTACGACAATGCCCTGCATAAAGCCTTTTCCACGGCGTGCTGCGAGGCAGTCGTATTTTTCCACCAGTTCGTCAAGTTTCTGCTCCAGATACGGTGCAGTCTCTGCGACATGCTCTACGACATGCTGTTTCTCATAGCAGTCAAACACCGCATTGACAGCCGCGCAGGCCAGCGGATTTCCGCCGTATGTGGTTCCATGGTCTCCCGGAACGAGGGAGTGCTCGGCAGTCTTCTTATTCAGCACAAATGCGCCGACCGGAACGCCGCATCCAAGGGCTTTCGCACAGGTCATAACATCCGGCTGTACGCCGTAATCCTGCCATGCGAACAGTTTTCCCGTTCTTCCCATACCGCACTGGATCTCGTCGAGGATCAACAGGATATCGTGCTCGTCACACAGATCTCGCACGCCCTGTAAAAATTCTTTCGTTGCCGGGTAGATACCGCCCTCGCCCTGTACGGTCTCCATGATGATCGCGCACGTCTTGTCGGTAATCTGTGCCTTTACGCTCTCCAGATCGTTGAAATCGGCAAACTTGATGCCGCCGATCAGCGGTTTGAACGGATCCTGATAATGCGTATTTCCTGTGACAGAAAGTGCTCCCAGGCTTCTTCCATGGAAGGAATGGTTCATCGCGATGATCTCATGGTCGTTGCTGCCGTCTTTTAAGTATGCGTATTTTCTCGCTACCTTGATGGCACCCTCGATCGACTCAGTACCGCTGTTCGTAAAGAATACTTTATCCATGCCGGAGGCTTTTGCTAATTTTTCTGCTGCAGAGCCCATCGGCACATTGTAGAACAGGTTGGAAACGTGGATGACTTTATCCACCTGATCTTTGACTGCTTTTTTATAATCGTCGTTGCTGTAGCCGAGCGCATAAACCGCGATACCTGCCGCAAAGTCCAGATATGCTTTTCCGTCGGTGTCATACAGATGAACGCCCTCGCCGTGATCAATCGCGAGCGGAAAACGGTTATACGTGTGGAGCACGTACTGCTCGGTCTGTTCCATATACTCATTTGTCTTCATGATAAAATGTCTCCTTATTCTCCCCTAAAATAGCCGTACCAATTCCTTTGTTCGTAAAGATCTCCAGCAGCAGGCAGTGCGGAATTCTTCCGTCCATGATGTGGACTCTCGAAACACCGTTCTCGATTGCATCGATGCAGCCCTGCAGTTTCGGAATCATGCCGCCGCCGACATTTCCGTTGGTGATGAGATCTCTTGCTTCCTGTACGTGAAGCTCGGAAATCAGGCTCTCCGGGTCTTTCGGATCTTTGTATACGCCCTCGATGTCGGTCAGGAATGCCAGTTTTTCTGCATTTAAAGCCTCAGCAATTGCGCATGCCGCATCGTCCGCGTTGATGTTGTAGGTGTTGAAATCATCGTCCATGCCGACCGGGCAGACAACCGGAAGGAAGTCGTTGTCCAGAAGATCGTACAGAACTTTCGGGTTTACGTTCTTGATATTTCCGACGAAACCGATATCCTCGCCCTTCGACAGCTTCTTCTCTACATTTAAGAGTCCGCCGTCCTTTCCGCTGATGCCGACTGCATTGACACCGAGGGACTGGATCATGGTGACAAGCTCTTTGTTGACTTTATTCAGCACCATCTCTGCGACTTCCATCGTATCAACATCCGTTACACGAAGGCCGTTGACGAATCTCGGTTCCATGCCGACTTTTCCGACCCAGCGGCTGATTTCCTTTCCTCCGCCGTGTACGATGATCGGTTTGAATCCGACCAGTTTTAACAGAACGACGTCCTGGATGACATTTCTTTTTAATTCTTCATCCACCATTGCGCTTCCGCCGTATTTGATGACGATGATTTTGCGGTTGAACCGCTGAATATAAGGAAGTGCCTCGATCAGCACATTTGCTTTGTCCAGATACATCTGATTTACCATGATTTTTCTCCTCTTATGCTGTTTTGTCGCGCCTGTCTTGAATCAGGAACGATAATCTGCGTTGATTTTTACGTAATCGTAGGTCAGGTCGCAGCCCCATGCCGTTGCTGTCGCTTCTCCCATGTGGATGTCGGCGATCGCGGTTACCTTCGGCTCGGAGAGGATCTTCGTTGCCTCCTCCTCACTGTAGTCAACGGCAACACCTTTTGTGATAATCTGCAGCTTTCCGGCTGCGCTCTCGAAGTAGAGATCTACGTTTTCCGGATCGAATTTGGCTCCGGAATAACCCATTGCACAGAGGATTCTTCCCCAGTTTGCGTCGTGGCCGAAGATCGCTGCTTTGGTCAGGCTCGATGTGATAACGGATTTTGCCAGCGTTACTGCCTGCTCTTTGCTCTCAGCTCCCTGAATCGTCACCTCAAACAGGGCAGTTGCTCCCTCGCCGTCGCCTGCGATGTACATTGCCTGTGTTTTATTTACTTCAAACAGAGCTTCTTTGAAGATCTGATAGTCCTCGTTTTCCTCGGTAATCTTCTCATTTCCGGCAAGACCGTTTGCCAGAAGAAGAACGGTATCGTTCGTGGAAGTATCGCCGTCTACGGAAACCATGTTGTAGGTGTCCGGTACGACTTCGCTTAATGCCTTCTGCAGCATCTCTTTCGAAATGTTTGCATCGGTTGCCACAAAGCTCAGCATCGTGCACATATTCGGATGGATCATGCCGGAGCCCTTGCACATGCCGCCGATTGTTACAGTTTTTCCGCCGAGTTCAATCTGAACAGCAACTTCCTTCGGCTCGGTATCGGTCGTCATGATCGCCTGTGCGGCGGTGGCTGCTGCCTCTCTTGTGTCGGCAAGCTGCGGTTTCAGCATTTCCACGCCGGCTGCGATTTTATCGATCGGGATCTGTTTTCCGATGACACCGGTCGATGCAACGAGAACGGAGTCCTCCGGAATAGAGAGTGCGGCTGCGGCTGCCTCTGCGGTCTTTTTGCAGTAGCCATAGCCTTCCTCGCCAGTGCATGCGTTGGCGATTCCGCTGTTGCAGACAATCGCCTGTGCATTCGGGTGGTTGTATACGATCTCCTGGTCCCATTTGACCGGAGCTGCTTTTACGATGTTTGTTGTAAAGGTTCCTGCAGCCACGCACGGTACTTCACTGTAGACGAGTGCCATATCCTTTACGCCCTGTTTTTTAATTCCTGCTGCGCCGCCGGCTGCCTGAAAGCCTTTTGCGGCGGTGATGCCTCCTTCAATTTTCTTCATTGTCTTATCCTCGCTTTTTTCAATTCAGTCAGTTGTTCTGTTTTGTCGTTCTTTACGGGAACATCGGCGGCATGCAGAGGCCTTCGTTTTCCGGAAGTCCGAACATCAGGTTCATGTTCTGTACGGCCTGTCCTGCTGCGCCTTTCACCAGGTTGTCCATCGCGCCCATCATGATGATTCGTTTCGTTCTCGGATCGATCTTGAAGTTGACATCCACGTAGTTGCTTCCCTCAACCCATTTCGTCTGCGGGCAGACATCCTTGTCGAGAACGCGGACAAACTGCTCGTTGGCATAATATTTGTCGTAAACGGCTTTGACCTCTTCGTAGGTCACATCTTTTTTCAGGGATGCATATGCCGTTACGAGAATACCACGGTTCATCGGAACGAGGTGCGGGGTGAAGTTCAACGTGATCGGATAGCCTGCCGCGTAGGAAAGCTGCTCCTCGATCTCCGGTGTGTGGCGGTGTCCTGCAACGCCGTATGCTTTGATATTTTCATTGACCTCACAGTAGAGGTTGTCCACTTTCGCTCCTCTTCCTGCGCCGGAGGTTCCTGATTTTGCATCAATGATGATGGTGTTTCCATCGATCAGATCTTCCTTTAATAAAGGATAAATCGAAAGTGTGGAACAAGTCGGATAGCATCCCGGGTTCGCAACGATGCGTGCCTGTTTTACTTTCTCCCGGTTGATCTCGCACAGTCCGTAAACGGCCTCGTCGATGTACTGCGGCGCTTTGTGCTCGATCTTGTACCACTCTTCATACGTTTTTACATCTTTAATACGGAAATCGGCGCTCAGGTCGATCACCTTTACTTTCGAAAGAATTTCATCATTTACCAGGGAAGCACAGAGTCCCTGCGGAGTCGCTGTAAAAATGACGTCTACTTCCTTTGCAAGCTGCTCCATGTTGTCGTCCTTGCAGACATCGTCTACTAACTGAAACATATTCTGGTAAACCGACGCATATTTCTTATCGATATAGCTTCTGGAACCATACCATTTAATCTCCACATCCTTGTGTCCCAGAAGAATACGCACCAGTTCGCCTCCTGCATATCCTGTAGAACCGATAATTCCTGCTCTGATCATACCTTTTTCTCCTTTTTCTTTCGTCCATCTTTTGTTTTGCCGGACAATTTTTTCTTTTCCTTTTATGATAGCTCAATTATTTTCTTTTTTCAAGATGCCAGGGTTAAAAGCTTAAAAAGCTGTTCGTGCTTGCACGATAAGGCTTTTGAGCTTGGAACCCGCCAAACATGAGAAAGAAGCGATTTACGCAGTAAATCAGCGGATTTCGAATGTTTGAAGGATTGCGGGAGCA
>CAVLAW010000163.1:0-5898 GCA_963661155.1 Tidjanibacter massiliensis | reverse complement strand
TTGATTCATTGTATGGCCAGTAACGTGCTTTATTACCAAAATATTACCACAAGACGACAGAAAGCCCCGGAAATGCCTATAAATAAAGCATTCCCGGGGTTCTCTTTATAAATCATCAAGATTTCCTGGCGAATTGCGTTGGTTCCCGTTTCCCCGTGCCCATTCCACGCCACAGTTCCGCCCTCTTTTTCTCGCCCGCCACACCGCAGGTACGAAGCCACGCGAGGTCGTCCGGTCCGTCACGCCTTCAGAATCGCACTCAGCACATACTGATTATTCGAAAAGTTCTTCTGCGAAATATCCCCAAGTCTGATGAGGTCGACATCCAGCCACAGTTCCTCCGCCGCCACCATCATATTCGCAAACATAATCCCAAAATTCACCTCATCCCACTTCCGCAGCTTCTCCACACTATGCTTCTTCGAGAAAATATGAATCCTGTTATCATACACCACAAATCTCCAAGGCTGACTGTTCATACTGGACGGAGAAAGTCGTGCCGCCTCCAGCATCTGCGTCATCCACTGCCGCGGCACTTCCTTGAACACACACAAATCATCCAGCGGCAGCCGCTTCGCCTCACTCTGCCGCCTCGTATGCGCCCCATGACTCTTCCCGAAAGCGACAATCCCCACAAGCCGCTTCCCGTTCTTTTCCAGCTCCGCCTTCTTCACCCGGTTACTTCCAATAAAGCAGGTCCCCAGCCCGATACTGCACAGATACAGCACCATCTGCTCCATAATATAACCCACATTCATCAGATACCGCTCCGACTCCTCCGAATAAAAAGCCATATAATACGGCGCCTTCACACTGAACATACTGAGCATTCTCTCCTGCCCCTTCCGGTTGTCCAGAATCGCCATATCCACACCGATGCCCGAAAACAGCGCCGGCATCTCCTTATAATGCTCCCAAATCTTATCCAAAGTCTGCGGCGGAAGCGTATCAAAACAATAATTCCTTACTGATTTTCTAACAAAAATAGCCTCATATAAATTCATACTCTCACCCTTACTTCATCTGCTATCCGTCTGTTTTTTTCTAATAAAGCTGTCCACGGGCACCCCCGTCTGCAGGGGCAGACCCGCATTCCGAAAAAAATTCGCTTAAACTCCCACATTCGACAGAATTACGGAAATTCTCCCTCTTAATCGCAAATATTTTTCATATTCCAGCTCATCCATTTTTACTCTGTAATAATATTGTAACATACTAAAAAACTTTTTCAAGGGAAAAACGCGCCAAATTTTGTATATTTTTCACACATATTTCCTATTAAATTTATGCACTTTTAAAAATTCTGCTTACTCCTCCGCGGTCAGCTTTTCGAGCTCCTCCACATAAGAAGCAAACACATCCAGCGCCTCTTCCACCGGCTCCGGCTTCGTCATATCGACGCCGCAGATCTTTAAAAGATCGATCGGATCCTTCGAACAGCCGCCGCTTAAAAACTCTTTGTACTTCTCCACGATGCCCGGCTCCCCTGCCAGGATCTTGCTGCTGATCGCAATCGCAGCCGAAAATCCCGTTGCATACTGATATACATAAAATGGTGTATAAAAATGCGGAATTCTCGCCCACTCCAGCGCAATCTGCGGATCCGAAATCATATCCGGTCCGAAATACTCTTGGTTGATCGACAGATACAGCTCCGAAATACCGTCTGCCGTCAGCGTTCCTTCCTCCGCCATCTTCTCATGAATCCGCTTCTCAAACTCTGCAAACATCGTCTGGCGGAATACCGTTCCCTTGAACTGATCCAGGAAATAGTTCAGCAGGAAGATCTTCTCCTCTTTCTCTTTCGCATGCTCCAGCAGATAGCGGATCAGCAGCGCCTCGTTGCAGGTCGAAGCCACCTCAGCGACAAAGAGACGGTACTCGGCATACGTAAACGGCTGGGTATGGTTCGAATACCAGGTGTGCAGGGAATGACCCATCTCATGCGCCAGCGTGAAGACAGAATCGATATTTCCGTTAAAGCTCATCAGCACATACGGATGAGAGTCGTAGGATCCCCAGGAATACGCACCGCTCTTTTTTCCTTCGTTCTCATAGACATCAACCCAGCGCTCCGAGAATCCCTTGTCCAGCAGCGCCACATAATCATCGCCGAGCACAGCCAGCGCTTTCTTCACGATCTCGGTTGCCTGCTCATACGTATATTTCTGCTCATACTCTTTCGTCAGGGAAACGTAAACATCATACATATGAAGTTCATCCACGCCGAGCAGCTTCTTGCGCAGTGCCACATAGCGGTACATCGCCGGCATCTTCGCATGGATGGCCTCGAGCAGCTTGTCGTAAACCGAAACCGGAATATTTCCGCCGTCCAGCGATGCAGCCAGTGCAGACGGATAGTTCCGCACATCGGCAAAGAACGCTGCCTGTTTCAGGTTTGCACCAAACGTTGCGGCCAGCATGTTTTTGTGTTTCTCATACTCGGAATAGTATTTCTCAAACGCTTCTTTTCTCACACGGCGATCCTTCGACTGCAGAAATCCGATGAACGTGCCGTGGCTTAACGGGACCTGGTTTCCGTCCTCATCCGTTACCGGCGGGAATCTCAGGTCTGCATTGGAAAACGCGGAGAAAATCTGATCCGGGCTGGATGCCATCTCTCCGGCTTTTGCGAGAACTGCCTCCATCTCTGGGGAGAGAATGTGCTCTTTCTTGCGGAAGTTCTCTTTTAAGACGCGGTCATACAGGCGGAGCGGCTCATACGCTTCTTCGAACTTCGCTACCGTCTCCTCATCGAGTTCGAGAATCTCCGGCTCCACAAAAGAGGACGCATCAGCGAGAACCGCCATCATGCTCTCCATCTTTCCTGCATATCCCTGATACTTCTGATTTCCCATGTCCTGATGGTATTTCTGGCTTGCATAGACATACAGGCGGGAAAAGACGCGGCTGATGTCATCTAGACCGGAAAGCACACCGTAAAGCGCTTCTGCACTCTCCTTCATTGTTCCCTGTTTTGCGCGGAACGCTTCTATTTTTTTCTCCAGTTCTTTCTCTGTTTTTTCAAATTCTTCATCACTGCCAAACAGACTCGAAAGATCCCAGCAGTACGCCGGATCCATCTCTTCTCTTTTTTTCAGTTTAATTTCTGCCATAATTCTCCCTTCATCCGTCCTTGAAGGCGGAACAATTTCTGCGGTTTTTCTTCTAATGATTAATGTGCCGCACTTACGCTTAGTTTACCACAGTTTCTCCATGAAATCTAAAATTTTTTCTTAATTTTCTTGACAAATCCATAAACCGATTGTATGATTGTACTAATGAATTAATACAGTAATACAAAAGGAGTGAACGCCATATGCCATGGAATCTTGATTCCGCGCGGCCGATCTATCTGCAGATCATCGAGCGGGTGCAGATGGACATCATCACCGGACATTATCAGCCGGGCGATAAACTTCCGTCTGTCCGCGATCTCGCACAGGAAGCCGCCGTCAACCCGAACACAATGCAGAAAGCACTCTCCGAACTGGAACGCAGCGGACTGATTTACTCGCAGCGGACCAGCGGACGCTTTATTACAGAAGATAAGGAGTTAATTCATCAGATGAAAAAAGAACTGGCCGCCACAGAAGTCTCTGCTTTTGTTGCCCATATGAAGCAGCTCGGCATTAGCCCGGAGGAAATCCGGCAGTTACTCA
This sequence comes from Tidjanibacter massiliensis, assembly GCA_963661155.1. GTDB lineage: Bacteria > Bacillota > Clostridia > Lachnospirales > Lachnospiraceae > Fusicatenibacter > Fusicatenibacter massiliensis_A. The sequence continues at coordinate 2,236 of CAVLAW010000163.1, read as the reverse complement.
CAAAAGCCATTGAGGAGGAAGAAAATCATGAGTGAACTTGTAACGTGTAAAGACCTGACGAAGCGTTTTGGAAACCATACCGCGCTCGATCATCTCAACATTTCCCTGGATTCCGGGAAAATCATCGGACTGCTCGGCCCGAACGGAAGTGGAAAGACAACGCTCTTAAAACTGCTGAACGGACTGCTCACCCCTAGCGAAGGTGAAGTTCTCATCGACGGAAATCGCCCGGGCGTCGAGACAAAACGCATCGTCTCCTATCTGCCGGATAAAATGTATCTCGGCAACTGGATGCGCGTTTCAGACCTTTTAACTTATTACAGCGACTTCTTCGAGGACTTTGACATGTCACGCGCCAATGCGATGCTGGAATCCTTAAAAATCAGCCCGAAGGACCGCCTGAAGACGATGTCAAAGGGTACAAAAGAAAAAGTCCAGCTCGTCCTCACGATGAGCCGCCGCGCAAAGCTGTACTGCCTCGACGAGCCGATTGCAGGTGTCGATCCGGCAGCGCGTGATTACATTTTATCTACGATTTTAAACAACTACGAACCGGACGCATCCATCCTCATCTCGACCCATCTGATTTCCGATGTCGAAAACATTCTCGATGAGGTGATCTTCATCCAGGAGGGCCAATTAAAACTGCACGCATCCGTCGAAGATATCCGGATGCAGGAGGGCGAATCGATTGATTCTTATTTCAGGGAGGTATTCAAATGTTAAAAAAATGTCTGAAACATGAGTGGAAAGCATGCTGGAAAAACATGGCGCTGCTGAACGGCGCTGCCATTTTCATGGGCGCTCTTGGAGGCGGCGGCTTCCTCTTTTCCCACCTTTATGTGCTGCCGGATCTGCTGGTCGCCATTTATCTGCTTGCGTACGTTTTGATTGTGATCGCCGCATCCATCATGACACAGGTGCTGATGATCCAGCGCTACTATAAAAATCTCTTTACCAACGAAGGGTATCTGACCAACGTCCTTCCGGTATCGGCAACGGATCACATTCTTTCCAAAATGCTGGTTTTCGGCGCATGGAGCATCTTAAACGCACTTTCTGTTCTCGCTTCCTTCGCTTTTCTGTTTCTGCCGTCCGCAATCCGGTATTTTACCGCCAATACAGTCATGACCTTTTCCGATTTTCTGGAGTATATCTGGGCACAGATTACCTGTGTTGCTGACGCTGCCTTTTCTCTGATCGGCATCACGAGTCACATCGGCATGGCGCTGTTTTCAATCATCGGCTTCTTCGCTTCGCTGTTCTTTGGCATCCTTCTGTTCTATGCCGCTATCAGCATCGGAAGCCTGGTATCCAGCCACAAAGTTCTGACTGCTTTCCTTGCTTACATCGGCATGACCACCGTGATCCAGATCTTCGGCGGCATCAGTATTGTCCAGGTTTTCCAGAACTCCATACCGACCTCTGTGATTACCGTATCTTCGGTTTCTACCCTTGTCATCATCCTGGTACTCTGTGTTGTCCTGTTCCTGATCTGCCGATATATCTTAAGCAGACGGCTGAATCTTTCTTAATAAATACGATACAAAGAACGCCGCCGCGGACGAATCAAATCGTCTGCGGCGGCGTTCTTTATGCGTTTTTCTATCGCATCGGAAATTATGCCAGATGCCAGATATCCTCGTTGTACTGTGCGATGGTACGGTCGGATGAGAAGAAGCCTGCTTTTGCGATGTTGATCAGGCACTTCTTGTTCCATGCATCTCTGTTCTCATAATCTTTGTATACTTTTTCTTTGGTCTTGATGTACTCTTTCAGGTCGAGCAGGGTCATGAACCAGTCTTTGTTCAGGATCTCGTTGTAGAGTCTCTCCAGGCAGACCTTATCACCGATGGCGAGCAGCTCGTCGCTGACGATGAAGTCAACCAGTTTTGCGATCTGCGGATCTGCGTCGTAGATGTCTTTTGAGCAGTAAGCAGCGTCTGCGTACAGATCGATGACATCCTGCGGTCTCTTTCCGAAGATATAGATGTTCTCTTTTCCAACCAGATCACCGATCTCAACGTTTGCACCGTCCTCGGTTCCGAGGGTCAGAGCGCCGTTCAGCATGAATTTCATGTTTCCGGTTCCGGAAGCCTCTTTGGAAGCCAGGGAGATCTGCTCGGAGATATCTGCTGCCGGGATCACCTTTGCTGCTTTCGATACGTTGTAGTTTTCGAGCATGATGACTTTGAAGTACGGGCTTACCTCAGGATCATTATCGATCAGCTCCTGC
>CAVLAW010000162.1:0-5915 GCA_963661155.1 Tidjanibacter massiliensis | reverse complement strand
CACTGGAGCTGATGGAAAAGGTTGGTATTCCGAATGCAGAGCAGCGTTTCGATGATTACCCGTTCCAGTATTCCGGCGGTATGAGACAGCGTATCGTTATCGCGATTGCACTTTCCTGCCGTCCGGATGTCCTCATCTGCGATGAGCCGACGACCGCTCTGGATGTTACGATCCAGGCACAGATCCTGAAGCTGATCAAAGATCTTCAGAAAGAGTACAACTACACCATCGTGTTTATTACCCACGACCTTGGTGTCGTAGCGAACATCGCAGACCGTGTTGCCGTTCTGTACGCAGGACAGATCATCGAGTTTGCGAACGTAGAAGAGCTGTTCTACGATCCGCGCCATCCGTACACATGGGCACTGCTTTCTTCCCTGCCGCAGCTTGCGGAGCGGAACACGCAGCTGTTCTCCATTACCGGCACTCCGCCGTCTCTGTACAACAAGATCATCGGAGACCCGTTTGCACCGCGTAACCAGTACTGTCTGAAGATTGATACGCTGGAGGAGCCGCCGATGTTCAAGGTAACGGATACCCACTATGCCAAAACCTGGCTGCTGGATCCGCGTGCACCGAAAACGGAGAAACCGGAGGCAATCCAGAATATTCACGAAAAACTGTTAAAAGCATATAACTTATAGGAGAGTTTGAAAGTGGCTACACAAAAGCAGGAAACCAAGACCACTGTTTCGCATCTGCCGGAGCATGGTCCGATTGACGAAAATGGAAGAGAAATCTTACTGCAGGTAAAAAATGTAGATATCACTTTCGGCAAGGGCGACGACGCAGTCAAAGCGGTAAAAAATGCTTCTTTTGACATCTACAAGGGAGAGACCTTCTCCCTCGTAGGCGAGTCCGGTTCCGGAAAAACCACGATTGGCCGTGCGGTCATCCGTGTTAACCCGTGTTCTGCAGGAGAGATCCTGTACAAGGGTGTCAAAATTTCCGGCAAGATTCCGCATTCCCTTGACCGTGAGGTAATTCGAAATATTCAGATGGTATTCCAGGATCCTGCCGCATCCTTAAATGAGCGTGCGACGGTCGATTACATCGTATCCGAGGGTCTTTACAACTTCCATCTGTATGAGAACGAGGCAGACCGTGTGAAAAAGGTAGAGAACATGATCAACGAAGTTGGTCTTCTACCGGAGCACCTGACCCGTTACCCACATGAGTTCTCCGGCGGACAGCGCCAGCGTATCGGTCTGGCCCGTGCCATGGTTATGGAACCGGAGCTGGTCGTAGCCGATGAGCCGATCTCCGCACTGGACGTATCGATCCGTGCCCAGGTCCTCAATCTGCTGAAGAAATTCCAGAGAGAAAAACAGGTTACTTATCTGTTTATCGCCCATGACCTTTCTATCGTGCGGTTTATTTCCGACCGTATCGGTGTTATCTACAAAGGGAATATCGTAGAGGTTGCAGAGGCAGAAGAGCTGTTCAACTTCCCGCTGCACCCATATACCCATTCCCTGATCTCTGCGATCCCGATTCCGGATCCGGAGCTTGAGAAGAACAAAGTGCTGTATACGTACGATCCGTCCATCCATGATTATTCCGTGGACAAACCGGAACTGGTGGATGTCGGACATCACCACTTTGTATACGGAAACAAGAAAGAGATCGAAGAGTACAAGGCACTCCGTGAAAAGGGAGAGCCGTTGCAGCCGATCACCATCCGCAAGCCGGGTGAGGAAGTAAAAGAGGAGAACCATGAGGTTCATCTCTCCAAGGCAGAAGACGAGTTCCTGAAAACTCCGCTCCACGATACCGGAAGCATCTGGTACAAAGTGCTGTCATTCTTCCTGCCGATCATCGGTATTATCGCAGCAATGGTATACAAAAAGAAACAGTATTATCACAACTACAAAGCATGTAAGCAGGGTGCGCTGTACGGATTCGCCGTACTGGCCGTAATTCTCCTGATCTTTATCATCGCATTGATTTTGGTTGTCCTATAGCAGACTGTGACAAGAAGCGGTGTCAGAATCGAAAATTTGATTCTGGCACCGCTTTTTTGCGTTGTTCTACTTGACGGCAGGTGCGTTTTCTGGGACAATAAAACTCAGTGCAAATGAAGGGGAGAATTGAAAGTAAGAGGAGTAAAAGAATGGGAAGAACAGTAAAAGATCCAAACAGACGGCGGCCGAAACCGGTGCAGAAAGTCCAGCTCTCCGAAAAAAATGTCGGACGGAGGATCGTGCTTGTGGTGCTGTTTCTGGCAATTGGATCGGGATTTCTGGTATACGGATTCATGAATTTCCTGCACGGCGAGACGGGCTGGCGGGAGATCAGCGTACGCGCGGGTTCGGAACTGAGCTGCGGCGAAGATTTTACACTGAAATATAACGTTGGTGCAGGCGGCGTCTCGGCGGGAGGAGAGGCAAAGGCGCTTTCTTTAATGTATACCGATGCGGCAGTCAAAGGCTACCGGCTTTTCAATATCGACGAGAGTTTCGATGATGTGACAAATCTGTACGATATCAACCAGCACCCGAATGAGGTGCTGACCGTGGATGAAGTTTTGTACGATGCGCTGAAAAAGGTATCAGACGCGGGATGCCGGGAGATCTATCTCGGACCGCTGTACGCGTCGTTCGAAAATCTCTGCACGAGCAATGATGATGCAATTGCAGCGCAGTTTGATCCGGAACAGGATACTGACGCGGCAGAAGAAGCGGCAGCCGTCGCTGCGTTTGCACAGAACTCGGACGATATTTCTCTGGAATTCCCGGGAGAAAACCAGGTCTGCCTCCATGTGTCCGACGAGTATCAGGCGTATGCAGAAGAGATGGGTTATACAGCTTACATCGATTTCTTCTGGATGAAAAACGCCTTTCTGATCGATTATCTGGCAGATACGATCCGCAATGAAGGCTATATGCTTGGCATTATTTCGAGCAAGGACGGTTTTGTGCGGTGCCTCAATGAGACCGGCGAGAAATCGTACCAGTATCCGTTGTATCATCTTTCGGGAACTGAAATCCAGTCCCACGGAACGATGACGTATCAGGGGCCGAAGAGCATCGTGTTCTTCCACGCTTATCCGGCGGGCGGTCTTGATCAGTACCGCTATTACCAGTATCAGGATGGAACGATGCGCACGCCGTATCTTGGCGTAAGTGACGGAAAAGACCATACCGCAGTTTCCGAGCTGATCGCGTATTCCGGTGAGCATGGCTGTGCGGAGACGATGCTGGCGGCACTCTCTGATTATCAGGCAGAATCGCTATCAAGGGAGTCGCTCGAAACACTGACATCGCAGGGGATTTACAGTGTCTGGTTTGAAAATGATGAAGTTCAGACGACGGATACAGATCTTACTGTAACCGAAGTGAACGAATAAAAAACAAGCCAGATTTGCATTGTGTAATTGCAGTTGAAATGGTAGAATAAAAACAGAATTTCTGGACACAAAAACAGAAAAAAAGGAGGGGTTACCGTTTTGAAAATGGAAGAAAAATTATACGACTATATGGACTGGGCGGAGATTGAAGCCGTGGTCTATTCTGAGGAGAATCATCCGAGAGATATTTTGGGACCGCGTGTGACAGAGGACGGCGTTCTGATCCAGGCATTTTTCCCTGGTGCGATCCGCGCAGCCGTACATACGATCCGCGACGGAAAACAGACCGAGATGGTCTGTGAAGATGAGGCAGGCTTTTTCGCCGTACTGCTTCCGGGAAAGAAAATTCCGTCCTACACGCTGATCTATTGGGACAGCGACGGAAACCAGATGGAGCACTACGATCCATACGCCTACCCGATGCAGTTCACCGAACAGGAGCAGAAACAGTTTGAGAACGGCATCTGCTATTCGATCTACGAGAAAATGGGCGCGCACCCGGTACAGATCGACGGAGTAAGCGGCGTTTACTTTGCCGTCTGGGCACCGAATGCGATCCGCGTGAGTGTTGTCGGAAACTTCAACAACTGGGACGGAAGAGCATTCCAGATGAACCTTCTGGAATCCGGTATCTACGAACTCTTTATCCCGGGTGTCCGTGTCGGAGACATTTACAAATACGAAATCAAGGCAAAGAGCGGCCTGACGTATCTGAAATCCGACCCGTACGCGAACGCAGCACAGCTCCGCCCGAACAATGCGAGCGTTGTGTTCGACCTCGGAAAATATGAGTGGCAGGATGAAACCTGGATGAAAAACCGCGCCGTTACCCAGGGCGACAAAGCGCCGATGTCCGTTTACGAGGTACATCTCGGCTCCTGGAAAAAGCCGGACGACGGCCGTGAATTCTATAACTACCGCGAGATCGCGCCGATGCTGGCTTCCTACGTCAAAGAACTCGGCTACACGCACGTGGAGCTGATGCCGGTGATGGAGCATCCGCTGGACGAGTCCTGGGGCTATCAGGTGACGGGCTACTACGCACCGACCGCACGGTATGGAACACCGGATGACTTCCGTTACTTTATGGACACGATGCATCAGAACGGAATCGGCGTCATCCTCGACTGGGTACCGGCACACTTCCCGCGCGATACGTTCGGCCTTTCCGCATTCGACGGAACGTGCCTGTACGAGCACTTTGATCCGAGACAGGGCTCCCATCCGCACTGGGGAACACTGATTTATAATTACGGAAGACCGGAAGTCAAGAACTTCCTAATCTCGAACGCTCTGTTCTGGGTGAAAGAGTACCACGCCGACGGAATCCGTATGGATGCCGTTGCTTCGATGCTGTATCTCGATTACGGCAAACAGGACGGCGAGTGGATTGCCAACATCTACGGCGGAAATGAGAATCTCGAGGCGATCGAGTTCTTGAAACACCTGAATTCTATCTTCAAAAAACAGTTCCCGGATGCGCTTCTTATTGCAGAGGAGTCGACCGCATGGCCGAAGGTGACGGGAGATCTTGACGACGAAGGCCTTGGTTTCGACTACAAGTGGAACATGGGCTGGATGAATGACTTTACCGAATATATGAAATACGACCCGGTTTACCGCGGTGCGCATCACGATCAGCTGACCTTCTCGATGGTATATGCTTACTCCGAGAAATTCCTGCTGAGTCTGTCGCACGACGAAGTGGTTCACCTGAAAGGTTCGATGTACACGAAAATGCCGGGAACGCCGGAGCAGAAGTTTGCAAACCTTCGTCTGGCGTACGCATACCAGATGGTACATCCTGGAAAGAAACTCCTCTTTATGGGACAGGAGTTCGGCCAGGAAAAAGAGTGGAACGAGAAACAGTCCCTTTCCTGGGAACTGTTAGAGGATGAGAGCCATCTGCAGTTAAAAAATTATATGGCAGCACTTCATACCTTCTATAAAGCAAATCCGGCCCTGTACCAGCTCGATGAGCAGCCGGAAGGATATGAGTGGATCAACGGCATGGAATGGGAGAAGAACCTTCTGATCTTCCTTCGAAAGACAAAGAAGAAAGAAGATACCCTGCTTGTCGTATGCAACTTCTCAAATGTCGAGTACGACGACTTCCGCGTCGGCGTGCCGTATCCTGGAAAATACAAAGAAATCTTCAACAGTGACGCTGAAAGTTACGGCGGAACCGGCGTTGGAAATCCGCGCGTGAAGATGTCGAAAAAGACCGAGTGCGACGAGCGGAAGAATTCGATTACGGTGAAGATTGCACCGCTTTCCGTTCAGGTCTTCTCCTATACCAAACCGGAGACGGGCGATGCAAGCAATAAGAGTGCGAAGGCAAAAACCGCAGCGAAAGCGGCGGCAGAGGCAGAAAAGAAAACTGCGAAGGCTGCAAAAACTGCGAAATCCGTAAAACCGGCTAAAAAAGCAGAAGAGCCGGCAAAAACTGAAAAGAAAGCAAAAACCGCAAAAACGACGGAGAAAAAGGCCGGTACTGCGACCACAACGGAAAAAGTCGAGAAAGCCGTAAAACAGGCCATCGACAGCAAGCCGGTCAAAACCGTGG
>CAVLAW010000161.1:3413-5992 GCA_963661155.1 Tidjanibacter massiliensis | reverse complement strand
TCCTTGTGGCGCTGCTCACGATCTGCAGCGGCGGAATCGTACTTTATATGACGGTGCTCTGCCTGTCGCTGATCGGCGCAGGAGAGCTGTTCCGCGTGATGAAAGTAAGAGAAGACAAGTGGAACCTGCTGGAAATCACCGGCTATGCGGGCATTGTGATTTTCTATCTGTCCTTATTGCTGGGGGACCCAATGTATCAGATGCTTGCACTGATTCTGGATCTGGTGCTTCTGATGGCGGTCTATGTGTTTACGTATCCGAAATACCACGCCAATCAGGTGATGCCGGCATTCTTTACGATTGTCTATGTCGGAGTGATGCTTTCCTATGTATATCAGACCCGTATGCTGGACGGCGGAAAATTCCATGTATGGCTGATTTTCCTGTGCTCCTGGGGCTGCGACACCTGCGCATACTGCGTCGGCGTGCTCTTTGGAAAACATAAAATGGCACCGATCTTGAGTCCGAAAAAATCTGTAGAAGGAGCTGTCGGTGGTGTGGTCGGAGCGATCCTGCTCGGCATCATCTATGCGGCTGCGACAAAGGGCGGCATGCTGGAATATGCGGTTATCTGCGGTGTCGGCGCACTGATCTCCATGGTCGGAGACCTTGCGGCATCCGCGATCAAACGAAATCAGGGCATCAAAGATTACGGAAAACTGATTCCGGGACACGGCGGTATTCTGGACCGCTTCGACAGCGTAATCTTTACTGCACCGATCATCTATTTCCTGTCGGTGCTTCTGATTCACTAAAAAAGCTTTCCGTTTGGCATAAACGGGAGCAGATAGGAGAAACTGAACGATGAAGAAAATAGCAATTCTTGGTTCCACCGGTTCGATCGGAACCCAGACGCTCGATGTCGTGCGCGCCAACGGCGATCTCGAAGTGGTCGGCATCAGCGCCGGAAGCAATATCACACTGCTCGAGCAGCAGATTCGGGAATTTCATCCGAAATTTGCGGCAGTCGGCGATGAGGCGAAAGCAGCAGAGCTCCGTGACCGGGTCAAAGATCTCGATGTGAAGATCGGCTGCGGCATGGACGGCATGATCGAGCTTGCCACAATGCCGGAGAGTGAAATCCTTGTGACAGCGATCGTCGGCATGATCGGCATCCGCCCGACGGTTGCGGCGATGAAAGCTGGAAAAGACATTGCACTTGCCAATAAAGAGACCCTGGTTACCGCGGGACACATCATCATGCCGCTTGCAGAAAAATGCGGCGTGCAGATCCTTCCGGTGGACAGCGAGCACTCAGCGATTTTCCAGTGCCTGCACGGGGAAAACAGAAAAGAAATTGAAAAGCTTCTGATCACGGCGTCCGGCGGTCCGTTCCGTGGAAAGACGAGAGCAGAGCTCGAAAACGTGACGGTAGAGCAGGCGCTCCGTCATCCGAACTGGTCGATGGGGCACAAGATCACGATCGATTCCGCGACACTTGTCAACAAAGGACTCGAAGTAATGGAAGCAAAATGGCTGTTTGGCGTCGATCTCGACCACATCCAGGTTGTCGTACAGCCGAAGAGCATCATCCATTCGATGGTAGAATTCAAAGACGGCGCAGTCATGGCACAGCTTGGCACACCGGATATGAAACTGCCGATCCAGTATGCGCTGTATTACCCAGAGCGCCGTTTCCTTGCGGGAGACCGCCTCGATTTTGCGGCGCTGACGCAGATTACCTTTGAGAAGCCGGATATGGAGACGTTCCTCGGCCTTCCGATGGCGATGCAAGCTTCGAGAACAGGCGGCTCCATGCCGACGGTCTTCAATGCGGCAAACGAGCGTGCCGTTGCCCTGTTTCTTGCCAAGAAGATTCGTTTTCTCGAGATCTACGATGTGATCGCCGGTGCGATGGAAGCACACAAGACGATCGCCGATCCGACGTTGGAGCAGATTCTTGCGGCGGAGCAGGAGACGTATGAATGGATTTTGAACAGATATAAGATGGGAGAATAAGACAGCATGATTGTAAAAATCCTGATAGCCGTACTCATTTTCGGAATCACTGTCATCATCCATGAGCTGGGCCATTTTCTTCTGGCGAAGGCGAATGGAATCACCGTGACGGAATTTTCGATCGGGTTTGGCCCGACCGTGGTAAAGACAGAAAAAGGGGGAACGATCTATTCCCTGAAACTTCTGCCTTTTGGCGGTGCGTGCCAAATGCTCGGCGAGGACGGTGAAGAGGAGGGGGAAGGAACTTTTAACAGCAAATCCGTGTGGGCAAGAATCTCCGTCGTTGCGGCGGGACCGGTGTTTAACCTGATTCTGGCGTTTTTCTGCGCGATCTTTGTGATCAGCTACGCGGGAAGCTCCCCGGCGCGCGTGACAGAAGTCGCGGACGGTTCGCCGGAGGCAGAGGCAGGCCTGGAGGCGGGAGATATTATCACTTCTTATGAAGGAAGACATATCTCCATCGGAAAAGAACTGAACTCCGTGATGACCGTACAGGGCGTGCCGACGGATGAGATTACGCTGGAAGTCAAAAAGGCAGACGGTGAAAAGGAAACGATCACATATGAACCGATGGTGACGACGCGGTACATGATGGGCTTCAACTACGATGACTGCGACCG
>CAVLAW010000161.1:0-3403 GCA_963661155.1 Tidjanibacter massiliensis | reverse complement strand
GCAGGATATGCCGCTTGCCGCAGCAGGCGTTGCAGCAGGCGATCTGCTGGTATCCATCAACGGAACGCCGATCACCTGCGTGGCAGATTTTACCGCTTACCAGACGGAGCATCCGTTTGACGGAAGTGCCGTCACGATGGAATACGAGCACAGCGGAAAGACGAAAGAGATTACCGTGACGCCGGTCGAGAATGCGTATGCGAACGTACAGTTTTCGTATCAGCTGCGGGAAAAACAGTCCCCGGTCGGCGTGCTGAAATACAGTGTGCTGGAGATCAAATACTGGGTACGCACCGTCATCGACAGCGTAGGAATGTTGATTACCGGAAAATATTCTGTGAATGACCTTTCCGGCCCGGTCGGCGTGGTGGATGCGATCGGAACCGCCTATGACGATGTGAAATCGCAGGGCGTTCTGGTTACCGTGATGACGATGCTGAACATGGTGATTCTGCTGTCGTCAAACCTCGGCGTGATGAACCTGTTGCCGCTCCCGGCACTGGACGGCGGACGGCTTGTCTTCCTTATCATAGAAGCGATCCGCAGAAAACCGATCCGGCGCGATCTGGAAGGAATGGTTCACTTCGCAGGCCTGGTGCTTCTGATGGCACTGATGGTCTACGTTATGATCCACGACGTTCAGCGGATTCTGTAATTTACAACAGGCAGAAGCAACAAAGCCTCATGTTCTGCATACCATAAAAGGAGTGCAGGATATGGGGCTTTTTTATGAAAAATTTGCGTATACAGCAGGAAATGACCGACCGCGGGCGGCTGGAGATCCGGGTGAATGCAAGACTTCAGGCACGGCCCGTCGCAGGGGCGCGGGTGACGGTTTCTTATACGGGAGATCCGCAGAATGTGATCGAGGAGCTGATGACCGACGGGGACGGCAGAACGGAGACGCTGGATCTGGCGACACCGCCGCTCGAATACAGCCTGGAGCCGAACGTGAACCAGCCATACTCGGAATATACGGTGAAAGTGGAGGCGGAAGGATATGAGCCGGTCGAGGTGACAGGTTCGGAGCTGCTCTCCGGCGAGCAGTCCGTCCAGCAGATCGATCTTGAACCGGTACAGGGAACGGCCTTTGCGGATGTGACGATTCCTGACCACACGCTGTTCGGCGATTACCCGGAAAAGATTCCGGAGAGTGAGATCAAGCCGACGAATGAGAGCGGAGAGATCGTGCTCTCGCGAGTCGTGGTTCCGGAATACGTTGTGGTGCATGACGGTGCGCCGACTGACAGCACGGCGCGCGATTACTACGTGCGGTACCGCGATTACATCAAGAATGTGGCGTGCTCGGAGATCTATGCGACGTGGCCGGATGCGGCGATCCGTGCGAATATTCTTGCGATCATGTCGTTCACGCTGAACCGCGTCTACACGGAGTGGTACCGCAACAAGGGTTATGATTTCACGATTACTTCGTCGACCGCGTACGATCACAAATGGATCTACGGCAGAAATATTTTTGACAGCATTTCGCTCGTTGTCGATGAAATCTTTGCCGACTATCTGTCCCGGCCGAATGTAAAGCAGCCGATTCTGACACAATATTGCGACGGAAACCGCGTGAGCTGCCCGAACTGGATGAGCCAGTGGGGATCCAAAAATCTTGCGGACCGCGGCTACTCGACGATTCAGATTCTCCGCAATTATTATGGAGAGAACATGTATATCAACACGGCGGAGGAGATCTCCGGTATCCCGTCCTCCTGGCCGGGGTACGATCTGACGATTGGCTCGTCCGGAAACAAGGTGCTGCAGATGCAGGAACAATTAAATGCGATTGCGGAAGTGTATTCGTCGATTCCGACGGTCGATGAGAACGGGTATTTCGACGAAGAGACACAGGACGCGGTTGAAGCGTTCCAGCGGCTGTTCGGTCTGCCGGTATCGGGAATTGTGGACTATCCGACTTGGTATAAAATTCAGTCGATTTATGTGGCTGTGACGAGGATTGCAGAGCTGCAGTAGAGCGGCGGAAGGCATTTTTGAGGTCTCTTTTTCTGTGAAAAACCGCGGAAAATGCGCCTTTTTCGCGGCTTACGCAGCGGATTTGGAGATTTTTAAAACTGTCAAGAAAAAATACTTGACACCCCGCATCTTTTCGTGTATGATAACCAAGGTGATCGCAATGGAAAAAATATTGGAACAGACATTACTGTATGATTTTTACGGCGAACTTCTGACCGAACATCAGCGTCAGGTATACGAGGACGTGGTGCTCAACGATTTTTCCCTGAGCGAGGTTGCGGCAGCGCGGGGTATTTCCCGCCAGGGAGTACACGATCTGGTCAGACGCTGCAACAAGACACTGGAAGAGTATGAAGAAAAACTTCATCTGGTACAACGCTTTGTGCAGATCCGGGAAAATGTGAACGAGATCAAAAAGCTGACAGATCCCTCCGGTGATACCCCGAAAGAAGATGTGATGCAGCGGATCGCGGCAATCGCATCGGATATATTAGAGGAGCTTTGAGCATGGCATTTGAAAGTTTAACCGAGAAACTCCAGAATGTTTTCAAAAATCTCAGAAGCAAGGGCCGTCTTACCGAGGCGGATGTAAAGACTGCGCTGAAGGAAGTAAAAATGGCACTTCTCGAGGCGGATGTCAGCTTCAAAGTAGTAAAACAGTTTATCAAATCCGTACAGGAGCAGGCAGTCGGACAGGACGTTATGAACGGACTGAATCCGGGCCAGATGGTCATTAAGATTGTAAATGACGAGCTGGTCAAGCTGATGGGTTCCGAGACAACGGAAATCGCACTGCGCCCGGCAAGCGAAGTTACCATCATCATGATGGCAGGTCTTCAGGGAGCCGGTAAAACAACCACAACCGCAAAGATTGCAGGAAAGTTAAAAGCCAAGGGAAGAAAACCTCTCCTTGCAGCCTGCGACGTTTACCGTCCGGCAGCGATCAAACAGCTGCAGGTCAACGGAGAAAAGCAGGGCGTGGAAGTGTTCGCCATGGGAGATAAAAACCGTCCGGTGGATATCGCAAAGGCAGCGCTGGTGCATGCAAAGACAAACGGCTTCAACGTATTGATTCTGGATACCGCAGGCCGTCTGCACATTGATGAAGAAATGATGCAGGAGTTACAGGATATCAAAGCGGCTGTTCCTGTGGATCAGACCCTTTTGGTAGTAGACGCTATGACCGGACAGGACGCAGTCAATGTGTCCGAGATGTTCAACAACAAAGTCGGCATCGACGGCGTAGTGCTTACAAAATTAGATGGTGACACCAGAGGCGGTGCGGCACTTTCGATCCGTGCAGTTTCCGGCAAACCGATTCTCTATGTCGGCATGGGCGAAAAGCTTTCGGATCTGGAGCAGTTCTATCCGGATCGTATGGCATCCCGTATCCTCGGCATGGGCGATGTCATGAGCCTGA
>CAVLAW010000160.1:0-6058 GCA_963661155.1 Tidjanibacter massiliensis | reverse complement strand
GTCTTGTACTTGCCTATCCGCTTGCCATGATTCTGGCAAACCGGAATGTAAACCAGACCAGCTTCATCGTGCTGATCTTTATTCTCCCGATGTGGATGAACTTTCTGCTGCGTACGCTTGCATGGCAGACTCTGCTGGAGAAAAACGGTGTCATCAACAGCATCCTGTCGTTCTTCCATCTGCCGGGCATTTCGATCATCAATACGCCGGGCGCCATCATCCTCGGTATGGTGTACAACTTCCTACCGTTCATGGTTCTGCCGATCTACAACGTTCTGATCAAGATCGACCGCGATGTCATCAACGCGGCAAGAGATCTCGGTGCCAACAGCGCGCAGACTTTCCTGAAGGTAACACTGCCGCTCACCACGCCGGGTATCGTAAGCGGCATCACGATGGTCTTCATCCCGGCGCTGACAACCTTTGTAATTTCTGACCTGCTCGGTGGAAGTAAGATCCTTCTGATCGGAAACGTCATTGAGCAGGAGTTCAAACAGACCAACAACTGGAACGCCGGAAGTGCGCTCTCCACAGTCCTGATGATCTTCATCATCCTGTCGATGGTTCTGATGAACAAATACGATAAAGACGGGGAGGGAACGGCATTTTGAGAAAGAAACTGGAAAAAATTTACATGGCGCTCATCTTTATTCTTCTATATGCGCCGATTGTCACCCTTGTGGTGCTCTCCTTTAACGCTTCCAAGACGCGTGCGAAATGGGGCGGCTTCACGCTGCACTGGTACCGTTCTCTGTTTGCCAACACGGAGATCATGAATGCGCTGTACACGACACTGATCATCGCGCTTCTCGCTTCCGCGATTGCGACGGTGCTCGGAACCCTTGCGTGCATCGGCATCAACAGTATGAAAAAGAGAAGCCGGACGATTTTCATGGGCATCACCAATATTCCGATGCTGAACGGTGAGATCGTCATGGGTATCTCGCTGATGCTGCTCTTTATCATCTGCCGCATCCAGCTGGGATTCGGCACCATACTGATGGCGCACATTACGTTCAACGTACCTTACGTTATTTTGAGCGTTATGCCGAAATTAAAGCAGACGAACAAATCGACGTACGAGGCGGCGCTTGACCTTGGTGCTTCCCCGCTGTACGCTTTCTGGAAAGTCATCTTCCCGGATATCATGCCGGGTGTTGTATCGGGCTTCCTGCTTTCGTTTACGATGTCCCTTGACGATTTCGTTATTACCTACTTTACGAAGGGACCTGGCGTCGATACGCTTTCCACAAAGATTTACGCAGAAGTCCGCAAGGGAATCAAACCGGAGATGTACTCTCTTTCCACGATTCTTTTTGTCACCGTACTGCTTCTGCTGATCCTTGTGAATGCAAATCCGTCTCCGAAGGAGGAGAAAGAAGAAGCAAAAGAGCGCGAGGCCATGGCAAAAAAAGGCCTTCGTTTCCGTATTACGAAACGTGTGATTTTCCGCCGTGTTCTTCCGATCGCCATGGTGCTTGTCATCGGCGGCGGCGGTATCTACTATGGAAGCCAGAATGCTTCCGCAGGCGGATCTCAGCAGCTCATCGTCTACAACTGGGGTGAATATATGGACCCGGATGTCATCGATCAGTTCGAGGAAGAGACCGGCATCCACGTCGTTTACGAGGAATATGAGACGAACGAGATCATGTACCCGAAAATCAAATCCGGTGCGATCTCCTACGATCTCGTCTGCCCGTCCGACTATATGATCCAGAAGATGATTCAGAACGATCTGCTGCAGCCGATCAACTTTGACCATGTACCGAACGCTTCCAACATCGGAGACATGTACTACGAAACATCCGAGCAGTTCGACCCGGGCAATCTCTATTCGATCCCGTACTGCTGGGGAACCGTTGGTATCCTGTACAACAAGAAAATGGTATCCGAGCCGATCGATTCCTGGTCTGTTCTGTGGGATACCAATTACAGCGACAGCATTCTGATGCAGGACAGCGTACGTGATGCGTTTGCCGTTGCATTAAAGGATCTTGGATATTCCTTAAACTCCACCAACATTAAGGAGCTGACTGAGGCAAAAGACCTCCTCGTAACGCAGAAACCGCTCGTACAGGCATACGTTGTGGATCAGGTGCGTGACAAGATGATCGGAAACGAGGCAGCCATCGGTGTTATCTACTCCGGTGAAGCCATCTATACCCAGCGCGAAAACCCGGATCTCGAGTACGTTGTCCCGAAAGAAGGTTCCAACGTCTGGATCGATTCCTGGTGCATTCCAAAGGATGCGCAGCATGTGGAAAACGCAGAGAAATTCCTGAACTTCCTCTGCCGCCCGGACATCGCACTGAAAAACTTTGAGTACATTACCTACTCAACTCCGAACGAAGCGGCGCGTGAACTGATTGAGGATGATGATATTCGAAACAGTGAAATTGCCTTCCCGGATGCGGAGACACTGGAACGCTGCGAGACCTTTACGTATCTCGGAGACGAAACAGATGAGCTTTACAACCAGCTCTGGCGTCAGGTGAAATCAAATTAATTTCATAAGTTTGAACATAAAAAATCCCGGCAATGATCTTTCGAAAAGATCCTGTCGGGATTTTTGTTCTCGTCTGTTTTAATCAAAATTGTGGTCAAATCGAGGGGAAAGTGTTCCGTTTCCGTGGAGCACTTCATCCAGTTTTACAAGCTCCTGCGGCGCCTCTGCCAGCGCCTTCTCATACAAATGGACAAGATTCCGTGTGCCCGCCTCGCATTCCTTCTGCAGCTTTCCAGGCATCACACGGCCGCCCATGGAATCGTAGCAGCCGGCCAACTTCATTGCTCCGAGAAGAAGGTTTCTCGCCGTACTGCTGTGCCAGATCGTGACTCTGGTCCATAGCTTCATGCCTTTTAAGCACTCCAGGATCTCGTTTTCCGAGATTTCCGGGAAGCAGCGGTGAATCACAGCATTGCCGTCGGTGTACGGGCAGATCGGAGATGCCGGACGATAGCGGAGCGGGTCAAGGCCATCTTCGAGCATAAAATACTGGTCGAGGCTTGTCTCAATCTTGGCATGGGAAATTCCCGTGTGATCGACAAATTTTCCGATGTACGGGTGGCACGTTGAGTCGAGAAGGTAATGGCAGTCAAAGCCCAACAGGTACGCTTCCATCGCCTCTGACGGACTCTGCTGATATTTTCTGATCTCATCCTCAAACAGAATCGAAGCGGTCTGTTCGTGCAGAAACGTTCCGTAGTCGGAAACGCGGTTCTTTGCAAACGGGTGATAATAAAAGAAGATATCCGGTCCGTGCAGACCAATCAGGTACAGTTTTTTATTCTCTCGAATGATCTTTTTCAGGCCCGACGGAAGCTGTTCATAGACTTCTTTTCCGAACCGGTCGTGTGCATAAGTAGTAGGCATATCGGTATCTCCCTTCGTTTTCTGATGTCGGATCAGACATCCAGCTTGATCTGCATTTCTTCCTCGACTTCCGCGCGGAAGTCCTCCATTTTGACCGGGCTGATCTCCGGCAGATTGTCGGTCGAATCGACGCCGAAGTTCCGCAGGAATTCCTCAGTCGTGCCGAAGACGATCGGGCGGCCCGGCGCGTCGAGGCGGCCAAGCTCCTGCACGAGATTGTACTCCACGAGTTTGTTGACCGCATGATCGCTCTTGACACCGCGGATCTTGTCAATCTCCTGCTTTGTCACCGGCTGCTTGTAGGCGATGATCGAGAGCGTCTCCATCATGACATCGGTCAGAACCGCTTTTTTCGGCTGCAGTGCGATATTGACGAGGTAATCGTAATACTCCTGCTTCGTGCACATCTGGTAGGCATTTTCCAGCTCCACGATGTGAATGCCGCGGTCCTTTGTATTGTATTTTTCCATCATATGGTTCAGAATTCGCCGGGTCGTCTCCGTATCGTGGCCGATCGCTTTTGCAATCCGGTTAAGTTCCACGGAATCTCCCATCGCAAAAAGGACTGCCTCGATGGCTGCTTCCGCCTCCTCCACCGAAGAGGGACGTCTTGCCTCGCCCGGGGCAGTTTCTTTATTCCTGTTCTGTTCTTCCATCTGTTCCATCCTCACTGTCTGTCTCGTCTGTATATGGTACAACTACGGTGTCCTCATCCTCCAGGGATTCGATCAAGATATCTCCGAAAAGCTCCTCCTGACTGATGCGGATTTTTCCGGTTTTCATCAGCTCCAGAATCGCAAGGAAGGTGACAATCACATGCACCTTGCCCGGCTGGGATTCTAAAAGGTCCCGGAAACTGAAGCGGCGTTGTTTTACGGCAAACTGCTCGACAAATGTCATTTTGTCCGGCAGGCTGACCTCTTCCTTCTCAATCTTTCCGAATTTGCTTCGGATCGGGTCAATCTTGTCCTCCTGGCGCTTTAAGATCATCTTGTAGATCGTGTGAAGCTTTGCCAGTGAAATCTGCGAGAGAAGCTCGGAGGTGTCGACCGGTGTTTTATATTCCAGCACTTCTTTCGGGAGCGTCGGCTCCTTGTACACGGAGCGGCTCGCCTCGTTCATACGGTCGCGCAGTTCGTACGACATGTATTTGTACATTTTGTACTCCAGAAGCTGCTGTACCAGCTCGGCTCTCGGATCCTCTTCCTCGCCTTCCTCGTTCACTTCTTTCGGAAGGAGCATGCGGCATTTGATATCCAGAAGTGTCGCCGCCATAACCATAAATTCACTCATGATATCGAGGTCTTCCCGCTCCATCTGATGAATGTAGGCGAGATACTGGTCGGTAATCTCTACAATGGGGATATCGTAAATATCTATTTTGTTTTTATCGATCAGGTGCAGCAGAAGGTCCAGCGGCCCTTCAAACACCGGAAGCTTTACTGGTATCGCCATGAATGCTACTCTCCCTTATGATTGCACGATATCTGCAATGATAATCTCTCTTTTGTTCCAGATGCGCACCGGAATGGTGTGTTCGCCCGTTCCGGCACTGACGATCTGGCAGGTGTTTCCCGTCCGGAACAGCCCGCGGCAGCTGTTGGAAAACAGACGGAAATCCGGCGTGACAAGACCGCGGTGTGCGCCAAGCCCGACCACTCCGCCGTGATAATGACCGGAAAGCGTCAGATCGGCTCCGTATGCGGCATACGCGGTGCGATAAATCGGATGATGCGCCAGCAGAATGCCATAGCGCGCTGGATCCGCTTCACCCAGGTGATCGGTCAGTTCCGATACTGGAAGCTCTCCGCGGTAAAAACGGTTGTAATACGTGCGGTCCATCGCATAGCCGTAGAGCCGGACCGGACAGCCGTTGACGGTAAGATCTGCCGTCTCGTTTTCCAGATAACAGATCCCGGCTTTTTCCAGCCGTTCCCGGAGCGTTTCATACAGACTGCCGTACTGCTCCGGGTACAGTTTCAGACGGTATTCGTGGTTTCCGCAGCCGTAGACCACCGGGTAATCTTTTGCAAGGCGTTCGGCAAATGCCAGCCCCGGATCAAGGCTTTCTCCCGGTTTTGCCACGATCTGGTCGCCGCCGATGATGACAAAATCGGGCTTTTCCCGATCGACGGCCGCCTGCAGCACCGTATTTTCCGGGCCGAATTCCATATTGTGAAGATCACTGATAAACGCCAGACGGAAACGCTTTCCCTGCGGAAGTTTTCCGTTTGACGGCAATTGATAATAGGTCGTTGTAAATTTTCTCATACCGTCTATTATACTTGATTTTCCGGTGTATGACAACCTGTTTTCCTGCTGTTTCTGTGCTTCCTGCCAGCGGTTTATAAGCCCAGCGCCTGTTTGGCAAGCTGATCGGCCTTCTCATTGTAGGTGACGCCGGTATGGCCTTTTACTTTGCAGAAGCGGATCGCAACTTTTTTCGATGCCATATCGTAAAAATTGCGGTAATCCATCGTTCCCTGTTTTTTCGCCTGCCACTCTCTCGTGCACCAGCTTGCGATGCCCTGGTAGTCGTGATAGATGGTCAGCTCCGGGATCTCATGGGCCAGGCAGTAGGCCATGGCGAGCTCTGCTCCTTTGATCTCGCCTGCCACATTGCGCATGGAGACGAGATCCGGGTCGTCGTACTCTCTAGCACGGTTCAGCTCTTTTCCGTCG
>CAVLAW010000159.1:0-6130 GCA_963661155.1 Tidjanibacter massiliensis | reverse complement strand
TCCTCCTGCAAGCTTTGCTTGCGTCGGATTTCCGACCTTTTGACACTGGTATCATTTTATTGTTTATACAACCTGATCTTTCGCAACAAATACCGGGAAGGAATCGGTTCCTTTCAGTTGTTTGCCTGCGGATACGGTTACGTATTTGTCTGAAACAACGTACTCGATCTCAGCGCCTGCTTCGATGACGGTATCCTGCATCAGAATACAGTTCTTTACTTTTGCTCCCTTGGCTACTTTGACGCCACGGAAGAGGATGCTGTTTTCGATTTCGCCCTCGATGACGCAGCCGTCGGCTACCATCACGTTTTTGGCTTTGGAGCCGTCGATGTAGCGGGTCGGGTTGTCGTCGCGGACTTTGGTGTAGATCTGGTTTCCGGAGAACAGGTCGTCCAGATTTTCGTCTTTTAAGAGCTTCATGTTCTCATCGAAATAACTCTTCATATCGTCGATTCTTGCCTGGTAGCCGGTGAACTCGTAGCCCTGAATGTTCAGTTTCTCGGTCTGCGGCGCCAGGATATCGCGCTCGAAGAATTTGCTTCCGAGAACGAAGCCTTTCTTGATTTCATCGATCAGAAGCTGACGCTCCATCACGTAGATGTTCATGGAAACATTCTGCTCGCCTTTTTCCTCGGAGTTGACGAAAATCTTGCTGATCTTCTGTCCTGCCATGGAGAAGGTGTAGTGCAGAGAATTGGTTTTCTCGTAGGAATCTTTGACGCCCTGCGGGATCTCCTGTTTCGTGTAGGCTGCGGTAACGTCCGCGCCGCTCTCGATGTGCTGGTTCAGCATATCTTTGAAGTCAAAATTGCAGGCGATGTTGGTGTCTGCCATGATGACGTATTTTTCTTTCTGCCATTTCAGGAAGTCCAGAATATTGGCAAGCGCCTCAACTCTTCCGGAGTACATCTGGATTTTTTTCTCTGCATATGGCGGAACGATGTTCAGGCCACCTTTTTTTCTGGCAAGATCCCACTCACGGCCGGATCCTAAATGGTCCATCAGGGAGTGATAGTTTTTGCGGACAACAATCGAAACATTTCCGATTCCGCAGTTTACCATACTGGACAGGATAAAGTCCACCATGCGGTAACGGCTGGCAAAAGGAATGGAGGCCATCAGACGCTCGTTTACCAGCTCCGGCACCTGCTCGTCATAGCTGTTTGGGAAAATGATGCCCAGTGCATCTGCATTTGCGTTTACCATTCTTCTTCACCGTCCTTTACATTTGCATTTACCATCGCGTTCGGGCCTACCTTGGCACCCTCGCCGATATAAATACCGGAGCCGATGGTTGCTACTCCTTTTTCTCCGTCGTGCGGCATCTCGCCTACGACTGCATTTTTTGCGATGACAACGTTTTCTGCCACGATACAGTGTTTGACAACCGCACCGGATTCGATGACGGTTCCGCCCATGATAACGGCATCTTCCACTTCTGCGCCCTCAGCAACTTTTACGCCGGAGAACAGGATCGAATGTTTGACATGACCGGCAATGCGGCATCCATCAGTGATCATGCAGTTTTCCACAACGGCGGTATCGGTGATCTTGTGGCCTGTTTTTCCGCTGTTCCGGCTGTAAATCTTCCAGTCGTTGTCAAACAGGTTGATTCCGCTGTGCTCCGGATCGAGGATCTCCATGTTTGCCTCCCACAGAGAGGAGATGGTTCCTACATCTTTCCAGTATCCGCTGAAGTGATAAGCGTACATATTGCGTCCGTCTCTTAAGAGATTCGGGATGATGTTGTTTCCGAAGTCGTTTGAAGAATTCGGATCTGCCTCGTCCTCAATCAGGTATTTTTTCAGGATATCCCAGTTGAAAATGTAGATACCCATGGATGCCAGATTGGATTTCGGCTGTTTCGGTTTCTCCTGGAACTCGGTGATCTTGTCGTTTTCGTCTGCTACCATCAGGCCGAAACGGGATGCCTCATCCCACGGCACTTCCATAACGGCAACGCTGAACTCTGCTCCTTTTTCCTTGTGGAAACGAAGAAAATCGCTGTAGTCCTGTTTACAGATCTGGTCTCCGGAAAGGATGATGACGTATTCCGGATCGTATCTTTCAATAAATGGAATGTTCTGGTAAATAGCGTTTGCGGTTCCTTTGTACCAGTCGGAGCCTGAAGCTTTCTGGTACGGAGGCAGCACATGAACTCCGCCATGGAGACGATCCAGATCCCACGGCTGGCCGTTTCCTATGTACTCGTTTAATACCATCGGCTGATACTGTGTCAGGATGCCTACGGTGTCGATTCCGGAATTTACGCAGTTAGAAAGCGGGAAATCGATGATTCTGTATTTTCCACCAAATGGAACTGCCGGTTTGGCAAGCTTCTCGGTCAGCGCGTAAAGACGTGATCCCTGACCTCCGGCAAGAAGCATAGCTATCATTTCTTTTGCCATAATCTATCCCCCTGTTTTAATAGATGATTTTATTATAGCACACAATCCTCTTCATGACCATTCTTTTTGTGCATTTTTCACTATTTTTTATTTCTTTACCGATTCAATTCTGTATTTTCCCCCAATTTTACCGCTGTTTCGCGGATTTTTTACATTCTTTGCCAACCCTCTCCACAGCAAAAGTTTCTCACCTGAAACAGCAAAAACAACCCCGCAGAGCCTTGTTAAAAAGCTCCGCGGGGCCGTATGTCATTCGCACTGTATTTTTCTTTTATGCTTTTGTAACTTTCACTGCCTCTTCCAGCTCAAACTGATCGCCGTACGGTTTGCAGTCATCGTATGCGATGGACTGCAGAACAACGTTCAGGATGCGGTATGTGCAGGTCTGGAGCTGTCCGAGCGGCAGAGTTCCGTCTGCAACAGCATCCACGATTTCCTGACGGTTTGCTTCTTTTCCAGGCATCTGCAGGTCGTTTCCTGCGAGAACGCACTCTCTGGAGTGAGAACGGTCGTATTTCAGATTATATTTGTATGCGAACAGACCGCTCATATCCTCTGAGGTTCCCCAGTCAGTCATGACATATCCTGCAAATCCCCACTCATCTCTTGCTGCTGCGGTCAGAAGGTCGTGGCTGTTTGCGGTATGTACACCGTTTACCAGGTTGTAGGAAGACATGATCGTCATCGGCTGTGCTGTCTTGACAGCGATCTCGAAGCCCTTCAGATAGATCTCACGCATCGCACGCTCGCTGATGTGCTCGTTGACGTACATACGGTTGTCTTCCTGGTTGTTGGCTGCAAAGTGTTTGATACTGGTTCCGATTCCGGCATGGGACTGGATTCCTCTCGTGTCGGCTGCTGCGCACATACCTGCCATCAGCGGATCCTCGGAGTAATACTCGAAGTTTCTTCCGCAGAGCGGGTTTCTGTGGATGTTCATGCCAGGTGCCAGCCATACGGAAACGTGGAACTCTTCCATCTCTTTTCCGACGATATCGCCGCATTTCTGGATCAGATCCATATTCCAGGACTGTGCCAGAAGCGCTGCTACCGGGATTGCGGTGCAATACTGGAAGTATTCGGTGCCGCCTTCCGGAACTTCAACTGCTTTTGGATTCAGGGCATCTTCCAGGGTATTTCCGGAGGATACCATCTTTCCGTCTGCATCAACCACAAAATGCGGGATCAGACGAAGGCCTGCCGGGCCGTCGGCAAGAATGGTATTGTAAATGTCTCTGTCCTCAAGAAGGATCGAGGTGGTGTCTCCTGCTGCTCCAGGTGCCATATCGGAAGAAGATCCGATGAAGCCTTCCTGTCCGAGTCCGTCTGCGGTGCCATTGCAGACTGCGGCCATCTCTGCCGGCGTCAGCTGGGATACAAGATCTTTTAAGGTAGCTTTTCCGCTCTTGACATCTGCTGCGGTCAGCTTCTCGCCTTCATATGCCGGGAATGCTTCCGGTGTCTCGCTGTAGGTAATGGTCTCGGGCTTGATGCATTTGCTGCAGATATCGATCTGTTTTGCTGCTGCTTTCTCTTCTGCCTCGCCCTCATAGCTGTACGGCGTTACGCCAGCTCTGGAGAGTTCCTGCGGAGCGTCGTCTGCCGGGAAGAGATTCTTGGTCTGAACGGTAACAACGGTCTCTTTGAGGTTCAGGGCTGCTGCTACTTTTGTGGTTCTGGAGCTGTTGCCGACACGGATATAATAAGTACCTGCCTCGAGTACCCATGCAGCTTTCTTCTCATCGTAGGAAGCCATGGATCTGGTCGGGAAGGAAACGGTCAGGGTCTGGGACTCGCCCGGGGCAAGCAGATCCGATTTTCCGAATCCGCCGAGTTCCTGATACGGTTTCTCTACTTCTCCATCCGGTGCGGAATAGTAAACCTGTACAACTTCTTTTCCGGCAAATTTATCGCCGATGTTCTTTACGGATGCGGTAACGGTGACATTCTCTGCGTCTGCCTCCACATCTTTTACTTCCATCGTAAAATCGGTGTAGCCTTTGCCGTAGCCGAAGCAGTAGTTCGGGGTTACGTTGAAGGTATCGAAATAACGGTAGCCGACATAGATACCGTCGCTGTAATATTCGTCGTTGGTATCGCCGTTGTTGTGGCTGAAGTTTTTGGAGGACGGATAGTCTTCATAGGAAGCTGCCCAGGTATCGGTCAGTTTTCCGGACGGCATGCTGTTTCCGAGAACAACGTCTGCAACGATATTTCCAGTTGCATTTCCTGCCTGTCCTGCGAGAAGAATGGCATTCAGTCCTTTAATTTTCTTTAACTCTGTAGTGTCTACAAGGTTTGCGATATTTAAGATTAAAACGGTTTTCTCATAGTGTTCTGCCAGATAAGCGATGTCTGCGAGTTCGTTTTTGCCGAGCAGATAATCGCACTCTCTGTTGTAGCGGTCGCAGCCCTCGCCGGAGTTTCTCGCGAGAACATAGATTGCGGTGTCGGTATCCTCTTTTTCAGTGATGGCCGGTACGTCAGGCTGTGCAAATACTTCGGAGAACATAACAGCGAAAATCGGGACGTTCATTTCCTCTGCTTTTTTTGCCAGTTCCGCCTGATATGCTGCCTGCGCGTCTGCGAGGACCTTGTCGTATTCATCGAGCCATTTGTCGGTCAGGATTTCAAAACCGGCTTCTTTTAAGCCCTGCTCGATCGTTACGACCGTTCTTGTGTTAACGTCTCCGGAACCGGTACCCCCTTTTACCGTGTGGCGGACGCCGTTGCCATAAACTGCGACTTTTCCTGCACCAGCAAGCGGCAGGGTTCCGTCGTTTTCGAGAAGTGTCATGCACTCACCTGCCAGGGAACGGACCAGCGCAGAATGCTCTTTTTCTCTTGCAGATACTTCTCCTGTTTTTGATGCATAAAATGTTGCCATAATACTAATACCTCCCAATGATAAATTCACATATAGCACTTATATTGTAGCGCATTTTTCGGCAATATGCAAAAGTTTTTTCGCACAGTTTTTCTCATCTTTTGTCTGTCTTTTGTATTTTTCCCTTTTACGATTTGCTTTTTCTGTCTTTTTTTCCAGTCTGTTCCTCTCTTCTATTATTTCGTGTTCATTGATGTCTTTTTTCTATTGATTTTCTACAAATAATACACTTTTTTTATCTTTTTCCGTCTTCTTTCCCGAAATTCGTTGACGGGTCTGATTTTGGCGGTATAATGGTGTCAGAACTTAATTTGAGGAGGCAACCGCTATGTTAAAACAGGTTTCTATTTTCGCCGAAAACAAAAAAGGCACGATGCAGAAGATCACACAGATTCTGTTTGAAAACGACATCAATATCTTAGGTTCCGTCAACAACGACAGTGCGGAGTACGGCATTGTCCGCATGGTCGTTTCCGATCCGGATAAGGCAGAGCAGGCGCTCCAGGCAGCCGGTTACATGACACGCCAGACGGACGTGCTCGGCGTTGAAGTCGTCGATCAGCCAGGTAACTTAAACTCCCTGCTGAAGACGCTGCTTGAGACAAATATCAACATCGACTATATCTACCTCTCCTTCAACCGTGAGTCCGGCTGCCCGATCATGGTATTCCATGTACCGGATGTGTATGAGACAGAGGCAAGTCTGAAAAGCAAGGGATATACTGTACTTTAAGCTTTTTTGCCCTATGCATTTACGGTCTGATGATACCAGTTTCCGGTCTGTCTGCTCTATAACTGCTCTGACTTTCCACTGTTGTTCATCTGACCTTTCTGT
>CAVLAW010000158.1:0-6146 GCA_963661155.1 Tidjanibacter massiliensis | reverse complement strand
GGTCTGGGATGAGATCGATACTGCGTTTTTAAAAAAGAGAGGATTGGATGTACCGCCGGATTATAATGAGGCGATTGCGCCGCTTGGATTTCTGGAAGCCGCCCGCTACACGATCAAGCGCTTCGGCTTTTCCGAAACGCCGGACGAGATCATGCAGGAGTGGCACCAGATGGCAATCGATGCCTATACGGATGACGTGGCATTGAAAGAAGGCGCAGCAGAGTATCTTCAGTATCTGAAAGAAAAGGGAGTTCCGATGGCCGTTGCCACATCGTCCAACCGGGAACTGTATGAGCCGGCATTAAAAAGAAACGGGATTTATGAATATTTTGATGCGTTTGTCACCGTGGCGGAAGTAACACGCGGCAAGGGCTTCCCGGATATCTACGAGAAGGCGGCCGAAAAGCTGTCTCTTCCGCCGGAAACGTGCGTGGTATATGAAGATATCCTTGCGGGAGTAAAAGGCGCTAAAATGGGCGGATTTGCGGCTGTAGGCGTGTATGATGAGAGCGGGGCGGGAAACCGTGCGAAGATGGAGCAGGAGACGGACCGCTATATCACATCGTTTGCCGAGCTGATGGGAGACGGGGATTGTTTCTTCTAAACAAAATCTTGCCATTCCGGGCAGAAAAATGATATAATAAAATACTGTGCCCCTAAACGGCGCATTTGGAAAGAATGAAAGACAGTAACGTAAGTGAGGATAGAATAGTTATGCCTAAAAAAGAAACGTATGATGCCAGCAGTATTTCCGTGCTGGAAGGTCTTGAGGCGGTGCGCAAGCGCCCTGGTATGTATATCGGAAGTACCTCGCGAAAAGGCCTGAATCATCTGATTTATGAAATTGTAGACAATGCGGTGGACGAGCATCTGGCCGGCTACTGCGACACCATCCACGTGACGCTTGAGGCAGACGGTTCCGCGACCGTCACCGACAACGGACGCGGTATTCCGGTCGGCATGCACGAAAAAGGCGTTCCGGCAGAGCGTCTCGTCTTTACGACGCTGCACGCCGGCGGAAAATTCGACAACAATGCGTACAAAACAAGCGGCGGACTCCACGGCGTTGGTTCCTCCGTTGTCAATGCACTGTCCACGTATCTCGATGTACAGGTCAGCCTCGGCGGATGGGTTTATCACGACCGCTATGAGCGCGGTGTTGCCGTACAGGAGCTCGACGAGGACGGACTGCTGCCGAAGATCGGAAAGACGAAGAACAGCGGAACGCGCATCAACTTCCTGCCGGACCCGGAAATCTTTGAGAAAACCCGTTTTTCCGCAACAGAGGTCAAGAGCCGTCTCCATGAGACCGCTTATCTGAACCCAGCGCTGACGATTTATTTTTCTGACCTGCGCGACGGAAAAGAGGAGCATCTGACGTACCACGAGCCGGACGGCATCGTCGGCTTTGTGCGCGATCTGAATAAGAACAAAGAGGTGATTCACGAGCCGATTTACTTTAAAGGCGAGTCCGAAGGCATTACCGTAGAGTGTGCGTTCCAGTATATCAACGAATTCCAGGAAAACGTGCTCGGCTTCTGCAACAATATTTACAATGCCGAGGGCGGTACGCATATTTCCGGTTTCAAATCGACGTTTACGACGATCATGAACAGCTATGCCAGAGAGATCGGCGTCTTAAAAGAAAAAGACAATAACTTTACGGGATCCGATATCCGAAACGGAATGACCGCCGTCATCTCGATCAAGCACCCGGACCCGCGTTTCGAGGGCCAGACTAAGACGAAGCTGGACAACCCGGATGCGGCGAAAGCGGCCGGAAAAGTAACAGGAGAGGAAATCCCGCTGTACTTTGACCGAAACTTGGAGATCCTGAAAAATGTTCTTGCCTGTGCGGAGCGCTCTGCCAAAATCCGCAGAAGCGAAGAAAAAGCAAAGACGAATATGCTGACGAAGCAGAAATATTCGTTTGATACGAACGG
This sequence comes from Tidjanibacter massiliensis, assembly GCA_963661155.1. Lineage (GTDB taxonomy): Bacteria > Bacillota > Clostridia > Lachnospirales > Lachnospiraceae > Fusicatenibacter > Fusicatenibacter massiliensis_A. The sequence goes on along the minus strand of CAVLAW010000158.1, from coordinate 4,203 downwards.
AAAGCTGGCAAACTGCGAGAAGAAAGATCCGTCCCTGTGCGAGATCTTTATCGTCGAGGGAGATTCCGCGGGCGGATCTGCCAAAACAGCACGTGACCGTAATTTCCAGGCGATTCTTCCGATCCGCGGAAAGATCCTGAATGTAGAAAAGGCTTCCATTGACAAAGTTCTTGCGAATGCCGAGATCAAGTCTATGATTAATGCATTCGGATGCGGCTTTTCCGAGGGCTACGGCAACGATTTCGATATCACGAAACTTCGCTACGATAAGATTATCATCATGGCGGATGCCGATGTCGACGGTGCGCATATTTCGACGCTGCTGCTGACGCTGTTCTACCGTTTTATGCCGGAGCTCATCTACGAGGGACACGTTTACATTGCCATGCCGCCGCTCTACAAGGCGATGCCGTCCCGCGGAAAAGAGGAGTATCTGTACGACGACAAGGCACTGGAAAAATACAGAAAGACACACAAAGAGAAATTTACGCTGCAGCGGTACAAAGGTCTTGGTGAGATGGACCCGGAGCAGCTCTGGGAGACGACGCTGAATCCGGAGACGAGACTCTTAAAGCGCGTTGAGATCGAGGATGCCCGCATGGCCTCCGATGTGACTGAGGTGCTGATGGGAACTGAGGTTCCGCCGCGAAAAGCATTTATTTATGAGCATGCAACCGATGCAGAGCTGGATATCTAACAGGAAGGACGAAGGAAAATGAGAGAAAAATCAGAAGATCAGATTATACGGACCGAGTATTCTGAGGTCATGCAGAAATCTTACATTGATTATGCGATGAGCGTTATCATTTCCAGAGCGCTTCCGGATGTCCGGGACGGTCTGAAGCCGGTACAGCGCCGTACCCTGTACGATATGTATGAGCTCGGCATCCAGTATGACAAGCCGTTCCGAAAATGCGCGCGTATCGTCGGCGATACGATGGGTAAATACCATCCGCACGGCGACAGCTCGATTTATGACGCACTTGTTGTTATGGCGCAGGATTTCAAGAAGGGACAGCCGCTTGTGGACGGCCACGGAAACTTCGGTTCGATCGAGGGTGATGGCGCCGCTGCGATGCGATACACCGAGGCGAGACTGCAGAAGATTACGCAGGAAGTCTATTTAAAAGACCTCGACAAGGACGTTGTCGATTTCGTGCCGAACTTTGACGAGACGGAAAAAGAGCCGTCCGTCCTGCCGGTGCGTGTGCCGAATCTGCTGCTGAACGGCGCCGACGGTATCGCAGTCGGTATGGCGACGAGCATTCCGCCGCACAATCTGTGTGAGATCGTGGATGCCGTCAAGGCCTATATGAAGAATAACGATATTACCGTCAAGGGTCTGATGAAATACATCAAGGGACCGGACTTCCCGACCGGCGGCATCGTAGTCAACCAGGCCGATCTGCTGTCGATCTACGAAAAGGGTGTCGGCAAGATCAAAATCCGCGGAAAAGTGGAAGTGGAGAAGGGCAAGAACGGAAAGCAGTTCCTTGTCATTACGGAAATCCCGTATCCGATGATCGGTGCCAATATCGGAAAATTCCTGAACGATGTAGCTGGCCTTGTAGAGAGCAAGAAAGCGCCGGAGATCGTCGATATTTCCAACCAGTCTTCGAAAGAGGGAACGCGTATTGTGCTCGAGCTGAAAAAGGGCGCGGATGTGGAACGGATCACGAATCTGCTGTACAAAAAGACGCGTCTCGAGGACACCTTCGGTGTCAACATGCTCGCTGTAGCAGACGGAAGACCGGAGACATTAAGTCTCAAGCAGGTGATCGAGCACCACGTTGATTTCCAGTTCGAGGTGGCAACCCGCAAATATCAGAACCTTCTCCGGAAAGAGATGGAGCGCCGTGAGGTGCAGGAAGGCCTGATTAAGGCATGCGATGTGATCGATCTGATCATTGAGATCCTGCGCGGAAGCAAGACACAGAAGCAGGTCAAAGAGTGCCTGATCATGGGTGTGACGGACGGCATCCGCTTCAAATCGAAGGCAAGTGAGCGCATGGCCGCACAGCTCTGCTTTACCGAGCGCCAGGCGACGGCGATTCTGGAGATGCGTCTGCAGAAACTGATCGGTCTGGAAGTTGAGGCGCTTCTGAAGGACCACGAGGCGACTGTGGCGAAGATCACAAAGTATGAGGATATTCTGAATAACTATGATTCGATGTCCGAAGTCATCATGGAAGATCTGACCCAGATTAAGAAGGAATACGGCCACAAACGGAAAACAGCGATTGAGAATGCTGAGGCAATCGTGCTCGAAGAGCCGAAAGTCGAGGAGATGGATGTTGTCTTTTTGATGGACCGTTTCGGTTATGCGAAGACGATTGATACGTCTGCCTACGAGCGGAACAAAGAGGCCGTTCACAACGAGAATAAATACGTATTCCAGTGCAAGAATACGGACAAGATCTGCGTCTTTACGGATCTTGGCATGATGCACAGCATCAAAGTCATGGATATTCCGTTCGGACGGTTCCGCGACAAGGGAACGCCGATCGACAACCTTGGAAACTACAGCAGCCAGAAAGAGCAGATGATTTATGTCGATGCACTTGAAAATATCAAGAACAACAAGCTGCTGTTCGTCAGCGCTGCCGGTATGGTAAAACTTGTTGATGGATCGGAATTTGATGTTGTCAAACGAACGATTGCGGCGACGAAGTTCTCCTCCGAGGAGGAACGTCTGGTTCTTGCCGAGGTCTGCCAGGAGCAGGAGTATGTGGTTCTGCAGACGAAAAACGGTGTTTTCCTGCGCTTCCTCACCAGCGAAGTGCCGGAGAAGAAGAAAGCGGCCATCGGTGTGCGCGGCATCCGCATGGCGGAAGGCGACAGCGTAGAGCACGCTTATCTGCTGGCAAGCCGGATGGATTACACAATCACGTATCATGACAAAGAGATTTCTCTGACCTCGAAGATCAAGCTCGCAAAACGCGATACGAAGGGAACGAAAATCCGGGTATAAAAACTTGTGATAACGGATAACAAAAAAATGGCGCCTGCCCGATACCATGAACGGTACGGGGCAGACGCCTTTTTGATACGTTTTTAGTTGTTCAAAAATTTTTGGCCAGTTTTTCTTGGCGTTCTTCTCTCGATAGCAACGTACGGACGATGATGACCAACATATTTGTATGCCGGACGGATGATCTTTCCTTCGTTGACAAGCTCCTCGATGCGGTGTGCAGACCAGCCGGAGATACGAGAGATCGCAAAGATCGGGGTATAGAGCTCTTTTGGAAGACCAAGCATGTTATAAACGAAACCACTGTAGAAGTCGACATTTGCACAGACTGGCTTCAGCAGACGGCGCTTTTTGGCGATGCATTCGCCGGCGATGCGTTCTACAGACTCATAAAGAGCAAATTCTTTCTCGCGGTGTTTCTCGGCAGAAAGTTTCTTTGCATATTCTTTCAGAATGACACAACGCGGATCGGACAGGGTATAAACAGCGTGGCCCATACCGTAGATCAGGCCGGAACCGTCGAACGCTTCACGGTCGAGCATTTTAGTCAGGTAGGTGCGCAGCTCGTTTTCATCTTCCCAGTTATTCACGTTCTCTTCGATGTTTTCAAACATCTCCATAACCTTCAGGTTGGCACCGCCGTGGCGAGGTCCTTTTAAGGAGCTGAGTGAAGCGGCAACGGCAGAGTAGGTGTCGGTTCCAGAGGAGGAGACAACGTGTGTTGTGAAAGTAGAGTTATTTCCACCGCCGTGATCTGCGTGAATAATCAGCGCAACGTCGAGAACCCTGGCCTCCAGTGCGGTATATTCTCCGTCCGGATGAAGCATCTGCAGAATGTTTTCGGCCATTGAAAGCTCCGGTTTCGGATTTCGAATGATCAGGTTCTGGTTTTCATGGTAGTGGCGGTAAGCGTGATAGCCGTAAACGGCGATCAGCGGCATTTTTGCGATCAGACTCAAAGCCTGGCGGAGGACATTCGGGATGGAGATGTCATCCGGCTTGTCATCGTAGGAATACAGAGTCAGCACACAGCGCTGCAGGGTATTCATCATGTTCTTGCTGGTTGCCTTCATGACAACGTCACGAACGAACGTGTCCGGCAGCTCGCGGTAGATACTTAAAATCTCGTTGAAATCATTTAACTGTGGTTCTGTCGGAAGAGAACCGAACAGAAGAAGATATGTAATCTCTTCAAAACCGAAGCGTCGTCCTTCCATACCTTTGATCAGATC
>CAVLAW010000157.1:0-6160 GCA_963661155.1 Tidjanibacter massiliensis | reverse complement strand
ATACCAACGACGAATTTTCAGGCACGTTTTGGCGTCTTACGGAAACGGAAAGAAAGAAGGAAAAAAGTGAACAGATACTTACGCTGTTATGCAGAAATTTCGCTGGAAGCGATCGGGCATAACATCAGAGAAGTGAAAAAGAGACTGCCGGAGGGCGTAAAGCTCTTAGGCGTTGTGAAAGCAAATGCCTACGGCCACGGTGCCGTTCCGGTCGCGTCCTATCTGGAAAACCAGGTCGATTACTTTGCGACCGCGACGATTGAGGAAGCGATTGAACTGCGCGAGAACGGGATCTCCGCACCGATCCTGATTTTAGGATACGTGTCCCCGTCACAGTACGGTGATCTGGTCGAATACGACATCACACAGACGATTGACAGCTACGCACAGGCGCTTGCCTTGGAAAAAGAGGCGGCGCGTCAGAACCGGAAAGCAAAGGCGCACCTTGCCGTTGATACCGGCATGACGCGGATCGGCTTTCAGGTGACAGAGCACGATGCCGACGAGGCGGCAAAAATCGCCGGGCTTCCGCATATCGAGCTTGAGGGTATGTTTACGCATTTCTCCTGTGCCGATCAGGAGGACAAGACGTACTGTGCAATGCAGATGGAAAAATATGACAAAATGACAAAACTGTTAGCAGAACGCAGTGTGACCATTCCGCTGCGGCACATCTGCAACTCCGCCGGAATCATGGAGTTTGACGATCATCGCTTTGAGATGGTGCGTTCCGGCATTATCACCTACGGTATTTACCCGTCGGAAGAAGTCAAAAAGGAGCGGCTTGATCTGATCCCGGCGCTCTCCTGGAAGAGCCATGTGATCCATGTGAAAGAAGTCGGCCCGGGCATCGGCGTCAGCTACGGTGCGACGTATGTGACGGAAAAACCGATGACGCGGATCGCAACCGTTTCGGTCGGCTATGCGGATGGATATCCGAGAGCCTTATCCAATAAAGGCTGCGTGCTGATTCACGGGAAAAAGGCACCGATCATCGGCCGGATCTGCATGGATCAGATGATGGTGGACGTGACCGACATCCCGGATGTGCAGGTAGAAGATATCGTGACACTCGTCGGAACAGACGGAGAAGAGACGATCACCATCGAGGAGATCGCCAATCCGGCGGCACGCTTTGATTATGAAATGCTGTGCGACATCAGCAGCCGTGTGACGAGAATCTATAAATAAATATAGAAATAACAGGACAAAAAAGTCCGTCAGGAAGAGGAACCTCCGAGGGAGGCGACCCGCCTGACGGATTTTTTGTTATCAAGTTGAAATCCGCGGGTTGACAGGTCATATACGTGTATGGTAGTATACAAATTAGTTTAGCATAGTACAGTGATAACATGATCACGCAGAAAAGGAGAAGATTATTATGAAAAAGAAACTGGTAAGCGTTTTTATGGCAGCAGCGTGTGCATCCGCACTTCTGGCAGGATGCGGCGCAGGAAATGATCAGAAAGCAGATTCCGCATCGTCATCCGCATCTTCCAAATCAGAAGCATCCGCATCGTCGGCAGCAGACGGAACCACAACCTTTACGGTAGGCTTCGATGCAGAGTACCCGCCGTACGGCTACATGGATGATGAGACCGGAGATTACACCGGATTTGACCTGGAACTGGCTGAGGCAGTCTGCGAGATCTATGGCTGGGAGCTTGTAAAAACCCCGATCAACTGGGATGCCAAAGATACCGAGCTGAACTCCGGTGCGATCGACTGCATCTGGAACGGCTTTACGATGAACGGCAGAGAAGACGATTACACCTGGTCCGATCCATACGTAGACAACAGCCAGGTTATGGTTGTATCCGAGGATTCCGGCATCAACAGCCTGTCCGATCTGGCTGGAAAGACCGTCGGCGTGCAGGCAGCATCCGCAGCACTCGATCTGTTGCAGAGTGAAGAGGAAGGCGGCCAGAAAGAGCTTGCCGATACCTTCGCCGCTCTGCAGCAGTTCCCGGATTACAACAATGCATTCGTAGAACTTCAGGCAGGATCCATCGATGCAGTAGCCATGGACATCGGTGTTGCAAAATATCAGCTTGAGAGCCGCGGAGAGGGATATAAGATTCTCGACGAGCACCTGAACTCCGAGAAATATGCGATCGGATTCAAAAAAGGAAATACCGAGCTCTGTGATAAAGTAAACGAAGGACTGCAGCAGCTTTTGGCAGACGGCACCTTCGATGAGCTCGCAGAAAAATACGGAATCGCAGACATGGTGTGTCTGGAGAAAAAAGGAGAGTAAAGCAGCATGAAGTTGTCCATGATTCTATCACAGCTCAGTACCGGAATGGCGGGAACGATCTGGATTTTTGTCCTGACGATTGTATTTTCCCTGCCGCTCGGCCTTTTGATCGCCCTCGGGCGTATGTCGAGAAACCGGATCGTGAGCGGAATTTTCCGGTTCTATATCTCCCTGATGCGCGGCACGCCTCTGATGCTGCAGCTCATGGTGGTTTACTTCGGACCGTTCTATCTGTTCGGCATGAATATCGGAAAATGGCGCTTTCCGGCGATCATCACCGGATTTGCCTTAAACTACGGTGCCTATTTTGCAGAAATCTACCGCTCCGGCATCATCTCGATGGATCGTGGACAGTATGAGGCAGCAAAACTCCTCGGTTACTCGAAGGTACAGACGTTTGTCCGCATTATCCTGCCGCAGGTCATCAAACGGATTCTTCCGGCGATCACCAATGAAGTGATTACGCTGGTCAAAGATACGTCCCTTGCGTTCTCTATTTCCTACGTGGAGATGTTTACGATCGCAAAACAGATCGCAGCGGCAAAGACTACAATGGTTCCGTTTGTCGCCGCCGGCATTTTCTACTACATTTTCAACTTTGTCGTGGCGTGGGTGATGGAACTGCTGGAAAAGAAATTTTCTTATTATCATTAATTTGAGATACTAGTGTCAAAAGGTCGGAAGTCCGACGCAAGCAAAGCTTGCAGGAGGATTTGCGAACTTGGGACACGCCAAAACATGAGTAAGTAGCCATTTTTCGAAGAAAAATGAGCGGATTACGAATGTTTTGAAGATTGCGAGAGTACGAAGTACGGAGCAATCTGGTAGCATAAATATCAAGTCCGCCGGGCTTACGGGTGAGAAAAGCCTGTAGGTCCGGCGAATTTTATACAAAGCAATCAATAATGACCCCAAGAAAATACTTAAGGAGACACTATGAAATTTGTAAAAGAGCGTGTGAACGTGATTTGTCAGGAACTGGCGAGACTTTCGATTTCACAGAAAATCAAAATCACCGATATGCAGGTGAAAAACGGCTGCTACATCACACCGGCAGAGGCCGATGCGTCAAAAGAACCGTGGACATCCTTTGATACTGTCAATGACCGCTGGTACGGACTGGACAAACATTACTGGTTCCGCACCACCATTACCGTACCGGAAAGCTTCGACGGAAAGAACCTCTGGATGAGAGTCCATGCAGGCCTTGACGACTGGGATGACGGAAGAAACCCGCAGTTCCTGCTGTTTGCAGACGGCGAAGTCATCCAGGGTATGGATATCAACCACCGCGAGGTACTGGTAAGAGAGAACGCAAAGGCCGGAGAGAAAATCCAGCTTGACCTGCAGTCCTACACCGGAACCCTGCACAGCGAGTTCCGCCTGCTGGCAGACCTTGAGGAGCATGATGCAAAGATTGAAGAAATCTACTACGATCTGATCGTTCCGATGCAGGGCCTGAACCGTATGGACGAGGATAATAAAACCCGTCTGGATCTCGAGACAGAACTGACAAACACCATCAATCTGCTGGATTTGCGCAAGCCGTACAGCAAAGAATTCTACGCTTCGATCGAAGAGGCAGAAAAATACATCCAGGAAGCCATCTATGAGAAAATGGGCGGCTGGGATGAAGTTGTTGCAACGTGTATCGGCCATACCCACATCGACGTGGCATGGCTGTGGACGATCGACCAGGTTCGCCAGAAATCCTGCCGAAGCTTTGCAACCGTATTAAAACTGATGGAGGAGTACCCGAACTACCACTTCATGTCGAGTCAGCCGAAGCTCTACAGTTTTGTCAAAGAAAGACATCCGGAAGTGTACGAGAAAATCCGCCAGAGAGTCAAAGAAGGACGCTGGGAGCCGGAAGGCGGCATGTGGGTCGAGGCAGACTGCAACCTGACCTCAGGAGAGTCCCTCGTGCGTCAGTTCATGTTCGGAAAACGCTTCTTCAAAGAAGAGTTCGGCGTGGACAACAAGATCCTGTGGCTGCCGGATGTCTTCGGATACAGCGCAGCGATGCCGCAGATTCTGAAAAAATGCGGAATCGACTATTTCATGACCACCAAACTGGCATGGAATGAGTTCAACAAAATTCCGTATGATACCATGAACTGGGAAGGTATCGACGGAAGTGAAGTGTTCACCCATATGATCACAACGCTCGGCGTCGGACAGCCGGAGACGAGCTTCTTTACCACATACAACGGAATGCTGCACCCGGATGCCATCATGGGCGGATGGGACCGCTACCAGAACAAGGACATCAACAACGATATCCTGATCAGCTACGGCTACGGAGACGGTGGCGGCGGCCCGACCAGAAGAATGCTGGAGACCTCCAAACGTATGGAAAAAGGCATCAAAGGAGTGCCGAAGGTACGTCAGGCATTCGCAAGAACGTATTTCGACGAGCTGCATGAGAAAGTAAAAGACAGCCGCCGCCTCCCAACCTGGATCGGCGAGCTGTACTTTGAGTTCCACCGCGGAACATACACCTCCATGGCACGCAACAAACGCGGCAACCGTAAGAGCGAGTATGCGATGATGGAATTAGAGCTTCTGTCCGTTTTGACTGAAAGCACTGGAAAAGCATATCCGACCGAGGAACTGAACCGTATGTGGGAGATGATCCTGACCAACCAGTTCCACGACATTCTGCCGGGTTCCTCCATTCATGAGGTATACGAGCAGACGAAGAAAGAATATGCAGAGATTGCGGAGACATCAGCAAAACTGATCGGCGAGCGCATGGAAGCACTCTGCGGAATAAAAGACGAGAGCGTGACCGTATGGAATACCCTCGGCCACAGAAGAAACGACGTTGTTGTACTCGGTGAGACCGCAGCAGAAGCCATGACCGACGGAACATCCGTATATCCGGTACAGCAGACGAAAGACGGAGCCATTGTCTATGTAGAAAACCTGCCGTCCAAAGGATATCAGGTTCTGCGCCCGGCGAGCGGAGCTGCTGCAGAGACACCATTTGCTGTAACAGAAGCAGGAGAGGGCTACACCCTTGAGACTCCGTTCTACACGATCCAGATCGATGCAAACGGTGAGTTCACTTCCCTGTTTGACAAGGAGAACGACCGCGAAGTGCTTCAGAGCGGAACAACCGGAAACGAACTGCGCATCTATGAGGACAAACCTCTGCAGTACAGCGCATGGAACCTGGATATCTTCCACACCGAGAAATCCTGGAAGGTGGAGGGTGTACGCCGCATGGAGTGGACAGAAAACGGTCCGGTCCGCGCAACCCTTCTGATCGAGCGCGAGGTGATGGATACCGTCATCCGCCAGCAGATCCATTTCTACGCAAAAGACCGCAGAATCGACTTCGAAACCTACGTTGACTGGAAGTTTGCCGAGCATGTACTGAAAGTTCACTTCCCGGTAGACGTTCACAGCGATGAGGCAACCTTCGATATCCAGTTCGGTAATGTGACAAGAAAACTGCACACCAACACAAGCTGGGATCAGGCAAGATTCGAAGTATGCGGCCACAAATGGGCTGATATCTCCGAGGGAAGCTACGGCGTCAGCCTGATGAACGACTGCAAGTACGGCTATTCCATGAAGAACCGTGTGATGACACAGACGCTGATCAAATCCGGAACCGAGCCGAACCTGACCGCAGACCAGGAAGAACACTTCTTTACTTACTCCCTGTATCCGCACGCAGGAACATGGCGTGAGGCAGGCACCGAACAGGAAGCTCTGAATCTGAATGTACCGGCAAAAGCAATTGCAGGTGCAGCAGAGAAAGATCGCATGGAATTCCTGTCCGTAGACAAACGCGACGTAGTGCTTGAAACCGTGAAGAAGGCAGAGGACGGCGACGGCGTGATCGTTCGTCTGTACGAGGTGGAGAATGCAAGAACGAAAGTGACTCTGCAC
>CAVLAW010000156.1:0-6204 GCA_963661155.1 Tidjanibacter massiliensis | reverse complement strand
CGTTCTGACGGATCTCTGCGGAGATATTCTCCTCAAAGTGATCTTCCAGCTCGTAGGAAGCGCAGGCAAACATAAAGTCATGCCAGATCAGGAGTCCTCTCTCGTCGCAGACATCGTAGAAGAAGTCATCGAGGAAGTATCCGCCGCCCCATACACGGATGGAGTTGAAGTTTGCCTCCTGTGCAGATTTCATCAGAAGATCGGTACGCTCTCTCGTCTGACGGGTTAAAATATTATCCTCAGGAATGTAATCCGCGCCCATGGCGAAGATCTGCAGACCGTTGATTTCATACGCAAAGTTGCGGCCTTTTACGGTCTTGGCGGTTTTGTCCGTCATGATCATTTTCTTGTCGCCGTGCGTCATGATCATGCTGTCGCCGTCATCGTAGTCCGGTGACTGTCCGGTCATATGCTCGTCAAAGACTTCGTCTTCCATCGGATCGGTGTTTACGGTGATGGTGCGAAGACCCATTTTCTTCTCCCAAGTATCCAGCGTATCATCTGCAACAAGTTCTACCTTTACCTGATACAGAGCCTGTGCGCCGTATCCGTTCGGCCACCACAGTTCCGGATTTTCTACGGTCAGAGAAGCCTGTACACGGTTGCTGCGAAGATCACAGGTAAGACCGGTCAGGTTTTTGGACGGTGCAGAACCGGTCAGCGGATCGATCGTGCCGCTCTCTGCGGTCAGAACTGTTTTTCCATCCGGAGAAGTCACAGTCATCACGATTTTTACGTTTCCATCGGTCACGCCCGGCATCCACTCGATCTCAGCGTCTGCGGTCAGACGGACAGAATCTACTACGTTTCCATGAACCGTTTTTCCGGTTACGTGATGCTCCTGGCCTACAAATACCTGTGCCAGACGGGCTGTTTTTACAGCGAGCAGGGAAGCCTCACGGAAGAGTCCTGCATCTGGAAGGCGCGGGCCCCAGTCCCAGCCGTACATGCACGCTGCTTTTCGGATGTGCGGGAATCCCGGCATGGCATCGGAGGATCCGCCGACCGGGCATTTTGCATCTTCTTCTGCGATAAATTTGGTCGGGGAGTGCAGCACAACTTTTACCTGATATACGGTGTCGGCAGCGTCTCCTGCAACGAGTTCGGTGAGGTCATATTCCCAGACGCGGTTCATATTGTCCGCAGAACCGATTTTTTCTCCATTGAAATAAACATCAGCGATGGTATCGATGCCATCGAAATGCAGGAACAGGCGGTCAGCCTTTCTGTCTTCTTCGCTGATCACGATGGTTGTCTCGTACGCGAAATCGTTCTCCATCAATTTCAGTGCATTGAGCTCATTGTCACGATAAAACGGATCCGGAATCAGGCCCTTTTCCAGAAGTGTTCCATAAACGGTAGACGGAACCTTCGTTTCGATTGGAGTTTCCGGGATATCGTAAACATTTTTCCCGAGGACGGTCAACGTCCAGTTGTCTTTCAGACATATTGTATGCATTACAGTATGTCCTCCTTTCTATAGTTTCTGCGTTTTTGCACAGCACGGCCGTGCTTTCTCGTTATTCTTATCTTACTGCTTTTTCAACAAAAATAGTACAAAAAAGCTCTTGAAAAATAGGAAAAATCTCTAAATTGCGGCACGATTTCCAAAAAAATCAGAAACAGTGAAAGAAATTCTCAATCATATTCTTTGACAGATTGTGAAAATGTGATAGAATGAAAATGTCGGCGCAATGCAAAAAGTGCCGAAAATGCTTCGGCAGACCGGATAATTTCCGGTTTTTCCGAAATTCTCAGAAGAAAGACGAGGATAAATACTATGATTCCAGAAAGATTAGCTGCTCTCCGCGAAAAAATGAGAGCATACGGCGTGGACGCTTATCTGGTTCCAACCGCAGATTATCATGAATCCGAATATGTCGGAACTTATTTTAAAGCCAGAACGTACATTACAGGCTTCACCGGTTCTGCTGGAACTGCTGTCATCACGCAGGATGAAGCATGCCTCTGGACAGACGGCCGTTACTTTGTACAGGCAGCCAAAGAGCTTGCCGGAACCGGCGTTACCTTAATGAAAATGGGCCAGGAGGGTGTTCCGACCGTAGAGGAATACCTGCAGCAGAACACAAAAGAGGGCATGACCATCGGCTTTGACGGCCGCGTTGTCAATGAAATGCTCGGTGAGGCACTGGAGCAGACACTTCCGGATCGTTTTCTCTCCTACAGAAGCGATCTGATCGGTGAAATCTGGTCCGACCGTCCGGCACTTTCTGCAGAACCGGTATGGATTCTCGATGATAAATACACCGGTGAATCCGCAGCCGAGCGTCTTGCAAAGGTACGGGCAAAAATGAAAAAAAACGGCGCTGAGGTTCACATCCTGACCGCACTCGATGATATCGCATGGATGCTGAACATCCGCGGAAACGATATTCCGTGCAACCCGGTTGTTCTCTCCTATCTTGTTCTGACCGAAACCGAAGGTCATCTGTTCATCCAGGAGGCAACCTTAAATGAGGAAGTAAAACAGTATCTTGCTGATCTCGGCATCCAGCTTCATCCGTACGATGCTGTCTATGACTTTGTTGCCGGCATCACCGGAAAAACAATTCTCCTGGAGAAAGCAAAAGTCAACTACACGATCTGCCAGAGCGTCATGGGCGAAAACATGATTGTCAATGTGATGAACCCGGCTTCTTCCTTAAAGGCAGTCAAAACACCGGTCGAGATGGAAAACATTCGCAAAGCCCACATCAAAGACGGCGTTGCTGTCACCCGTTTCGTCTACTGGATGAAGAAAAATATCGGCAAAATTCCGATGGATGAAGTTTCCGTTGCTGAGAAACTGGAGTCCTTCCGGAAAGAGCAGGAAGGCTATATCGAGCCAAGCTTCGGAACGATCTCTGCTTACGGCCCGAATGCCGCTATGTGCCACTATCAGGCGACGAAAGACGACTTTGCTGTTCTGCAGCCAAAAGGCATGTACCTGGTAGATTCCGGCGGACAGTATTATGAAGGAACGACCGACATCACAAGAACGATCGTTGTCGGACCGCTGACCGAAGAAGAAAAAGAGCATTTCACCATTACCGCAATGGGAACTCTGCGTCTTGGAAATGCAAAATTCCTGCACGGCTGCATCGGCATCAACCTAGACTACCTTGCAAGACAGGCATTCTGGGAGAGAGGCCTTGACTTCAATCACGGAACCGGCCACGGCGTCGGCTATCTCCTGAACGTCCATGAGCGTCCAAACGGCTTCCGCTGGAAAATGGTTCCGGAGCGCATGGAGAACGCTGTTCTTGAAGAAGGTATGCTGACCTCCGACGAACCGGGTATCTACATTGAAGGAAGCCACGGTATCCGTACTGAGAACCTGATGCTCTGCCGCAAAGCCGAGAAGAACAGCTACGGCCAGTTCATGCACTTTGAGTTTGTCACCATGGTTCCGATCGACCTTGATGGTATCGATACACCGTATATGACAGAAAAAGATGTCGAGCTGCTGAATAATTACCACAAAGAGGTATATGAGAAGATTTCTCCGTATCTTGAAGGTGATGAGAAAGAGTGGCTGAAAGAGGTTACACGGCCGATTTCAAAATAAGTTCTTTATTCTGAAAACTTTTATAAAATCAAAAAAAGCCCGATGCTTTGTGTGATTTTCTTTTCACAGAGCATCGGGTTTTCTTTTCTGTACAGATTATAATGATACCAGTGTCAAAAGGTCGGAAATCCGACGCAAGCAAAGCTTGCAGGAGGATTTTTGAACTTGGGACACGACAAAACATGAGTAAGTAGCCATTTTTCAAAGAAAAATGAGCGGATTACGAATGTTTTGAAGATTGCGGGAGTACGAAGTACGGAGCAATCTGGTATCATAGGTGTCAAAAGACCTTTTGACACCCACCTCATTATATTTTGTGAAAAAAAGTTACATAAAAAATATTTTGCGATATAATAATGATAAGTAAGTTGTTTGACGTAAGGAGGGCGGTTGGTGGAGAAGATGCTACAGGGCTATCGGATAAGGTGCAGTAAGAATGGATCCAAGCTTTTCAGTTATGAACTGGAAAATTTGAAATATTTCGCATAACTTTGCGGCAGAATTATAAAATGTAAAAAGATTATAAACACCGGCAGATTTCTTGACATGGAAATTTGCCGGTGTTATTATTTAACAGACGTAAATAAATAACAATGTTAAGCATTTGCGCGAGAAGGAGGGGAACAACGTGGATGATGCATTTGAAAAACTGTTTCGTGCGATGCATCAGTTTAAAAAACTGAACGTGTCCGCTATGATTCCGGGAATCAGCAGTTCCGAATTTTCTATTATGGGAACGATTCTGCGGATGGGAGAAAACGGAAGAATCACAAGCTCCCAACTGGCGGCCAAGACGAGGATGCTTCCGCCGGCCGTATCGCGGACCTTACGCGGTCTGGAGGAAAAAGGATACGTAGAGCGGACTGTTGACAAAAAGGACCGCAGAAATACGTACGTCAGCCTGACAGAAAAAGGCTGGAAAAAAGGCGAAGAAGTACGGGACAGAATGCATGACTTTGGATGCTCTGTGATGTCTCAGTTAAAGGAAGAGGATGTAGACCAGCTCGTTGCTTATCTCGATAACATATATGAGATCGCAGAAAAAGAAATTGCAGCCCGAAAACGACAGAACAGAGAAGACAGAAAGGGAAAAGAAGATGAGTAAGATTTTTAAAAACATGCTTCCCTACTGGAAATCGATTCTCGTGATTCTGGTGCTTCTGTTTGTTCAGGCGTGGTGCGATCTGTCGCTCCCGTCGTACACATCCGACATCATCGATGTGGGCATTCAGAACAACGGCGTGGAACACGTCACGCCGAAACGGATCACCGAGGAAGAGTTCCAGACCGTTTCGTTCATTATGACGGACGAGGAGACGGATACATGGGAGAGCCTCTACACAAAGAAAGACGGCTATTATGAGCGGAACAAAGCTTCCGAAAAAGAACTCGACGCCGCAGACGACGAGCTGATCATTCCGCTGCTGATGAATTATCAGATGAGCGCGATGGAGGAGGACACCTTCAAACAGCTCATCGCACAGCAGACCGGACAGGATGCATCCGCGTTTGAAAACATGACGATCGAGCAGATCGGCGAGATGATGCATGTGGAACTGAAGAGTTTCCAGCAGAAAAAAGAAGATGATGACGGAAACAAGGTCGAGGTGACCTGTGTCGATGTCCGTCCGATCTTTGCCGGAATGATGGAAAGCGGGCAGCTCGACAAAGATACCGTGCTTACGATGCGTAACAGCATGGAGAAGACACTCGATACGATGGGAAACTCCCTCGTAAAATCAATGGGAATCGCCTATGCGGTATCCGCAGACAAAGCGGCAGGCCTCGATATTGACCAGATTCAGAAATCGTATCTTCTGACCGCAGGCCTCAAGATGGTCGGCATGGCGCTTCTGATGGGTGTGGTGACTGTTCTCGTCGGACTGTTTGCCTCCCGTGTCGGTGCCGGAATCGGCCGCGATCTGCGTGAGAAAGTATTCAAACAGGTTGTCGGTTTCTCGAATGCGGAGATGGATAAATTCTCCACCGCATCGCTGATCACCCGAAGCACCAACGACATTCAGCAGATTCAGATGGTATCTGTCATGCTGCTGCGTATGGTTGCGTACGCCCCGATTCTTGGTATCGGCGGTGTCATCAAAGTCATGCAGACGGGAGCCGGCATGGGATGGGTCATCGTGCTCGCCATCATCGTGATTGTCGGATACGTGATGCTGCTTGTCTCGGTTGCAATGCCGAAATTCAAGCTGATGCAGAAACTCGTCGACAACATCAACCTTGTATCCCGTGAGATCCTGACCGGACTCTCTGTCATCCGTGCATTCGGACGAGAGGACAAAGAGGAAGAGCGTTTTGACGATGCCAACAAAGCGCTGACAAAAACAACCCTCTTCACCAACCGTGTCATGACCTTTATGATGCCTGGTATGATGATGATTATGAACGTTCTGACCGTTGCCATCGTCTGGGTCGGCGCACACAAAATTGATGCCGGCACGATGCAGGTCGGCGCACTGACCGCATTCATCACCTACGCGATGATGATCGTCATGTCCTTCCTGATGCTGACGATGATGTCGATCATGCTGCCGCGTGCTGCTGTTGCCGCAGGCCGTATCGACGAGGTTATTCAGACAGAGTCCTCGATTCAGGATGCAAAAGCACCGGAGCAGGTA
>CAVLAW010000155.1:0-6261 GCA_963661155.1 Tidjanibacter massiliensis | reverse complement strand
CGACCTTAAACGGGGCAAGAACAAAAATGCGGATCAGAATAAACATCAGGCCGACGATCAGAACAACAACGCCGCTGAAAACAGAAAAGATAAATCTGACCGGAGCGAGTGGGGTGAAGCCTTCGACGAAGGATTCCGCGTCGAAGGAATTCAGGGAAACAGAAAAATGAGATGTATTGTTTTTGTTGTTATTGTTGGAATTTCCGGTACTGGAAGTGCCGTTTCCAACCAGCAGCGCCAGAATCAGGGCAGCGATGACGCAGATCCAGTAATTGCGTAAAAATGCGGCTTTTCCGCGGGTTTTCAGTTGCTCTCGTGTCCACATAAAAAGACCTCCCTCATTGGAATATGTACTTTTAAAATCTTGTAAACAGCAGACAATTCTGCCAAGTTGTTATTATATTAACATGAGATGAGAAAAACATCAACACAGCTTAAGAAAAGTGTAAGAAAATGCCAGAATTATTAAGGTCGAAATGTGCATTTCTAAACAAAGATTTTACTTGTGAAGCAGGGGCGAATGTGCTATAATCTCTCCGGTGTGTCAGAACGCAGCCGAGCCGGATCTTCCGGGGTGTGTTCTGAAAAAAGAACCTGTGAAGAGAAACGAAAAAGAGAGCGAGGAAGTTACGTGTATCTGACGAAGGACGAGTTTCTGCAAAAATTCGGAATTCAGCCGCAGGAGTTTGATGAGGCAGATATTTCCTGGGAAGAACTGCTGGAGATTGCGGATGATTATGAGCGGCGCCGGCCGACTCTGGAGAAAATCCGAAAAGAATTTGTGGCAGAGTTTTTGCAGGATAAAGAAAAAGAGATCGGACTGCAGTCGTACCACAGCCGCTTGAAGGACACCGAACATCTGGTGGAAAAGCTGGTGCGCAAGCGTCTGGAAAATTATGCAAAATACCGGAAAATGGATGCGACAAACTATATGCGTTATGTGACAGACCTAATCGGAATCCGGGGACTTCTGCTGTATCGGGAAGACTGGGTCAATTTCCATAAATACATTACCCACTGGTTTAAAAATGATCCGGAAAAATATATCCGCGATTATGGCCGTGACTACGACAAAAATGCATCAGGCTATATGGTGGAGCCGCCGAAAGTCCACACACGTCTTGGCGACTACGCCGACATCTATGTGAACTGGATTCCGGAGGAGAACATTCTCGACAGGAAGCATTACCGTGCCGTTCATTACATTATCGTTTACCAGGGCGTGTACATCGAGATTCAGATCAAGACGCTGTTCGAGGAGGGCTGGGGAGAGATCGACCACAGCATTCTCTATCCGCGGCGCAAAGGCAATGCGATGCTGACCGAGTTTTCCGAACTTCTGAACCGTCTGGCGGGCATGGGCGACGAGATGGGATCGTTTTACCGCCGCCTCCAGGTTGTTCCGGACGAAAAGTTCCAGAGCAAGGAGACGATTGTGCGGAAGCGCGAATTGAAGCCGCAGGTCAAGGCATCTGTGGAAAAACGCGATCTGAATGAGATCCATACGATGAACGATGCCGTCTGGAGTATTCTGAAAGAGTAAGCATGTCTGGAAGCAGCAGAAAGGAACAAGAAAAATGGATGGAAGAAATACGGGCCGTATGGGCTTCTCCCATGCAGCGGAGGATTCTGCGGAGAATATGATGGCGGCTGTGAAGGCTGGAAAAATCCGGAAACATCTGATGGGCAATACCTCGCCGATCCGCTACGGAACGATGGAAAAGCGGGAGATGACCGAATATACCGATTTTGTCCGGACGAAGCTCTGCTATGAGATCATGAATCTGCCCGGGGAGGAAAAATGAATACAATAGAAAAAGTATACACAAATTACGACGGACTGCTGGAGGAATTTTCCGAGGAAGTGATCCAGAGTCGCTACGCTGTTTTTTATGAAGAAATCGAAGAATTTGCCAAAAGCCTCGGAATCCGCGAGAAAATCCGGATCAGTGAATCGCTGTTAAGCCATGCTGTACTGGACTATTTTACTGATATTTCCCGGCTGAAGCATTTTCATCAGGCGAAACATATCAATTCTCTGAAAGTCATTTCCTATGAGACGTACTGGTTTCTGCGGAGAAAGCCGATTCAGGTTCTGGTGGAGGATGAGACATCGGATGCAATGGCATTTCTGAATGAAAAATTCGTTTTTTCCCGGATTGCCAAGTATCTGATGGGCGATGGAAAACAGATCATTCTGAGTCCGGAGACGAAAAAAGGCTTTTTAAATTATCTCGATTCCCTGTTTTATTACCTGAAATACCGCAATTATGATGCAGAGATGTTGGAAATGATGCTGATGGGCTTCAAAGCGGGCGTTCTGGTGGCGGATGATCTGAAGGAGCAGGAATCCTGAAAAGGGATGAAGGCAGAACACAACAGAATATCATAAAAACAGGAAAGAATCTGGACAGGGCCTGCATGGCAGGCTGATGTGCGGGTTCTTTTTTTGTGTCGGTCCGCATAAAGTGCAGAGAAAACATTGCGACAGGCGGGATCAAAAAATGGGTGCGGACAATCTTGAAAAAATCAATATGTTTCTGAAGGCGGCGAATGAGGCTGCATGGGGACCGCCGCTTCTTAGTCTGCTGCTCGGGACAGGCATTTTTCTGATGATTCAGCTTCGGGCGCTGCCCATCCGGCGGCTGCCGTCTGCACTTCGGACAGCATTTGGGCGAGAGGCGAGGAGCTCCGGTTCCGGAGAGAAAACGGCCCACGGAGTTTCACCGTTCGCATCGCTGATGACGGAGCTTGCGGCGGAGGTCGGAACGGGAAATATTGTGGGTGTTGCCTCCGCGATGGCGCTCGGAGGCCCGGGTGCGCTGGTGTGGATGATTCTGGCATCGTTTGTGGGACTTGCCCTTAAGTTTTCCGAGAGCTTTCTCTCCGTGCAGTACCGGGTGCAGAGAAAAGACGGAACGTACTGCGGCGGATCGATGGTGACACTGACAGAAGCATTTCCGGGACGGCAGGCCGCAAAGATTCTGGCTGTCTTTTTTGCCGGGAGTGCTGTTCTGGTATCACTTGGAATGGGAAATATGACACAGGCAAACTCTATTGCGCTGGCGATGCAGGACACGTTCGGGGTGAAGCGGGAGACAAGCGGTCTGGTGCTGACCATTCTGCTGCTGCTTGTCGTGACAGGCGGACTTCGTTCGATTGCAAAAGTAGCGGAGATCCTGGTTCCGGGCATGGCATTCTTTTATCTGGGAGGAGCAGCCATTGTAATCGTTCTTCATGCCGGAGAGCTTCCGCGGACATTGGCTGCGATGATGCGGGATGCGTTTTCGTTTCGGGCCGTCTCGGGCGGAACCATTGGTACGGGAATTGCCCTGCTGCCGCCGGCTCTGCGGTATGGAATTTCCCGCGGGGTATTCTCGAATGAGGCAGGTCTTGGAGCCGGAGGAATCAGCGCTGCGGCGGCGCAGACGGACGATCCTGTGCGGCAGGGGTATATCAGCATGACCGGCGTGTTCATCGACACCATGGTGATCTGCCTTGTGACCGGGCTTGCTGTCGGTGTGGCGGGAGCAGCAGAAGGGCTGTCAGAGGCGGAAAAAGCGGATGGTGCGGCCATGGTGATCCGTGCGTTTGAAAGTGTATTCGGGGCGGCAGGCGGCTATCTTGTCACGATTGGGATTCTGCTGTTTGCGTTTGCAACGATGGCCGGCTGGGCCTATCAGGGGGAGCAGGCATTTGTCTGGCTCGTAAAAAAGGACAGTTTCGCCATGACTTACCGTATTTTCTTCTGCTTTGCAGCTTTTGCAGGATGCGTATGCATGGCAGAGGCTGTCTGGAACTTCTCGGAGCTGGCAAATGCCTGTATGGCGGTGCCGAACCTGATCTGCGTACTGAAACTGTGGAAGGTGGTAAAAACTGGCGCAGTTCAGTTTGAGTACAGCAGGAAGAAGACAGAGCAAAAGAAAAGTGCCGGGTAAATGGAAAAGTGGTATTCAGGCAGACTTTTGGGAGGAGAGCTGATCGAGGGAACCGAACGAATATCCCATGTTCTCCCACTTCGTCAGCAGCTCATCGAGAATCTCCGCGTTCGTGGAGGAGGTGTTGTGCAGCAGGACGATGGCGCCGGGATGAATGCGGCCGGTCAGTTTTTCGAAGGCTTCTTCGTGCGTCGGCTGCTGATCCTGGTACCAGTCTACATAGGCGAGACTCCAGAAAAAGGTCTGGTAGCCGAGATTCTTTGCCATCTGCAGATTCTGCGTGCTGTATTTTCCCTGCGGCGGCCGATAAAACTTCACCATCTCCTGCCCGGTCGTCTCCTGATAGAGCGTAGAGACACGGTTCAGTTCCTCAGAAAAGGCTTCCTGCGTGGAGATTTTAGACATATCCGGATGTGACCAGGTGTGGTTGCCGACGATATGGCCCTCGGCGGCCATCCGCTTGACGAGATCCGGCTGGTCGGAGAGAAAATTGCCAACGACGAAAAAAGTCGCGGGAGCCTGATGCTTCTGGAGCGCATCAAGGATGGTCGGAGTGTTGCCGTTTTCGTAGCCGCAGTCGAAAGTCAGATAGATGATTTTTTCATCCGATGGGGCAGCAAACCAGGCGTTGTAGGCAGAAAGTTCCTCCGCGGTAGCATTTCCGACGGGCGTCTTTCCTTTATCCGGGAAGGAGAGCCCCCAGTTTTCAGCAGCAAAGGAGAGAACGGGCGTGGAAACAGAACGGGCGGGTGTCTCCGGTGCGGCAGAGAGAAAAACAGGAGCTGCATTGCGGAGTGCGCGGCAGGTAAAGTGGGACAGAACAGAGCCCAAAAGGAAAGCGGAGCAGAAAAAAGCGGCGGCAATACCGGCTTTCTTCAGGATCCGGCGGGAAAGGGGTGAAAGAGAATACATAAAATTCCCCTCAGGGACTTTTTGAGACAATATATGTACGTGGACAGCGAAACATGCGCGGACAGCATGTGAGGCACACATCTGTTTGACTTTACACGCAATCTATGTCACAATGGCGGTAGAGTGGATGGAAAGGGTAAAGAAAAACAAGATGACAAAATATGAGGTTTTAAAAAAGTACTTCGGCTACGATTCCTTCCGGGAGGGACAGGAGATGCTGGTGGATGCGCTTCTTGCCGGGCAGGATGTGCTCGGTATTATGCCGACCGGCGCAGGAAAATCGCTTTGCTATCAGATTCCGGCGCTGTTGCTGCCGGGGATCACACTGGTCATATCGCCCCTGATTTCCCTGATGAAGGATCAGGTATCTACCCTGAACCAGGCCGGAATTCATGCGGCATTCCTGAACAGCTCCTTAAGCGCTGCGCAGTACCGGAAAGCGCTCTCACTTGCAATGGAGGGCAGATACAAAATTATCTACGTCGCCCCGGAGCGTCTGTTAACGTCGGAATTTTTGTACGCCGTGCAGGCGATGGAGATTTCCATGATCAGTGTGGATGAAGCGCATTGTATCTCGCAGTGGGGCCAGGATTTCCGCCCGAGCTACCTGAAAATCACGGAGTTTGTTGAACAGCTTCCCACGCGGCCGGTGATCGGAGCATTTACCGCGACTGCGACAAAAGAAGTGCGGGACGATATCGAGGCACTTCTGGATCTGCAGAACCCGGTGCGCCTGGTGACAGGATTTGACCGGAAGAACCTGAAATTTACGGTACAGCAGCCGAAGGACAAATTTGCGGCTGTAAAAGCTTTCCTTGCAGAGCACGAGGCGGACTGCGGTATTATCTACTGCCTGACGCGGAAAAATGTAGAGGAAGTCTGTGAAAAGCTGGAGCAGGAAGGATATTCCGTTACGCGGTATCACGCCGGGCTTTCCGATCTGGAACGGAAGCAAAACCAGGAGGACTTTATTTACGATCGGAAGCAGATCATGGTGGCAACGAATGCATTCGGAATGGGAATCGATAAATCGAATGTGCGTTATGTCATCCATTATAATATGCCGAAAAACATGGAAAGCTATTATCAGGAGGCCGGAAGAGCGGGAAGAGACGGCCTTCCGGCGGAGTGTGTGCTGCTGTATTCGGGACAGGATGTCATTACAAATCAGTTTTTTATCGAAAATATGGCACAGGAAACAGAAGATCCTGAGACGACGGCTCTGATCCGTCAGCGCGAGGAGGAACGTCTGAAAAAGATGACGTTTTACTGCTTCACGCACGAGTGCCTGCGAGAATATATTCTGCGGTATTTCGGGGAGTACGGCTCCAACTACTGCGGAAACTGTTCGAACTGCCTTTCTGAATTTGAAACCGTCGATGTAACTGCAGCGGCAAAGGCAATTTTAGGC
>CAVLAW010000154.1:0-6265 GCA_963661155.1 Tidjanibacter massiliensis | reverse complement strand
GCTCTGGATCGCACGTTTTAACGGGCGGGCGCCGTATTTACTGTCGAAGCTGTTTTCGACCAGATATTCTTTTACGGTGTCGCGGACTTTCAGTTCGATGTCCATCTGCTCTTTGCAGCGGTGCTCCAGATCTTTCAGAAGAATCTGCAGAATCTTCTTCATATCGGCCTTGGTAAGCTGATGGAATACGATGATCTCGTCGATTCGGTTCAGGAACTCCGGTTTGAACATCCTTTTCACTTCTTCCATGACCTGGCCCTTCATGTACTCGTAGTCCTTGCGCTCGTCTTCTGTCGAAAGGAAACCGAGACGTTTCGGCGCTACGATGTTCTGTGCTCCGGCATTGGAGGTCATGATGATACAGGTCTGTTTGAAGTCTACTTTTCTGCCCTGCGCATCGGTGATGTGGCCGTCATCGAGTACCTGCAGCAGAATATTAAACACATCCGGGTGGGCTTTCTCGATCTCGTCGAACAGGATCACGCTGTATGGATTGCGGCGCACTTTCTCGGAGAGCTGGCCGCCCTCTTCGTAGCCGACGTATCCCGGAGGGGAACCGATCAGTTTGGAGACGCTGTGTTTCTCCATGTACTCCGACATATCAACGCGGATCAGCGCTTGCTCGGTGCCGAAGACTGCCTCTGCGAGCGCTTTGGAAAGTTCTGTTTTTCCGACTCCGGTCGGGCCGAGGAACAGGAAGGATCCTGTCGGGCGGTTCGGGTCTTTTAAGCCGACTCTGCCTCGTTTGACAGCTTTTGCTACGGCTGTTACGGCTTCTTCCTGGCCAACGACACGTTTGTGGAGAGTCTGTTCCAGTCTCGCCAGGCGTTTGGATTCTCCTTCTGCGAGACGCTGTACTGGGATTTTTGTCCAGGTGGAAACGGTTTTTGCAATTTCTTCCTCTGTCACCTGCAGCTTTTTGTTCTTGCAGCGGCGCTCAAAGCGTTTGCGGATCTGCTCAAGATCTTTTTCCAGCTCCTGCTGGCGTGCCTGCAGCACTTTTGCCTGTTCAAAATCGCCTGCACTGATTGCGGCCTCTTTGTCTTTCTGTACTTCGAACAGCACCTGCTCCTCTTTTGCCATGTTCTCCGGCACCTGGTAGCCTGCGAGCTGTACGCCTGCGGATGCCTCGTCGATCAGATCGATGGCTTTGTCCGGCAGGAAGCGGTCGTTGATGTAGCGCACACTCATTTTTACGGCTGCCTCGAGGGCTTCATCGGTGATTTCCACGCCGTGGTGGCGCTCATAGTACGGGCGCAGGCCTTTTAATATGTCGAGGGCTTCGCTTTCGGTCGGCTCATCCACTTTGACCGGCTGGAAACGGCGTTCCAGTGCGGCATCTTTTTCGATGTATTTGCGGTATTCTTCCAGTGTCGTTGCACCGATGAGCTGGATTTCTCCGCGGGAGAGGGACGGCTTTAAGATATTGGATGCATCAAGAGCTCCCTCTGCACCGCCGGCTCCGATGATGGTGTGGAGCTCGTCGATGAACAGGAGAATATTTTCATTATTGGTCACTTCTTTGACGACGCGTTTGATGCGTTCCTCGAACTCGCCGCGGTATTTGCTTCCGGCTACCATTCCCGAGAGGTCGAGAACGACGACGCGCTTGTCGCGGATGGTCTCTGGCACGATGCCAAGGGCGATGCGCTGCGCAAGGCCTTCGGCGATCGCTGTTTTTCCGACGCCCGGCTCACCGATGAGGCACGGGTTGTTTTTCGTTCTGCGGCTTAAGATCTGAATCACGCGCTCAATTTCCTGGCTGCGGCCGACAACCGGGTCGAGTTTTCCTTCACGCGCAAGTTCGGTCAAGTCACGGCTGTACTGATCCAGTGCCGGTGTTTCGCTGTTCGATGCGCCGCCTCTTGCCTGCGATCCACGGCCGGCGTTTGGATTTCCATTAGCCCCTGCCTGGGACGGAGCCTCACCCATAGCAGTGAGGATTGCGCTGTATAATTTCTGAATATTGATCCCCATCGTGAAAAGTAAACGTGTCGCAACACAGTCGCTCTCTTTGATGATTGCGATCAGCAAATGCTCGGTTCCTACGGCTCTGCTTTTGAAGCGTGCCGCCTCTGCTTCTGCGTTTTCGAGTACCTTACGTACCCGCGGAGTATAGCCCGGACGGGATTCTGTGGCTGTGTTTCCGCCCGGTGCGATCAGACGGTCGATCAGTGATGTGAGATGTTCGGCGTCTACGTGGAACTCGGTGAGTACCATGCCCGCTGTTCCATCCTCCACATTCAGAAGGCCGATCAGAAGGTGTTCGGTTCCCACGTAGTTATGTCCGCATTTTTCGGCTGTCTTGACCGCATATGCCAGTGCTTTTTTTGCCTGACTGGTATATCCTTCTCTCATAATAATATTGTCTCCTTAATTATTCATTACAGTTTACAGCTACACTGTAAACTGTAATATTCGCAGCCCTCATTTAAAGTTTCGCTCCGCAAAGGAGGGCTGCTCACACCTGAATCATTTTCTTACGCAGCGAAACAGCAAGTGTTTCACTGCCGAATGAAGCTTAACAATTATTCCTCGTAGTTGCTGTAAATTTCATCTACGAGCTGATGTACTTCTTCTTTTGATATATTTTTACAGACGGCTTTTGCAAGAATGACCTGCAGATCTTCGCGCAGTTCCTGCATGGCGTACAATTTGTCCGCGTCGATGCGGATGACAGCTCCCTTTCTTCTGTCAATGGAAAGGAGGCCCTCCTGACGGAGTACGCTGTAGGCTTTGTTTACGGTATGCATATTGATTCCGATATTGTCTGCGAGCTGCCTTACGGAAGGTAAAGTATCCCCCTCCTGAATCCGGGACGTGGCAATGCCCAGAATGATCTGATTCCGCAGCTGGATATAGATCGCTTCATCGCTGTTGAAGTCGATCTGTATTGTCTCGTAATACATAGTTACACCCTGCTTTCTCGTATCGTATTGTTATACATATGTTATAACAATTCGCAGACTTTGTCAATGAACGGATTGTGATCGGTTTCTTACCGGTTTTTCTCATAGATAATCTGAAGGCCTTTTAAGAGCAGATCTTCGTCGATGATGATCTCGTGTCTGCAGTGCGGAATCACGGCTTTCGCCAAACCGCCGGTGGCTACGATGGCGCATTTGCAGCCGAGTTCTTCTTCCATGCGGTCGATCATGCCGTCGATGCTGGCAGCGTTGCCATAGATCATGCCGCCTTTCATGCAGTCCAGGGTGTTTTTGCCGATGACTTTTTTCGGCGCGGTGAGGCTGATCTGGCTGAGCTGCGCGGCGTTGGATACGAGGGCATCCAGCGAGGTGCGCAAGCCTGGGAGGATGACGCCGCCGATGAAGTTTCCTTTTGGCTCCAACACCGTCATAGTTGTCGCAGTTCCCATGTCGATCATAATCTGCGGGCAAGGGTATTCATTTAAAGCCGCTACTGCGACGACAACAAGATCACTTCCTGCAGTGGCGGGGTCGTCCAATTTGATGTTCAATCCCGTCTTTACGCCAGGGCCGACGACTTTAACCGGCTTTTTGATCACTTTCTCCGCCGCACTCCGGCAGAGTTCGGTTACCTGTGGGACGACGGAGGAGATGATACCTCCTTCAATCTGCTCCACAGGAATCTCATAAATTTCCAGCACATTTTTCAGGCTGATGGCGTATTCCAGTTCCGTTTTGCCTTTGTCGGTGGAGAGGCGCTCAATGAAGAACGTCTTTTTTCCTTCGACGCAGCCGAGGACAATATTAGTGTTGCCGATGTCTATTGCAAGGATCATAGCTTGGTTCCTCCTGTATATTTAAAAACTTCTGGTTTTAAATTCGTGTGGTTTTATTATACATGAACGAAGGGAATGACACAAGAAAAAAGAGAAGTCGTAAATTCCAAATTCCCCTCTTGCGCCCTTCCCGCTTTTATGGTAAAATATATTTTGTTCTGATTATCAGGACGTGCCGCTGTGGCGGAATTGGTAGACGCACTTGACTCAAAATCAAGCGGTGAATAACCGTGCCGGTTCGAGTCCGGCCAGCGGCAGGTATGGGAAAAAGATCTGTATGAACGAAAGTTTGTATGGATCTTTTTTTGTTGCCGTTCTTGCCTTAAGAGATAAAGAAAACCCTCTCTGCGGAACCATCTGTATCGTGTAGTTCTTTCGGAAAGGGTTTTTCTGTTTTCAGAAATAGTATCTCTTATTTATTTCCGAACATCTTCTCATATTCCGGTGTTCCATCCAGGGTTGCGAAGTAGTCCTTCGGGGTTTCTGCTCGGCGGATGACTTCGAAGCTGCCGTCTTCTTTCAGCAGAACTTCTGCGGATTTTAATTTTCCGTTGTAGTTGTATCCCATGGAGAAGCCGTGTGCGCCGGTGTCGTGGATGAAGAGGATGTCTCCTACTTCTACTTCCGGAAGCATGCGGTCGATGGCGAATTTATCGTTGTTTTCGCACAGGGAACCGGTCACATCGTATTTGTGGTCGCATGGCTGATCCTCTTTGCCCATCACGGTGATGTGGTGGTAAGCACCGTACATCGCCGGTCTCATCAGGTTGACAGCGCAGGCGTCGCAGCCGATGTACTCTTTGTAGATATGTTTCTGATGGATCGCGCGGGTAACAAGTCCGCCGTACGGTCCCATCATGAAACGGCCCATCTCGGTGTAGATCGCAACATCGCCCATTCCTGCCGGAACGAGGACTTCATCGTATACTTTATGTACACCCTCGCCGATCACGCGGATGTCATTGCCTTCCTGATCCGGTTTGTACGGGATTCCGACACCGCCGGAGAGGTTGATGAATTTGATCTTCACGCCGGTCTCTTTCTGCAGTTTGACAGCCAGCTCAAACAGAGTTTTTGCCAGTACCGGATAGTAATCGTTGGTTACCGTATTGCTTGCAAGGAATGAATGGATTCCGAACTCTTCTGCTCCTTTTGCTTTCAGGATGCGGAAGGCTTCAAAAATCTGCTCCGTTGTCATACCGTATTTTGCATCGCCCGGGTTGTCCATGATATCGGTGCTGATTTTGAACAGTCCGCCCGGATTGTAACGGCAGCAGATTTTTTTCGGAATATAGCCCAGTGTTTTCTCAAGAAAATCGATGTGTGTAATATCGTCGAGGTTGATGATTGCGCCAAGCTCTGCAGCCAGCTTATACTCCTGTGACGGTGTTACGTTGGAGGAGAACATGATTTTATCTTTCTCAAATCCCATCGCATCGGAGAGCATCAGCTCAGTGTAAGAAGAGCAGTCGCATCCGCAGTCATACTCGCCCAGCATCTTGATCAGAGTCGGGTTTGGGTTCGCTTTCACTGCAAAATACTCACGAAATCCCGGATTCCAGGAAAACGCTTCTTTTACTGCTTTCGCATTCTCACGAATTCCTTTTTCATCGTAAATGTGGAATGGAGTTGGTACTACTGCTGCGATTTCTTCCAGTTTTTCTTTTGTTACAAAAGGCTTCTTCATTCTCTTTTGTCTCCTTCTTCTGCTTATTTTGCCTGAATAATGTGAAGCATGTTTGTCATATATCCTTCACCCGCTACCTCATTGGTTGCAGGGTCTCCGGCCGTAAAGATAACTATATCGCCGCGGTTTACAAGACCTTCCCGGCGTACCATGTACATGGCATGGGAAATAATATTCTCGGTAGAATCCTCCTCGTATCCGGTTACCGGACGAACGCCCCAGTAGAGCTGCATTTTTCTTCTTGCCCACTCGTGCGGGGTAACGCCGTAGATCGGCACGCTCGGACGGAGGTTGGAGATCAGTCTTACGGTCTGACCTGTCATGGTTGGTGTCACAATGCAGGCTGCTTTGATATGCTCTACCATAGAAACGGCTGCACTTCCTACTGCTGCGGAAACATTCTGTTTTCCTTCGAGCGCCTGACCGTCGCGGTAATCCTCAAATTTCAGGTACTGCTCGGTCTGCAGTGCAATTTTTACCATCATCGTAACGGCTTCGATCGGGTATTTTCCTGCTGCGGTCTCGCCGGAAAGCATGATCGCATCGGTTCCGTCATAGATCGCATTGGCAACGTCGGCTACCTCTGCACGGGTCGGACGCGGATTACGGATCATGGAATCGAGCATCTGGGTTGCTGTGATAACCGGTTTGTATTTGTGGTTGCATTTTTCGATGATAATTTTCTGTACATGCGGAACTTCGCACGCCGGAATTTCCACTCCGAGGTCACCGCGGGCAACCATGATACCGTCTGCCGCGTCGATGATGCTGTCGATGTTCTGCACACCTTCTGCATTCTCAATCTTCGCAATGAT
>CAVLAW010000153.1:0-6268 GCA_963661155.1 Tidjanibacter massiliensis | reverse complement strand
TAACATGGAAACGCCGAAAGGGCTTTTGGAAATAGATGGGGAACCGCTGATTGAGCGGCTGATCCGCCAGCTTCACGAGGTAAATGTGAAGGAAATTTATGTTGTTGTCGGCTTTATGAAAGAGCAGTACGAATATCTGATTGATCAGTACGGAGTAAAGCTGATTGTCAATATGGATTATGCAGAGAAAAATAATCTGCATTCGCTGGCAAAGGCATTGCCGCAGATCGGCGAGACGTATATCGTGCCGTGCGACCTCTGGTGCCGGGAAAATCCGTTCTCGGAGTATGAATGGTATTCCTGGTATCTGGTCAGCAATGCAAAAGATCCCGACAGTACGGTCCGCGTGAATCGAAAATGGGATCTTGTCCCGTCAGGCGGAGAAAAAGAAGGAAATCATATGATTGGCATCAGCTACCTGACGAAGTTTACCGCGCAGTCGATGGCACGGCGAATCGAAAAGATGGTACAGGACCGCCGGTATGACCACGTTTTCTGGGAAGATGCGTTGTTTGTAGAAAACGGAATGCCGGTGCAGGCCAAGATTGTTCCGGAAGGGGCAGTCGTGGAGATCAATACCTACGAGCAGCTTCGGGAACTGGATGAAAATTCGGATCAGCTCCAATCGGATGCGATTACAGAGATTGAGAAGGCGCTTGCGGTTTCCAGAGAGGAGATCACAGGGATTGAAGTTCTGAAAAAAGGAATGACGAACCGTTCGTTCTTATTCAACTGCCGTGGGGAGCGCTATATCATGCGGATTCCGGGCGAGGGAACGAGCCTTCTGATCAATCGCAGGCAGGAGGCGGCTGTTTACCAGACGCTGGCTGGAAAAGACATCTGCGATGAGATCGTGTCGATTAACCCGGAGAATGGATATAAGATTACGAAGTATCTGGAAGGTGCGCGCGTCTGCGATCCGGCGAATCCGGAGGATGTGCGGGCATGTATGAAAAAACTGAGGGCTTTTCATGAGGCGCATCTGGAAGTGGAGCACACGTTTTCGCTGTTTGGGCAGATTGGGTATTATGAAAGCCTGTGGGAGGGAAAACAGTCGGTTTACCGTGATTACAGGACGACGAAGGCACATGTGATGGAGCTGCAGGCGTATCTGGAGGAGCAGCCGAAGGTGTGGACGCTGACGCATATTGATGCCGTGCCGGATAATTTTCTGTTTGCGGAGAAAAACGGTGTGGAGGAAGTCCGTCTGATCGACTGGGAGTATGCGGGAATGCAGGATGCCCACGTGGATCTGGCGATGTTCTGTATCTATGCGATGTATGACCGGGAACAGGTGGATGCACTGATCGACAGCTATTTCACGGAAGGCTGTCCGCAGGCGGTGCGAACAAAGATTTATGCATACATTGCGGTGTGCGGGCTTTTGTGGAGCAACTGGTGTGAATATAAGAGTCATCTCGGCGTGGAGTTTGGAGAATATTCCCTGCGGCAGTACCGGTATGCAAAGGATTATTACAAAATTGTGATGCAGAAACTTGATGGAGAAGAACTGAAAAAATAAAAGGATGCGGGAAGGAAAACAATGGACAGGAAGCAGACAGAATGTAGTGAAAAACAGCAGAAAAACCGTGTGGAACGGGCGATTATCATGGCAGCGGGAACGGGAACGCGGATGCGGCCGGTGACGCTTACGACGCCGAAACCGCTGATCCGTGTGAAAGGAACGCGCATGATTGATACGGTGATTCGGGCGTTGCACGAGAATGGAATTTATGAGATCTACGTGGTAGTGGGATATTTGAAGGAGCAGTTTGCGTGCCTTACCGCGGAATATGACGGTGTGACGCTGATCGAAAACCCATACTGGGATTCCTGCAATAACATTGCGTCGCTCTATGCGGCGCGGGAACATCTGGAAAATGCGATGATTCTGGACGGAGATCAGATTGTCTATAAAAAAGAAATTCTTGCACCGGAATTTACGCGCTCGGGCTACAATGCTGTCTGGACGGCAGAGGAGACGGAGGAATGGCTGATGCAGGTGGAGAACGGAATCGTGCGCTCCTGCAGCCGTACCGGCGGAAAGGGAGGCTGGCAGCTATTCAGCGTGTCGCGCTGGAATCTGGGGGATGGAAAGCGGCTGAAAAAGCATCTGGAGCTGGAGTTTGAAGAAAAACAGAACCATCAGATTTACTGGGATGATGTGGCGATGTTCTGTCATTTTGAAGAATATGAGCTGGGCATTTATCCGATGCAGGAGGGTGATCTGATCGAGATTGATGATTTTGCAGAGCTTTGCAGGCTGGATCCGTCTTATTGTGAAGAGGAAGGAAAATAACAGCAGAACAGAAACCACTACATCACGGAAAACGGCAGAAAGGGACTGGAAAAATGAGTAAATCTGGAAAAAACGAGAAAAACGCGAAGGAAAAACAGCAGAACAAAAACCGGGAAATGCAGAAAAAAGGGCAGATTGACTGGATGATCACGCTGCTGCCGCTGGGACTGATTGCCGCACTCAGCATTTTATTTTTCTTTCTGCCGGAACAGTCGAACGCTGTGCTTGCGAAGGTGCGGTTCTTCTTTGGAGATACCTTCGGTGTTTACTATCTTGCGATTGGTCTTGGCGTTTTTCTGCTCTCGTTGTATCTGGCGTTCTCGAAATACGGAGACATCGTGCTCGGAAATCCGGACGAGAAGCCGAAATATTCCTTTTTTGCCTGGGGTTCGATGATGTTTACCTGCGGTCTTGCGGCAGACGTTCTGTTTTATTCTTTTTCGGAATGGGTGATGTATGCCTCCGATCCGCAGATTGAAAAGATGGGAGGAATCCAGGAGTGGGCGGGTGTATATCCGTTGTTTCACTGGAGTCTGATCCCATGGGGCTTTTATCTTGTCCTTGCGGCAGCATTTGGTTTCATGCTGCATGTGCGGAAACGGAACCGTCAGCGGTATTCGGAAAGCTGCCGACCGATTCTGGGAAAACACACGGACGGAATCGGCGGCCGTCTGATTGATCTGCTTGCGGTATTTGCACTCCTTGCCGGAACGGCAACGACGTTCAGTGTGGCAACACCGCTGATGGCAAGTGCGATCAATGCGTTGTTTCATGTAAATCTGGATCGGACTGCGGTGACGATTGTAATTCTGCTGATTACGTGTTTTGTGTATACATACTCGCTGCTGCACGGCTTCCGTGGAATTGGTTTTCTGGCAAAGCTCTGTATTTATCTCTTTTTCGGTCTGTTGGCGTACGTTCTGCTGTTCGGCGGGCAGACGCGGTATATCATCGAAACAGGATTTTCCTCACTGGGACGGATGATCCAGTATTTTCCAACGCTGGCGACCGACACCGATCCGCTGCGTGAGACGCATTTTCCGCAGAACTGGACGATTTATTACTGGGCGTACTGGATGGTCTGGTGCGTGGCGGCGCCGTTTTTTATCGGAAGTATTTCACGGGGAAGAACGGTCCGTCAGACGATCCTCGGCGGATATGGGTTCGGCGTTGGTTCAACGATTTTAAGCTTTATTATTCTGGGAAATGAGTCGATGGGAATGCAGATGGCGGGAAAGGCGGATTTCATCGCGCAGTACGCCAAAGACGGAGATCTCTATGGTATGATTATCAAAATGATTCAGAAAATCCCGTGTGCGCAGCTGGTTCTTGTTGTCTTGCTGCTCACAATGATTGCCTTTTATGCGACCTCGTTCGATTCGATTGCACTGACGGTCTCGTGCTACAGCTACCGTCGTCTGGAAGAGGGACAGCAGCCATCGAAAGCGATCCAGTTGATGTGGTGTATCCTGCTGATTCTGCTTCCGATTGCACTGGTCTTTTCCGAGAGTTCCATGAGCAATCTGCAGTCCGTCAGCATCGTGGCAGCATTTCCGATCGGAATTGTGATTCTGATGATTGTGACAGGATTTTTGAAGGACGCCGGGGCGTATCTGAAAGAGACGGATCGTAATTAAGTAGTATGCAGCATGAAAACAGAGCCGGATTTCTGATTTTACGGAAATCTGGCTCTGTGCATTTGAAACATTCATTACGGTATCAGACAAACAGTGTACACCCCTGGCGCTTGAATTGTTCAATTTTTTCGTCAATCCGTTCCGGCGTGACGCCGAGATGTGCGGCGAGGCACTGCTTACAGTAAAACTGTTCTGCGCCGCGGTTGATGAATTTGCGGTGGGCGCCGATCTCGTTATGTGTGAGTTCTTTGCCGCACTGCATACAGCGTGCCATCAGAGTTTTACGACCTTTGCACGGTATACTTTTGATGCGAACGGCTCGAGCTCTGTGACAAGGGAGGCATTGTTTGCACGCAGGTTCTCGCCCGTCCAGACCTCAGTAAGCTCCAGGGTACGGCCAGTGGAGAATGGGAGGCCGATCTCATCCAGATTCATGGCTGCACGCGATTTTTCATCACTGAGATTAAACATGCCAATGGCGAGATCTCCGTTTGCAAGTGCTTTCACATAGATCAGAACATTGTCATTCCATGCATGGTTTTTCACCTTATACGGCTGGCGGCAGAGCTGATCCTGATTGATGCGGATCATCTCGTCATTCATCAGAATGCGGCGGGTTTCGTCGCTCATCTCGCGGATGTCGCAGCCGATCATCAGCGGGGAGCCGAGGAAGGCCCAGAGAGCATAGTGTGTCTGGTACTGAACATCGCTGCAGCCGGCAAGGCCTACATTTCCCTTTCCGTGCATGCCGACGATCAGCATGTCCATATCGTTGAAGCAGCCGACACCGTTGTATGGATGCAGTTTTTCCTGCTGGGCAACGAGATCTTTGACGGAATCCCAGGTGTCGAAGATATCACCGGTCGAGCGCCACATGGAAGCACCGGTCTCTTTGATCCACTCGTGGGTTTCATCGGCGCCCCAGGAGCAGGCGGAGAAGAGAATATCGCGTCCGCAGTTCTCGAGTGCCAGTCCCATGCGGCGGTACAGATATTTTCCGTGCAGAATCGGGCTGTGGTAGCAGTAGTCGTATTTTAAGAAGTCAACTTCCCAGGATGCGAAGGTCTCCGCATCAATAAATTCATGTTCGTAGCTGCCTGGATAACCTGCGCAGGTCATATTTCCGGCACAGGAGTACATGCCGAATTTCAGTCCTTTGGAGTGGACGTAGTCGGCAACGGCTTTCATGCCGTGCGGAAATTTTTTCGGATCCGGCACAAGACGGCCATTCTCGTCGCGCTCACGTAAGGACCAGCAGTCATCGATGACGAGGTATTCATAACCTTTGTCGCGTAGACCGCTTTCGGCCATGACATCGGCAGTCTCAAAAATCATATTTTCATTGATGTTTTCTCCGAAGGTATTCCAGGAATTCCAGCCCATCGGCGGTGTAAGTTTGATCATTGTATTGACCTCCTGTCTATTTTGATGTACCTTGAGTATAGATGGATTTACAGAGCAAAACCATGGAATTTTGAGACAGAATCATGGATTTTTGTTGCAGAAAGAACAGAAAATAAGAAAAGAGGAGAAGAATGCCTGGATCAGAACAAAACGGGATCTGGCCGGTCAATGCGGGACGGCAGGACTGCCATGATCTTCATTCCTGGGGACCGGGAGTCCGCCAGTGCTATATCATTCATTATATTGTAAGCGGAAAGGGAACGTTTATCTGTGGGAAAAAGACGTATGCACTCACCGCGGGACAGAGCTTTCTGATCTGTCCGGAGCAGGTGGTGCAGTACGCACCGGACGAAAACGAACCGTGGGAATATGTATGGGTCGATTTTGTGGGAGAAAAATGTCCGCAGATTCTGGCGCAGTCGGTGCTGAATCCGCAGCAGCCTGCGGCACCGCCCCTTCCGCAGGAAACATTGCTGCCGTATTTCGATCGTCTCTGCCGGATGGAACTCTACCGCCGGAACAGCAGAGAGGCCATCGGCGTCCTGCTTGCGCTTCTTGGTGTATACCAGGATCTGGCGGAGCCGCATCGGGAGGAGCGCCGGGGAGAGGACCCGCGCATGAGGGAAGCACTGGCACTGGTTGCGTCCAGTTACCACAGAAGTGAATTTCGCACGGAGACGATGGCACAGAAGCTGGCAGTCAGCCGCGCGACGCTGCACCGATTGTTTCAGAAAAATATCGGCCAGTCGCCGGGGCAGTATCTACTGGAGTACCGACTGCAGCAGTCGGAAAAACTGCTGCGGATGGGCATGACCGTCAAACAGACGGCGCTGTCGTGCGGATTTGACGATCCGTTTTATTATTCGCGCATTTTCCGGAAACACTATGGAAAAGCACCGTCGGCTTATCGGTAAGCGGCGTTTAGGCG
>CAVLAW010000152.1:0-6283 GCA_963661155.1 Tidjanibacter massiliensis | reverse complement strand
GCCTTTGTGACATCCATCTTGAAATCGGTGTACGCCGATGCCGTCCGAAGGCCGGACAGGTACGTGGACATGCCGCCGACATTCTCGGTGATCGACATCTCGTTGTCATTTAAAACGATAATAAAATTCGATTTCAGGCTGGCCGCATTGTTCAGCGCCTCGTACGCCATGCCGCCGGTCAGCGCACCGTCTCCGATGATCGACACAACTGAATAGTCATCTTTTTTCAGTTCCCGCGCACGGACGTAGCCGACGCCGGCGGAAATCGAAGTCGAGCTGTGACCGGTATCGAACACGTCGCAGTCGCTCTCGCTTCTCTTCGGAAAGCCGCTGATGCCGCCCTCTCTCCGCAGCGTCTCAAACCCATCTTTCCGCCCGGTCAGGATTTTGTGCGTGTAAGACTGGTGTCCCACATCCCAGATCAGCTTGTCTTTCGGCAGGTCGAACACGCGGTGCATCGCAATCGTCAGTTCCACTACCCCAAGGTTCGACGCCAGATGACCGCCGGTTTTGCTTAAGGACTCGATGATAAACTGACGAATCTCCTCCGCAAGCGCCGGAAGCTGGTCTGCCGGAATCTTTTTAATATCGTTTGGTTTCTGTATTTGTTCTAGCATGAAATCATCCCTTACTTTTTTCTGGAAGTCAGAGATTCAAACAGTTCTTCCAGAAATATTTTATCTCCCGGACAGGACAGGCTTTTCAGCTCGTCCACGGCTTCTTTTGTCAGCCGTTTTACCTCCCGCTCCGCCCCGTCTGTACCAAACAGCGTCACATACGTTGTTTTTTCATTCTTTTCATCGCTGAATACCGGTTTCCCCAGCTCCTCCATCGTCGACGTCACATCCAGGATATCGTCCCGGATCTGGAACGCGATTCCGACTTTGGAAGCAATCCGGCAGAGTGCGTCAAGATCCTCGTCCTTCGCTCCCGCAAGCGCTGCGCCCGCCATCATGGCCGCCTCTAAAAGCGCCGAAGTCTTGTTCTCATAGATATAGTCGAGCATCTCGCGGTCAATCGCAAAATGGCCGGCTTTCTCATTCATCACATCGACACTCTGGCCGCCGAGCATGCCGGAAATTCCGGTTTTCTGGCAGAGAATGCCGAAAGCGCGGACGACACGGTCTGTGTGCTCTTCCAGCGGAAATGCTTTCCATGCAGTCTCATACGCATAGTTTAAGAGCGCATCGCCCGCCAGAACACCGACCGCTTCTCCAAAGACAACATGAGTCGTTTTTCTGCCGCGGCGGTAATCGTCGTTGTCGATCGCAGGGAGATCATCGTGAATCAGGGAATGGGTATGAATCATCTCCATGGCTGCCATAAACGGTTTTACAGCCTCCCCGGTTCCGCCGAACAGTCGGAAACTCTCCTGCAAAAGCAGCGGACGAAGCCTCTTTCCGCCCGCTGTCATACTGTAATTCATGGCTTTTGCCAGTTCCTTTGCAAAGCCTTCCTCTTTCGGCAAGTAAGCGGCGATAATGGTTTCCGCTTCCCGCGTTTTTTCTTCGAGTTCTGCTTTAAAATTCTCTGAATGTTCCATCCTCATTCATCTGGAGCATCTTTTTCTCGACGCGGTCTATTTTCTGACTGCACTCGTTCAGGAGCTCCATTCCCTCCTTGTATAACCGGAAGGAATCTTCTAGGCTGACATCGCTGCTTTCCAGCGTCTCGAGCATCTTATCCAGTTTTCCGAACACCGTCTCGAGTGTCTCCTCCGAATCCATTCCTTCTTCTTTTCTCTCTTCTGCTTCCATAGTTCCCATATTTTCTCTGTTCTTCTGATCTTTTTATTTCGTTATTCCTCTGTCCAGGACACGGACGCTGTTTTTTCTGCGCGGGCCGTGATTTTTCCGTCGGATACACAGATTTCCAGCAGATCACCCTCCTGTACTTCCTGCACGGAAGTAACGGCTTTTCCATCCTTTTCCACATAGGAATAGCCCTGGTTCAGCTTATCCAGCGGCGACAGGCCTTTCATTGCCTGAATATAAAGGGCAAGACGGTGACGCGCCTCCCGGATCTTTTCTTCCATGGCATCCGTATACCGCCGCTCCAGCTCGGCATGGCGTGCTCTCTGGTCGCGGATTTTGTTTTCCGGTCCAAGATACTTCCATCGCGTCTCATACTGGGAGAGACGGCTTCTCGCCCGCTGCGTCTGATTAATCATCGCATGGTTCATGCGGTTTCGGTAATTTTCCAGCGTATTCAGTACGGCACGGACATCGGCGACAGCCAGCTCGGCTGCTGCGGACGGTGTCGGTGCACGAAGGTCTGCCACAAAGTCGATGATCGTTGTATCGGTCTCGTGGCCGACGGCAGAAATTACCGGTGTATGGCAGGTAAAGACGGCGCGTGCCACCTTTTCTTCGTTGAATGCCCAGAGGTCCTCGATGGAACCGCCTCCGCGGCCCACAATCAGGACGTCGAGGCCGAGTTCATCCAGCTTTTCGATTCCTTTTACAATGCTGTCCGCTGCTCCTTCTCCCTGCACCAGTGCCGGGTAGAGGATGATCTGCACGAATGGGTTGCGGCGGAGTGCAATGTTTTTGATATCCTGCACGGCTGCTCCCGTCGGTGCTGTCACAACGCCGATTTTCCGCACGTAAGCCGGAATCGGCTGCTTGTACTCCGGAGCGAACATGCCCATCTCCTCGAGTTCTGCTTTCAGCGCGAGAAATTTTTCGTACAGAAAGCCGGCGCCTTCTTTTGTGATCTCTTTTGCATAGATCTGATACTTTCCGTCCCGCTCATAGACCGTGATGCTGCCGCCGACAATCACGTTGTCGCCGTCCCGCATCGGGAAAGCAAGGCCGCGCCGGTCTCTCGCAAACATCACACAGGAAATGGTTCCGGTGCTGTCTTTTAAAGAAAAATAAATGTGACCGGACGTGTGATATTTACAGTTGCTTACCTCTCCGCTGACATAGATCCGGCGGAGCATATAGTCCTGGTCAAACATGTTTTTGATGTATGCGTTGACCTGTCCTACGCTGTAAACACTCTGATTCTTATTTTTCATCTTCTTCTCTTGCCAGTTTTCCAAGAATACCATTGATAAAGGACGGAGACTGGTCTCTGCCGAAGCGTTTTGCCAGCTCGACTGCCTCGTTGATGGCTACGCCGACCGGAACATCCTCGTCGAATTTCATTTCATAGACAGCAAGACGCAGGATCGCCAGGTCTACTTTTCCCATACGGGTGGTCTTCCATCCCTCGGAGGTGCGGTTCAGCATCTCGTCGATCTCCGGGATGTGCTCGGTAACATGGCGGTATTTTTCCTCCATGTAGGTCTGATCTTTTTCGCTTACGGTTACTTCTTCATCCTCGTCGTTGTCATCGGAGTACGTAAAGTAGAGAGACATCTGTTTCGGCATCTCCTCTTTCTCCTGAAACTCTGCGGTATAGAGAAGTTTAAAAATATTTTCACGAAGTTTGCTTCTGTTCATTTTCTGTTTCGATTCCTTCCTGTGTAATTAGCAACTATTCAGAGCCCCATCTCGATTCCGCTGCGCTGCATCTCGATGTGGCTTCTCGCCATATGAAATTCCAGAAAAAACTGCTCATTCATGCAAGCATGATTCGCCGCTTTTTCTTCCATTTCATCTGGCTCTGAATAGTAACAAGAACCGCGGGGTTGTAAGGGGTCGCCTTATTCCCTCGCGGTTCGTTGTTTTTTATTTCGTCTGTTCCATATTCACGCCTGCAATGGCTACATTGACATCGGAAACTTCCAGGCCTGTCATATTCTCGATCGCTGATTTTACTTTTTCCTGTACGTTCTTGCATGTTGCCGGAATCTCGTATCCATATTTGAGATTGAGGGCAAGATCCACGCACACAACGCCGTCGAGCACATCCACTTTGACACCCTTGGAAAGATTTTTCATGCCAAGCTTGCTGACTAATTCATTGGTAATATTTCCGGCCATGGAGGCTACCCCGTCCACTTCCGTTGCCGCAAGTCCTGCGATAATAGCTACTACCTCGTCTGCAATCTGCACAGTTCCGATTCCTTCGTCATCATATATCGTATAAGTGTTTCTTTTCTGAATTTTCGCCTCTGCCATCTTAAAGAACCTCCTCCTTGGCTGACTTTCCTTTATTATACCAAAAGTTTTCCGAAAATAAAAGGACTTTTTATTCTTCTTCCTGCGCCGCGCACCATTCGCGTGCTGCCGGCGTGTTGGCGAGTCCGCCCTGGCCGGTTTCGCGGAGGCTCGGGTGCATCTGATCGCCGACTTCGCGCATCGCATCAATAACCTGATCCGGCGGAATCCGGCTTGCAATTCCCGCAAGCGCCATATCCGCCGCGGAAAGTGCATTCACCGAACCGATGACGTTTCGCTTCACGCACGGCACCTCGACAAGACCTCCGACCGGGTCGCACACCAG
Organism: Tidjanibacter massiliensis; assembly: GCA_963661155.1. Lineage (GTDB taxonomy): Bacteria > Bacillota > Clostridia > Lachnospirales > Lachnospiraceae > Fusicatenibacter > Fusicatenibacter massiliensis_A. The sequence goes on along the minus strand of CAVLAW010000152.1, from coordinate 1,888 downwards.
GCCAAGCAGGTTTTTTAATGCCATCGCCGCCGCATGCGTGATCTGGGACGGGGTACCGCCGCCAAGTGCCGTCAGTGCACCGGCCGCCATCGCACTTGCCGTTCCGATCTCTGCCTGACAGCCGCCGGAAGCGCCCGCGATATACGCCCGCGCTGCGACAACCTGTCCGATCCCGGCTGCCGTATAGAGCGCGCGCACAATCTCCTCATCCGACGTTCCGTTCCGTTTCTGGTAATTGACCAGCACCGCCGGAAGAACGCCGCAGGCTCCCGCTGTCGGGGCTGCCACGATCCGCTTCATGCAGGCGTTTGACTCGCCCATTGCAAGGGCGGATGCCATCACATCGCCGACAAAGGAACCGCAGAGCGCTTTTCCGCTCTCCACATACGCCTTCATTGCCTCGCCAGCGCCGCCGACCAGGCCGCTTCTCGACTTTAATTTGCCGTCATAGCCTGCATCTGCGCGCTTCATGGCCTCCCACATGCCGTACATAGAGTCAATGGAATCCTCTCGCTTTACATTTCTCTCATTCATATCGTCCAGAAGGATGATTTCATCAAACGGCAGAGCTTTCTCCTCGCACTCCCGGACAATTTCTTCCAGTGAATTATAAGACATTGTCCTCTTCTCCTTCCGTCACGTTGATGTACGTTACCTTTACGATGCCCTCTAGATGCTCGAGCCACTCCAGCGACTCTTTCGGAAGCGGCTGATCCATCTCCACGACCATCACGGCCGATCCGCCCCGCTTGTCGCGGTACAGCGACATGTTGGCGATGTTGACCGACTTGTGTGCCAGCATCGACGTAACTTCCGCTACGTGACCCGGCTGGTCGAGGTTGTGGACGATCAGTGTCGGGATCTCACAGCTGCAGTTGACATCCAGCCCATCGAGGCGGTTGATCATAATACGGCCGCCGCCGAGCGAGCATGCCTGCACTTCCAGAGTACGGCCGCTCTTTCCCGTCACTTCCAGAACAACGCTGTTCGGATGGGCGCTCGTCAGATTGGCAAGGCCGAACGAATACGAAAGACCTGCTTTTTCGGCAAGTTCAAAACTGTTCGGAATCCGCTCATCATCCGCGCGCATGCCAAGAAGTCCGGCGACAAGACCGCGGTCGGTTCCGTGTCCCTTTCCCGTTGCGGCAAAGGAACCATACATCAGAATTTTCGCGTCCACCGGCTGCTCTCCCAAAAGCTTTCGTGTCATCCAGCCGATCCGCACGGCTCCTGCCGTGTGTGAGCTCGATGGTCCGACCATCACAGGACCCAGAATATCGAATAATTTCATCGCTTTTCTCTTTTCTTTTTAGTTTTTGCTGAACTCCGTCAGGACAAGATCTTTGTTTCGATCCTGTACCATGCCGACACTCCAAGGATTGACAAAGAGAAGCAGAGGATTTCCCTTGAGGTCCATGACCTTCTTCATATCCGAAGTTCCCTGGATATGATCCAGATCGATCTCCTCTTTGTTTGCGATCCAGCGGATGTGCTCGTACGGCAGGTTCTCCAGACGGATGTCTACGTTGTACTCGTTTTCCAAACGATATTTCAGGACATCAAACTGCAGGACGCCGACAACGCCGACGATGATCTCCTCCATGCCGCCTTTATACTCCTGGAAAATCTGGATCGCACCTTCCTGTGCGATCTGGGAAATTCCCTTGACGAACTGTTTTCTCTTCATCGTATCGAGCTGGCGCACTCTCGCGAAATGCTCCGGCGCGAAAGTCGGGATTCCCTCGTAGGCGAATTTCTTGCCCGGCATACAGATCGTATCTCCAATGGAGAATATGCCCGGGTCGAAGACACCGATGATATCGCCGGCGTATGCCTCATCTACGATATGGCGGTCACTCGCCATCATCTGCTGCGGCTGGGAAAGACG
>CAVLAW010000151.1:0-6301 GCA_963661155.1 Tidjanibacter massiliensis | reverse complement strand
CATTGAAAAGCTCTGCTCCGGCCACGGAAGCATGTATGCCATCATCAAAGAAGTCTTAAAGATCCGTGAGGGACTGAACATCGGAGGTGTACGGAAACCGCAGGCTGGAATGACAGAGGCAGACAAGAAAATTGCAAAAGAGGCAGCGCAGATGATCGAAGAAGCCATCGGCTGCTGTGAATAGGAGAAAAAAATGACGAAACGATATATCTGCCTCGACATTGGCGGAACGTTCCTGAAGTATGGAATTCTGACATCCGGCGGGCGTTTCCTGGTGAAAGGGAAAGTGCCGACGCATGCGGAACAGGGCGGTCCGGCTGTGCTTGCGCAGGCGAAAGAACTTGTGGCGGAGTACAGTGAAAAGAAAGCGCTGGACGGGATCTGCATTTCCACGACGGGGATGGTGGATCCGGAGACGGGGACGATTGTGTACGCGTCGGATGCCGTGCCGGAGTATGCGGGGATTTCGCTGAAGGCGGAGCTGGAAGCGGCATTTGGGATTCCCTGCGAGGTGGAGAACGATGTGAACTGCGCCGGACTGGCAGAGAGTGTTTCCGGGGCCGGGAAAAACAGCAGGATGAATGTGTGCCTGACGGTGGGAACCGGTATCGGCGGATGCCTGATTGTAGATAAAAAGGTATTCCATGGTTTTTCCAACAGCGCGTGCGAGGTCGGCTATCTGCGGCTTCCGCAGGGAGAATTCCAGCGGGAGGCGTCGGCAACGGCACTCTGCGAACGTGTTTCGAAAAGAAAGCAGGGCAGAAAGCCGATCGGCGAGCGATGGGACGGCGTGCGGATTTTTCAGGCGGCCCAGGACGGCGACCGGATCTGCACAGAAGAAATCGGCCGGCTCATTGACATTCTGGCGCTTGGGATCGCCAACATCTGTTACGTGGCAAATCCGGAGACGGTGATCCTAGGGGGCGGCATCATGGAGCAGGAACTGTATATTCAGCCGCGGCTGGAAAAAGCGCTTATAAAATATCTGATTCCGCAGGTGTGGAAGAATACGAAGATCTGTATGGCGGAATATAAGAACGATGCGGGCATGCTCGGCGCGTTCTATCATTTCCGGGCAATGCAGAAAAAGAGAAAGTAAACAAAGAAAAAACGTGTTTGAAAAGTGCTGCTGTGAGCTGCATTTCAAACACGTTTTTTTGTCGTTATTCTGTAAATATGATGTCTTGAAAAAATTATGGTTTGTCCTTGGTTTTATCATCCGCCGTAAGAAGCTGTTTCCGGAACTGAACCGGTGACATGCCGCATTGCTTTTTGAAAAAACGGCTGAAATACAGCGGATTTTCATAGCCGACGAGGTTCGAAATTTCGGAGACGTTATAATTGGTGGTCTCCAGAAGCAGTTTGGCGTTCGTGATGCGCAGTGACTGGATATACTGTGCTGGTGTCGTCTGCGTATACTGTTTGAAGTTCTGGATAAACCATCCGACACTGATATTATGTTCTGCGGCGTAAGCTTCAATACTGATCGCCTCGTTATAGTGTTCGCGGAAATAGTCAACCGCACGATCCATTTCATCCATCAGCATCGGGCTTTTTTTACGTGGTTTGGTGAGAATCTGACGGTGAATGGAGATCAGAAGCTGCATGAAGTAATGGACAAGCAGTTCCTCATAATCCTCACGTTTCATCTGGAGTTCCTGGATCATAGCGAGATAAAGACGTTTGTACTCCATCGAGACTCCCGAATAAATGACACGGGTATCGTCCGTGATCCCGTATTTGCGGAGAATATTTTTGACATTGTTTCCGGTAAAATGCACCCAGTAGATTTCAGGCTGTTCGGATGCGTAATAGTAATAGCGCTGTTCCTCTTTGGGACGGTACAGAACCATATTTCCGGCTGGGATAACTTTTTTCTCACCGGAAAAATAGAAATGTGCCTTGCCGGAAGCAACGTAGAGAAGCTGATAGTCCAGCCGTCCGCGCGGGCGGTGGGTCGGAAGCCTTTTTACCGTATAAAGGCGATAGGTACCGCAGCTTCCAATAAAAAGAGGATGCTTTCTATCTTTAAAATCCAGCCGTGTCTGATGCCAGTAACCAGAGTTAATATACAATTGGTGTACCTCCTTGTTAAATTGCACAAAATTAAAACTAAAATTTGTAAGAAATTAGAAAAATAAGAAACAAAAACAGGAAGCAAACCAGTTGCTGTCCTAAATTATAACATTTTGTACATGTTTTCGCAAATACAGTTTATGTGTTTTTACGAAAAAGTAGAATATACTGGTATTTGTAAGAAAAGAAATTTGCAGGAAATAAGAAAGAAACGAAAACAGGAACAAAGAGAGGCTGGTTCACTAAAACAGGAGGAAACTTTATGATTGTCCCAAAACATTTCGAAAATCTGAATGTGCTGCATGAGAATACCATGCCCAGCCATTCCTATTACATTCCGGCATCACGGCCGATGGGCGCACTGGTACACAACCGGGAAGAGTCGGACCGGATGCAGCTTTTAAATGGAAACTGGAAATTCCGTTACTATAAGAGTATTTATGATCTGAAAGAGCCGTTTTATCAGGAAAATGAGGATCTGGAAGCCTACGATGAAATTCCGGTGCCGGGAAACTGGCAGAATTTCGGGTATGACAGCCATCAGTATGCCAATGTACAGTATCCGATCCCGCTCGATCCGCCGTACGTGCCGGTGGACAACCCGTGTGGAACGTATGTTCATGAGTTTACCTACCATCGTGAGGAAAGGGCCCCGAAAGCATATCTGAACTTTGAGGGCGTGGATTCCTGCTTTTATGTATGGCTGAACGGAACGTATGTCGGCTACAGCCAGGTATCCCATGCGACAAGCGAGTTTGATGTGACCGATGTCATTCGGGAAGGAAACAACCGCCTTGCCGTGCTTGTCCTGAAATGGTGTGACGGAACTTATATGGAAGATCAGGATAAATTCCGGTTAAGCGGCATTTTCCGCGATGTTTATATTCTGAAGCGCCCGGAATACGTACTGTATGACTATTTTATTACAACAAAACCGGGAAAAGAATCCGCAGAAGTCGAAATACGTGCTGCATTTTTCGGGGAAAAGAACGGGGAGCAGACAGAAATTCAGCTTTTTGACGCAGAAGGAAACCTGCTCGGAGGGGGAACTTTCCGGCCGCTTGCAGGAGATGAGAACTTTACAGAGCAGGCAGTCTTTACCGTGGAACATCCAAGACTCTGGAGTTCCGAGGATCCGTATCTGTATCAGGTGGTATTCCGCATGGGAAATGAGGCGATTACAGAACGCGTCGGCATTCGTGAGATCCACTGTGAGGGAAGTGTGATCTATGTCAACGGAAGGAAAATCAAATGGAAAGGCATCAACCGCCACGATTCCGATCCGGTGACTGGTTCTGCGATCAGCCGGGAGCAGATGGAAAAAGATCTCCGCCTGATCAAGCAGCATAACTTTAATGCGGTTCGTAGCAGTCATTACCCGAATGTGCCGTATTTTTATCAACTCCTTGACGAGTATGGCTTCTTCTCGATTGCCGAGGTGGATAATGAAAGCCACGGCGCACAGATGCAGTACATGGAAAATTCAGAGTGGGAGAATGTGGCAGAAAAATGGAACCGCAGAATCTCGAACAATCCGGATTTCATCCCGGCGACAATGGACCGTACGAAGCTCTGCATCACGAGAGAGAAGAACCGTCCTTGTATTGTAATCTGGTCGATGGGAAATGAATGCGGCTACGGATGTACGTTTGAAGAAGCCTTAAAGTGGACGAAACAGTTCGATCCGACCCGCCTTACCGTTTATGAGAGCTCCGTTTACCAGAGCCACGATCGTGTTTACGATTATTCCAATATTGACATCAACGGAAGAATGTATTTCTCAATTGATGAGATCGAAGGATATATGGCAGAGAAGCCGGAAAAACCGTTCCTTCTGATTGAGTATGGTCATTCCATGGGAAATGGCCCAGGAGATCTGGAAGATTACTTCCAGGAGATAGAAAAATACGATACCGTATGCGGCGGCTTTATCTGGGAGTGGTGCGACCACGCAATCTATAAAGGCACTGCAGAAAACGGAAAACCGATGTATTTCTACGGCGGAGATCACGGGGAGAAAGTGCATGACAGTAATTTCTGCTGTGATGGTATGGTTTACCCGGACCGCACGCCGCACACGGGACTTCGCGAGTACAAAAATGTGCACCGACCGGCGCGCGTGGTAAGCTTTGACCAGCAGACAGGAACCATGGTGCTGCATAACTACATGAATTTTGTGGACTTAAAGGACTATCTGTACCTGACGTATTATCTTTCTGTGGATGGACGGCTGATTCAGGCGGGACAGCGGAATCTGAACAGCAGCATTCCAGCCGGATGCGACGGCACCGTGGAACTTCCGGTTCCGGTTCCGGAGAAAGGAAAATGCTTCCTGAAAGTCGTATATCACCTGAGTCACGCGAATGCGCTGCAGGAAGAGGGCGACACCATCGGTTTTGATGAAATTCCGCTTACGACGGATGACAACCGGAATCAGGACGTTGTGGAACTGATTTCCAGTGAAAATGCAGAACTTCCGGCGCCGAAGGTGGAAGAGGATGACTGCCGGATTCACATTTTCAGCAGAACAGCGGGCTTTGCATATACGTATCGGAAGCAGACCGGTCTGTTTGAGCAGATGTACATCGACGGCGAAGAGATTCTGGACCGTCCGATGGAACTTAATATTTGGCGTGCATCGACGGACAACGACAAGCTGATCAAACTGAAATGGTTCAAAGCGCGGTATGATCAGAGCTATGCGAGAGCATACGAGACAAGCTGGGAGTGCGACGGCGAGAATATCTGCATCACCAGTAAAATGGCAGTGACGGCACCGGTGGTACAGCCAGTTCTTCGGATGGAGACAACATGGACAATCCGGCCGGATGGTCTGATCACGACGAAAATGCAGGTGGAAAAAGATATGGAATTTCCGTTCCTGCCGCGGTTCGGCCTCCGTCTCTTCCTGAATAAGAATATGGATGAAGTCACATACCTTGGCATTGGACCGGATGAGAGCTATGTGGACAAGCATCACGGGGGTAGTCATGAGATCTTCCGGAAGAAAGCGGTGGACCTGCATGAGGACTATATCCGCCCGCAGGAAAATGGAAGCCATTGTGACTGCGATTACGTGAAGGTGGAGAGTGATACAGCAGTTCTGACGGCAGCGGGAATGAAACCGTTTGCTTTCAATGCATCGCCGTACACCGCCGAGGAGCTGACCGAAAAGCGCCACAGCTATGAGCTTGTGCCGTGCGGCAGTACCGTACTCTGCCTCGACTATATGCAGAGCGGCATCGGTTCCAACAGCTGCGGACCGGCTCTTCTGGAGCAGTACCGGCTGAATGAGGAGAAGTTTACCTTTGAACTGAATCTGATGATCCGTAAGAAATAAAGAAGAAGACCGGGGCTTTTGGCGGCTCCGATCTTTTTGTCAGAAAACAGGAGAAAAGCGGCATGAAAAACATCAGCGTGATGATAAAGCCGGTTTCCGGACTCTGCAATATGAACTGCGCGTACTGCTTTTACTGCGATGAGATAAAAAAGCGGGAGAAGGGCTGCTACGGGCAGATGAGCGAGGAGACACTGAAAAATGTGATTCGAAAGACGATGCTCTCGGCGGATGGAGCCGTCAGCTATACATGGCAGGGCGGGGAACCATCGCTTCGCGGGCTGGATTTCTTTCGGATGGCGATGGAACTGCAGAAGAAATATAACCGGAACGGAGTGCAGGTGCTGAATGCGTTTCAGACGAACGGGTATGCGATCACAGAAGAATGGTGTGAATTTTTCCGGGAAAATCATTTTCTACTGGGGCTTTCTGTGGACGGCACGCAGGAACTTCACGATACCTTCCGGCGCGGGGCGGATGGAGGCGGCACGTATGAGCGGGTGAAAAGAACGGCGGACCTGTTTTCACGGACGGGTGTGGAGTTTAATGTGCTGACGGTTGTGACATCACGGCTGGCGGAGCACACAAAAGAGGTGTATGAATCGTACCGGAGAAACGGATGGCAGTTTCAGCAGTATATTGCGTGTCTTGATCCATATGGGGAAGCAAAGGGACAGCGGCCGTATTCGCTCTCGCCGCTGCAGTACGGGAAATTTTTGTCAGAGCTTGCCGGGCTCTGGTACCGGGATCTGCAAAAAGGACATCAGCCCTATATCCGCCAGTTTGAAAATTATGTCGGCATGGCGGCGGGATATCGGCCGGAATCGTGCGAACAGTGCGGCATCTGCGGGGAACAGTATGTCGCGGAGGCGGACGTCAGTATCTATC
>CAVLAW010000150.1:0-6349 GCA_963661155.1 Tidjanibacter massiliensis | reverse complement strand
CCGGAAACAGTGGAAGCATTTTATGAAGAGAATTTTGACCACGCAGCATGGGATACGATTCCAGTTCCGTCCAACTGGGAGTTGCAGGGCTATGGAAAACCGGTTTACACGAATATGCTGTATCCGTTCAAACGGGAAGAAAACGGCGAAGCATTTGAAATTGAGATTACCGAAGGAACCTACGAGCTGAATGCGCCGTATGTACCGGAGAAAAATCTGACCGGATGCTATTTCAGAACCTTCGAAGTTCCAGCAGACTATATCGGAAGACAGCTCCTCATCGATTTCGCAGGCGTAGAGTCCTGCTTCTATCTCTGGGTCAACGGAAAACAGGTCGGCTATTCCCAGGACAGCAAGGTGAATGCAGAGTTTGACATCACCGAATATGTCCAGGAGGGAACGAACACCCTCGCCGTACAGGTCATGCGCTACTGTGACGGTACTTACCTGGAGGATCAGGACTACTGGCATCTGTCCGGCATCTACCGTGATGTCCGCCTCGTATCAAAACCGGTGCAGCATATCCTGGATTACACGGCAGCGACACTGTTCACGCACCCGGATTACACGAAAGCTACCCTTTCCGTTACCGTCTGGCCGGACAATTCCAAACCGCTGTATGGCGAGTATCACGCAAAAGTGACGCTGTATGACGCAGACCAGAACAAAGTAACCGAGATGGTTTCGAAACCGTTCGCTGAGTGCGGCTTCTATCTGATGCCGAAATTTATCGCAACCGTTACCGCTCCGGTAGAGAACCCGCCACTCTGGACCGCAGAGACTCCGAACCTCTACACCCTCGTTGTCGAGCTGCAGAACAAAGAGAATGAGACTGTGGACATTGAGAGCTGCAAAGTCGGCTTCCGCCAGGTGGAGATCAACAGCCGCGGTGTGCTGACCCTGAACGGCAAGCGTCTTGTGATCCGCGGTGTGGACTGCCACGATTTCTGCGCCGAGACGGGACGCACTGTTTCTGAAGAGCAGATGCGAAAAGAGATCGCTGTGATGAAACGCCTGAATTTCAACGCCGTCCGCACCAGCCATTATCCAAACTCCGTGAAATGGTACGATTTGTGTGACGAGTTCGGTATTTACCTTGTCGATGAGGCAAACCTTGAGACACACGGCTACGGCGGACAGCTCAGCGCTTCTGCAGAGTGGGCAGCCGCTTATCTGGAACGGGCAACCCGCATGGTACTGCGTGACAAGAACCATCCGTCGATTGTACTGTGGTCGCTCGGTAATGAGTCCGGCGCAGGCGCGAACCACGCTGCGATGCACGGCTGGATCCGCGAGTACGACAAGACAAGATACGTTCAGTACGAGTCCGGCAACCCGAAGGGCGATATTTCTGATGTGATCTGCCCGATGTACCCGACCATGAGCTGGCTGGAGGATGTGATGGCAGACGATTCCGATCTCCGTCCGTTCATCATGTGCGAGTATGCGTATGCAAAGAGCAACAGCAACGGAAACTTCAAGGAGTTCTGGGACTATGTGAATAAATATCCGCGTTTCCAGGGCGGCTTCATCTGGGATTTCGCGGATAAGGCGATTGCGATTCATAAAGAGGACGGAAGCATCAAATACGGCTACGGCGGAGCGTTTGGTGAGGATGTGACCGATCCGGTTCCGGATATGTGCCTGAACGGCGTTGTCTTTGCCGATCTTTCCTACAAACCGGGTGCCTACGAGGTCAGAAACGGCCAGTCTCCGGTAACAATTGAGCAGGTTCGGAATTCATATACCGGCGAGACGGTATGGGTACTGGCAAACCGCTATCATACCCTTGATCTTTCACATCTGCAGGTTCGTTATGAGATCGTACAGAACGGTGAGAAGATCGCTGAGGGCAGCTATCCGGCTTTCCATACCGCAGCAGGTGCTACCGAGCCGCTACCGCTGCCGGAATTTCCGGAGAAACTGCACAGTGAGGCATATGTCAACTATTACATTGAACTCGCCAACGATACTTTCTATGCACCGGCAGGAACAGAAGTATACCGCCGTCAGATTCCGGTGACCACAGGGGTTTATCTGGCAGAGGAAAAAGCAATTGCAGCAAAACCGCTGACCGTGGCGGAGGACGAGAATCAGGTTGTCATTACCGGTGAAGAGACCGAGATCATCTTTGATAAAAAGGCCGGCGAATTCACCGAGTACAAGGCAAAAGGTGTTTCTTTTCTGACCGGCGGAAAAGACGAGTTCTATCGTGCGGCAACCGGTATCGATGAGGGAACCCATGAGAGCGATTACGATGATATCTGGCGTGCAGAAGGTCTGGATCATCTGAAAAAAGAAGTACAGAGTTTATCCGTTGTCAGCGCAGGAAATCAGGTACTCCTCGAAGTGCAGGCTTCCTATGCGGCAGAACCGGACGGCGCAGTGCTCTTTAACGTTCAGACGATTTACCGCATCGGCAGCGAGGGTATGGAACTGAAGAATGAGGTGGTAAACAACAGCGGCCTTGAGACAATTGCAAGAGTTGGACAGTCCTTCCGTCTGCCGGCATCGTTTGATGCGCTTACCTGGTACGGAAAAGGACCATGGGAGACGTATGCAGACCGAAAAGATGCAGCTTTGACTGGTCTTTACACCGCATCCGTAGCCGATCAGCACGTTCCGTTCGTCGTACCGTGCGAGTGCGGCGGTCATGAGGACACGAGATTTGCCGTTCTTTCCGACGGAACCCATACCGTTCAGGTAGTAGGCGGTGATGATTTCCATTTCAGCGCGCTGCCGTATTCCATGGAGGAATACCGTAAAGCGGCATACGAGGAAGATCTCCCGAAAGAGACCACCGGAACCTGGCTGATGCTGGATGCAGCGCATGCAGGCCTTGGCGGAGATACCGGCTGGACAAAGAACATTCATCCGGAGTACCGCGTATGCAAGGGCAGATACAGCTATACCTTCCGTTTCCATTTCGCATAAAAAACCGCATAAGAACCGATCCAGCGGGCGGCTTTTCCATAAAAAGTGGGAAGCCGCCCGCTTTTTGACTATTTTTATTTAGTAGTCAGAGTAATAAATGCTTGACAATTTATAAGGAGTGGTGTAGGGTAAAGGTGTCAAAGGAATTCCACCAAATCTGGTGCGGTTCCGTTCACTATCCTATACGAAAAGAAGAGGTATTCATGATGAAAGAATTAAAGCCAATCAAAGAGGGTAAGGTACGCGAGATTTATGATAACGGCGACAGCCTGATCATGGTAGCAACCGACCGCATTAGCTGTTTCGATGTCATTCTGAACAACGTGGTAACAAAAAAAGGTACCGTTCTGACCCAGATGTCCAAATTCTGGTTCGACCTGACAGAAGACATCCTTCCGAATCACATGATCTCTGTAGACGTAAAAGACATGCCAGAGTTTTTCCAGCAGGAGAAATTTGACGGCAACAGCATGATGTGCCGCAAGCTGGAAATGCTTCCGCTGGAGTGCATCGTCCGCGGTTACATCACCGGAAGCGGCTGGGCAAGTTATCAGAAGACCGGAAAAGTATGCGGCATCGAGCTCCCGGAGGGATTAAAAGAATCCGACAAGCTGCCTGAGCCAATCTACACCCCGTCCACCAAGGCTGAAATCGGGGATCATGATGAAAATATCTCTTATGAGCAGAGCATCGCCCACCTGGAAAAATACTTCCTGGGAAAAGGCGAGGAGTACGCAGCAAAACTTCGTGACTACACCATCGCTCTGTATAAAAAATGCGCGGATTATGCATTAAGCAAAGGCATCATCATCGCAGACACCAAATTCGAGTTCGGTCTCGATGAAAATGGAAACATCGTCATCGGTGACGAGATGCTGACACCGGACAGCTCCCGCTTCTGGCCGGCAGACGGCTACGAACCAGGCCATGGCCAGCCGTCCTTCGACAAACAGTTCGCCCGCGACTGGCTCAAAGCCAACGACGGAAACCACGACTGGACACTGCCGCAGGAAATTGTCGACAAGACCATCGAGAAATATCTTCAGGCATACGAGATGCTGACTGGAAAACCACTGGCATAAAAACAGTATTCAGTTGAAAAGCTACAGGAGGCAGAACCTGCCTCCTGTTTTTGCACATTTTTTGATAACATTAGATGATAATCTGATAAAAAATCCGGAAAGAATGTGATATAATGGGAGGAAAGTTAGGACGCTAAGGAGGAAACGACATGAATGTTGCAGAAGCAATTGAAAAAATGACAGATTTTTATAAGGGAAATATTCATGATATTTATCATTTTCTGAAGGTATGGGCATTCGCAAAGAACATTGGCGAAGCGGAAGGCCTGGATCCGAAGACACAGGAGACGCTGGAGATGGCTGCCGTTGTACATGATATTTCCTGCCCGCTGTGCCGGGAAAAATATGGAAATGCCAGCGGAAAGCATCAGGAAGAGGAGAGTGCACCGCTCGTTGCGGAATTTTTCAAAGAGGTGCCGGCAGGAGAACTGGATGTTGAGCGCATTACATGGCTGGTAACGCATCATCATACCTACACTAACGTGGAAGGCATGGATTACCAGATCCTGCTGGAAGCCGATTTCCTGGTCAATGCCGGTGAGAGTGAATATTCGAAACAGGCGATTGAAAAATTCTGCGGAAACGTATTTCGAACGGAAGTGGGAACACATCTGCTGAAGAGCATGTTCCTGGAGAATAAATAAGGCCATGAAGTACAAAATTGCGGTCTGCGACGATTCTGCGGCGGACAGACAGTATATTAATATGGTGGAGCGCTAGGTGGGAGCTGCCGGTTATGTGGTGCAGACCGATTCTTTCTCTTCCGCCGAGAACTTTCTGTTCCACTATGCGGAGGAATGCGATTACGACATTCTGCTGCTGGATGTTGAGATGGGCGCCATGGACGGGGTTACGATGGCCAAAAAGCTCCGCCAGAGCAACGATACCGTGCAGATCATCTTCATCACAGGCTATTCCGATTACATTTTCGAGGGGTACGAGGTGGCGGCACTTCATTATCTAATGAAGCCGGTCAAAGAAGAAAAACTCTGCAAGACCGGAAATCCCATGACCGATGCGATTCTTAACTCTAAAATCTCGCTCGCAAAAGCAAAAGGAATCATACGCAGCTTTATATCTCGTTCACAAACTTTACAGCCGGCAAAAAAATGAAAAAGGAAGGCAGACTGTTTCGAAGCACGAAAGGCGAGGGCCATGGATTCGGCCTTGTTCGGATTGATGCGATTGTGGAACGGATGGACGGCTACATCAGCCGCAACAGTGAAGACGGAGCCTTCACAACGGAGATCCTGCTCCCGCAGATATAAAAGCTGCGGTTCATCACCAGAAAATGACAATTCGTCCCCAGAATCATCTGGGGGCAAATTTTTATGGTAAAACATAGAATCGAGGTGAGAAAAATGAAAAAGAATGAAAAACCAAAATTCAATACGGTCCAGAATATCGGCTGGATGGTAAAAACGGCATGGAACAGCCGCAGGCGGGTCCTGCTTTTCTGCGTCCTGACTGCCGCGCTGGAAGTGCTGCTGAATCTGGTACAGCTCTATCTTGCACCGGAGATGCTCGCAAAAGTAGAGCAGAAAACATCCGTGCAGGATCTGCTGGTTACGATCGGTATCTTTACCGCAGCATTGTTTTTGGTACAGGGATGCAAGGAGTATATAAAAACAAACACACTCTTCCCAAGGGTAGATGTCCGTATGGCGATTATCGGAAAAGTTGCGGAAAAATGCAACGGTACTTCGTATCCCAATACCTTAAGCGAATCCTTTCTGAAACTTCGTGAAAAAGCGCATCTGGCCTGTGAGGGCAATGATCAGGCCACGGAACATATCTGGGAAACTTTGACGATGCTTCTGAAAAATGTGGGCGGTCTGCTGGTTTATCTGACCATTCTGTCCCGGATGAATCCGGTTCTTCTGCTGGTGATCATCGTTACCTGTGCAGCCGGATTTTTCGTTTCCCTGTATCCCAACAACTGGCGCTACCGGCACCGGGAAGAGGAAGAAGCCTATTATCAGAAGAAATCCTACATCCGCGCAAAAGCGGAATCGATGGAACTCGCAAAAGATATCCGTATTTTCGGTCTGCAGAACTGGATGAATGAACTGCTGGATCAGATCCACAATCTCTATCTGGATTTTACGCTTCGCGGCGAGCGGGTGGAAGTGCTGGCAGATCTGACAGAAGCGGTGATGACGATGGCACGAAACGGCATTGCCTATGTCTATCTGATCAACATGGCTCTGGATGAAGGCTTAAGTGTCTCTTCATTTCTGCTGTACTTTACGGCGGTCACGACGTTTACGGAGTGGGTTATGGGGATTCTGCGGGAAATGAGCACCCTGCAGAAAGAAAGCCTGGATATCTCC
>CAVLAW010000149.1:0-6389 GCA_963661155.1 Tidjanibacter massiliensis | reverse complement strand
GTCAACTCCATTATACCAAACGGAACAGGTTTATGCCTTTTTTATTGGCTGAAACATTGAATTTTCAAGGTTCAACACACCATATCGGTGTGGGAAGTTTTAGTAAAATATTTAAAAACAGAAAAGGTTCACAAAAGCAATGAGTCAAAACAGAAAATCCACCGCGATTGTCATGACGGAAGGTTCGCTGTGGAAGAATATTTTTATGTTCAGTATTCCGTTGATGTGCTCACAGGTCCTCGAGGTGTTGTTCAATCTGAGTGATGTGGCGGTTGTGGGACGGTTTGCGGATTATAAGGCGCTGGGATCGGTTGGATCGACGACGCTGCTGGTTTCGTTGTTTACCGGATTTCTGATTGGCATGGGAAGCGGTGTGAATGTGCGGGTGGCGCATGGGCTTGGCACGGGGAATCGGGAGACGGTTTCGAAGACGCTTCACACATCGCTGGTACTCTGCATGGTGATCGGTCTGCTGGTGAGCGCGATCTGCATTCTGTTTTCCGCTAATATGCTGTCGCTCCTCCACACGAAGGATGAGCTGATGGACGGCGCCGTTCTTTATATGAAGATTTATGCGCTCGGCATGCCAGCGATGGGAATTTACAACTTTGGCAACGGTGTTTTAAGTGCCCGCGGCGATACGAGAAGCCCGCTGATCTATCTGACGATTGCCGGTGTGCTGAATGTGATTCTGAACCTGTATTTCGTCATCGTTCTCGGCATGGCGGCCGATGGTGTGGCGACGGCGAGTGTGATCGCGCAGTACGTTTCCGCCATTCTGGTCATCTTAAATCTTCTGCGCCGGAAAGACGAATGTCAGCTCCATCCATCCAAAATCCGCATGGATGTGCATGCCGCGAAAATGGTATTGATGCTCGGCATCCCGGCGGGAATCCAGAATGCGATTTTTGCCATTGCCAACCTGTTTGTCCAGGCCGGTGTCAATTCCTTTGATGCCGTCACCGTTTCCGGAAATGCGGCAGCCGCCAATGCGGATACGTTGATTTTCAATATTATGGGAGCGTTTTATACCGCCTGTGCCAGCTTTATCAGCAGCAACTGGGGAGCCGGAAAGCGGAACCGGATGCTGAAGAGCTATCTGATCAGCCTGTTTTATGCGTTTCTGGCAGGAACACTGTCCGGTGTACTGCTTCTGATTTTCGGACGGCAGTTTTTGTCCCTGTTTGCAACGGATCAGGCCGTGATCAATGCCGGAATGGAACGACTGAAAATCATGAGCTTTTCCTTTGCGGTTGCGCCGTTCATGGACTGCACGACGGCGGCATCGCGCGGAATCGGAAAGAGCGTTCCGCCGACGATTATCATTATTCTGGGATCCTGTGTGTTCCGTGTGATCTGGGTGTATACGATTTTTGCGTATTTCCATACCATTACATCGCTGTATCTGCTGTATATTTTCTCGTGGGCGATTACTGGCGTGGCAGAGATTATTTATTTCCGGCATGGATACAAAAATCTGCAGATCAATCGGAAATAACGAAAATTACATATTTGATTACAAAAGAGACTCAAAAGATTGACGTGAGTCTCTTTTTTTGTTATCATAAATGCGGAAAAAGGGATCGTGAAATGCGGGAAGAGGAACAGGAGTTTTCAATGGAAAGAACATTTCAGACAGGAAGTTTTTCCTTCCGGCTGGATTTTCCGGAAGAGCTGATTCTTCCGGCGGATATGGAAAAATTTGCGGTGGAGAACGGTTCGGCGGAGTATATCTACAGGATTACTGTTGTAAACAAACTGCCGGAGCCGGAGGGCGAGCTGCTGGTGGATCGAGTTGATCTGCAGATTTTTCGCACAAAAGAAGGACGGGAAAGCCGCCTGATCGGTGTAAAAGGGGAGGAGTGCCCGTATGCACTGTACCGCGAGACTGCGCAAAATCGTGCAGAGGTTTTTGTGGGCAGATGGTATCAGGCAGGAATTGAAAAATATGAGGTTGTATTTCTTTCCCTCCTCGCACTGGAGCGCCGTCTGGCTGATCGTTCCTGCTTGATTCTGCACTGTGCATACACGGAATATCAGGGCAAGGCAATGCTTTTTTCTGCACCATCGGGAACGGGCAAAACCACGCAGGCGGGACTCTGGGAGCAGTACCGGGGGAGCCGCACGGTGAACGGCGATAAGGCATTACTGGAATATGACGGTACTGCATGGACGGCAAACGGCTGGCCGGTCTGCGGTACGTCGGGAGTCTGCGAGAACAAAACACTGCCGGTCGGATGTATCGTGATGCTGAGTCAGGCAAAAGTCAATCAGGCATGGAGGCTGCGGCCGGCGGAATCATTCACAAGCCTGTACGGACAGATCACCATGAACCGCTGGGATCGGGAGGGGCTGGTACAGAATCTCGATCTTCTCGAACGGCTTGTCGGAAAAGTTCCGGTGTACCATCTTGCGTGCGATATTTCGGAAGATGCAGTAAAGGTATTGGAGCTGGAAATGGAGAAAGATGCATGAAAATGGTAGATACCCGTGCGTATGTCGGAATGCTGAAAGAACTCGTGGAGCAGGGAAAAGAAGTGCGGATGGTGATCTCCGGGAGCAGTATGGCGCCGTTTCTGATTCACGCGCGTGACAGCATTTTCTTCCGCGCGCCGGAAGGAGTGTTGAAAAAAGGTGATATCGTATTTTACGAGCGGCCGGGCGGACAGTTTGTCGTGCATCGGATCTGCCGCGTTTGTGCAGACGGGTACGATATGATCGGGGACGGACAGACGGAAATCGAGCACAACGTGCATCGGGAACAGATTTTTGCTCGGGTGACAAAGGTGGAGCGGAAAGGAAAAATGCTTGTGCCGGGGAACTTCTGGTGGGAGTTCTTTGCACGGGTCTGGATCCGTCTGATTCCGATCCGCCCGATTCTGATACACGGATATGCCCGATTATTTCCTGGGGATAAAAGGGAAAAAGAAGCAGTTTAAGTGGAAAAGGATGCGTGCAGGAAGTCTTCTTTGTGGAAAAACGCAGGAAATTGCCTGATACAGCCTGCCTGGCACGCAGGGAAAACGAAAGGAAAAGAAACATGATAACAGAAACAGAGACCGCATTCCTTGCGGTGATTCGTGCGTTTTTGACAGAAGAGGAAGCAGCTCCGGCAGAAATTGAGGGGCTGACAGAAAAACAATGGAATCATCTGTTTGTGCTGGGATCCCAGCATTCTCTGCTGGCGGCAGTCTATGATGTCGTGGGAACAACACCGGCATTTTTACAGCTTCCGGCGGAATTGCGCGGACAGGTAAAAATGCAGGCGATGCAGAGCATCATGCAGCAGGTTTCGCGGACTGCCATGTTTCTGGCAGACGAAAAAGCACTGGAAGCGCTCGGTGTGCGGCCGTTGGTGATGAAGGGAATCGTGTGCAGAGGTCTCTATCCAAAACCGGATCTGCGCCCGTCCGGGGATGAGGATCTGCTGATTCGGGCGAAAGATTTTGAGGTAGTGGATGCGTATTTTATACAGAACGGTTTCATGCGGGACAAAGAATTTGCATCGCAGAGTAATAGACAGGATTCAAAGCGGCAGACCGGGAATCAGTCGAAAAAGCTGCGTTCTGCAGAAACCGATCCGATTCCGGAGGAGATGGGTTACATCCACCCCAAAACAGGTGCTTTCTACGAGATCCATACCACCCTGTTTTCCAGAGATTCCTCTGCATACGGCTATCTGAATCATGCATTTTCCAATGTTTTCGAGCATCCCGCCCAGATCGAAGTACAGGGTCAGACCATCTTTACATTAGAAGAAACCCACCATCTTTTCTACCTCCTCTGCCACAGCTTCAAACATTTCCTCCACGGCGGCGTCGGCATCCGCCAGATCTGCGATATGGTGCAGATGATTCGTGCATATGGAAGCAGAATCAACTGGGAACTCTTCTGGCAGTTATGCGAACAGTATCACATGACCTGCTTCTGCATCAATCTGCTGGATATCGGGGAGCGGTATCTGGGATTTTCTTATGAAACGAGCGGAGCAGTGTGTTGTACGAAGAAGATTTGCCCGGACTCTGAAGCACTTCTGACAGACATTCTCGATTCCGGTGCATTCGGAAAATCAAGTGCGGGGCGCATTCACAGTGCAAACATTACGCTGTATGCGGCCGAGACCGGAACGAAAGAGCGCGCGGCGGGCGGAATCTGGAAGTCGTTGTTTCCGGAGACTTCTTATATAAAGACAAATTATCCTTACGCCGCCCGGCATCCATACCTGCTTCCGGCGGCATATGCACAGAGGATCTTTCAATGGATGCGGCAGCCGTGCAATGCAAGAGAGCAGAAATCCAGTTTGGAAGTCGGCAGGGAGCGTGTTGCACTGCTGAAAAAATACGATATGATTCGTGCAGCAGAAGAAGATCCGCAGAAGGGGAAAAACACAAAATTTCTGAAAGCTGGCGAGACAAAGAGAGGAGGCGCGCATGCAGGAAGAACCCAAAGACAAAAATAAAGACGCCTCCTTCGAATCCCTTCATATCCTGCTGGAACGCTGGAAAAACGGTACGTTTTCCGAGATCATCGACGACTGGAAATGGATCTTCAGCTACAGCGCACGCTACAAAGGAGCCATCATTTTCTACACCATTCTCGGCATCTTAAGCACATCGCTCGGCCTCGTCGGCAGTGTCGCCGGAAAATATCTGATTGATATCATCACCGGCTATCAGATGCAGAAACTGCCGCTGCTGCTCGGAATTATGATCGGAAGCACCGTGTTCAGCCTCGGCTTTGGAAGCATCATCAACCGCATCTCGACGAAACTCAGCATCGCCATCAACAACGACATCCAGGCGGATATTTTCGATAAGATCGTGGATGCAGACTGGCTGGAAATCAGTAAATATTCGAACGGCGACGTGCTCAACCGCTTCAACGGCGACATCGGCACTGTCAGCGGCAACGCAATCAGTTGGCTCCCGACCATCATCATCGCCATCTACAATTTCATCGCCACCTTTTTCGTGATTCTGCACTACGACTGGATGATGGCGCTGATCGCTTTCCTAAGCGCCCCGTTTCTCCTTCTGATGTCGCGCTTCATGATCCGCCGCCAGCGGGAATACAGCCAGAAAGTGCGCGAGATGAGCAGCAAACTGATGGGATTTGAGGTAGAGACATTCTACAATTTCGATACGATCAAGTCTTTCGGCATTGCGCCGTATTACAGCCGAAAAATGCGGTGGTGGCAGGGACTTTTCAAAGACATCAGCCTGAAATACAACCTGTTTACGATCAAGACAAATATCGTGCTGTCGATTCTCGGAAGCGCCGTGGAGTTTATCGCCTTCGGCTACTGTCTGTTCCGGTTGTGGACGCACGATATTACATACGGAACCATGACGCTGTTCCTGCAGCAGCGGAGCAATCTCTCCGGCGCGTTCAGCAACGTGATTTCGATTATCCCGTCTTTCCTCAACAGCTCCGTCTCCGCGCACCGCATCCGTGAACTCGTGGAACTGCCGAAAGAAGTCCATATCCCCGAGAGCACCGCACTCGATCCACTCGCCAAAGACGGTTTCGAGGTGCGGATGCGCGGCGTGGAGTTCTCTTATATAGAAGGAACGCGGGTAATCATCGGATCGGACTTTAAAGCCGCCCCCGGCGAAATCGTAGCGCTGGTCGGGCCGTCCGGCGAAGGAAAAACGACGATGATCCGTCTGATCCTCGGCCTCATCCACCCGCAGGAGGGCGAGACGGTGATCCTTGCTTCAGACGGAACAACGGTTCCCATGAACGCCGAAACCCGTCACCTCTTCGCCTACGTGCCGCAGGGAAATACCATTCTCTCAGGAACGATCGCGGAAAATATGCGGATGGTAAAAGAGGACGCAACCGATGAAGAAATCATCGACGCCCTCAAAATCTCCTGCGCCTGGGATTTCGTCCAGCATCTGCCCGACACAATCAACAGTAAGGTCGGCGAACGCGGCCGCGGCTTCTCCGAAGGCCAGTCCCAGCGCCTCGCCATCGCCCGCGCCGTCCTCCGCGACGCCCCGATCCTCCTGCTCGACGAGGCAACCTCCGCTCTCGATGTCACCACCGAACGAAACGTCCTTCGAAACATCATCCGCCAGCGCCCCAACAAAACATGCATCGTCACTACCCACCGCCCAAGTGTCCTCGGCCTCTGCCAGAGAGTCTACCGCGTGATGGACGGAACCGTGACAGAACTTGACGAGGCGGAAGGGGCGAAGATGGTGGAGAACTTTTAGAAAAATGGCTTCTTTTTCACAGAACAGGTGGAGAAGGAGCCATTTTTGACGGTAAAATGACGCAAAAATGACATCAGAATGACGGTAAAATGACACCAAAGGTCAGACGAGTGATATTCCAAAGTCAAATCAGTTATAGAGATGAAACTGGACAAACTGCTATAATAC
>CAVLAW010000148.1:2926-6402 GCA_963661155.1 Tidjanibacter massiliensis | reverse complement strand
AGGTGGCACCACGAGTATAAAAATATACCCGCCCTTGGCAAATACCAGAGATGGTTTTTGCTGAGGGCGGTTTTTTTTGCGGGCAACGAGCCAAAGTCCGTGCTTGCACGAGACCTTGGCGACTGCCGCAAAAGCGATCAAAACTCGCAAAGCGTGTTTTGATCGTTGTTGCCTTTGCAGACACAAGGAGAGGAGATACAGGAAAGATGAAACAGATGACATTAGCAGAAATTTCAAAAGCAGCCGCATCGGGAGATTTTCGGAAGATTCCGGTGAGCAGAGAAATTTATTCAGATATCCGTACACCAGTGGAAACACTGAAAGTCCTGCAGGGCGTCAGCAGCCACTGCTACATGCTGGAAAGTGTGGAGGACAAAAAACAGTGGGGACGATACACCTTCCTCGGCTATGATCCGTCACTGGAACTCACCTGTGTCAACGGAAACCTGACGATCACCGCCGATGCAGCCGAGATGAAAAAAGTCCAGAACCTGCCGGAGAGCAGAATTGAAGAACTGGAAAACGGACAGCTCCGCCTCACCTGTAAGACCTCCCATCCGGGAAACGTTTTAAAAACCCTGATCGAGGAAAATAAAAGCCCGAAGATCGAGACACTCCCGACCTTTACCGGCGGCCTTGTCGGATACTTCTCCTACGATTACATCAAATACAGCGAGCCGACCTTAAAACTGGATGCCGAGGACCAGGAACACTTCAAAGATGTCGACCTGATGCTGTTCGACAAAGTCATCGCTTACGATAATTTCCGTCAGAAAATCGTTCTGATGGTCAACATAGAAACTGAAAACCTCGAAGCAAATTACGAGAAAGCCGTACAGGAACTGGAAAAGATGGAAGAGCTGATCCGATTCGGAACCCCGGCGAAAACAAAAGCCGGCCATTTAAAATCCGAGTTCCGCCCGCTCTTCGATGAGAAAGCCTACTGTGAGAAAGTGGAGCAGGTCAAACATTACATCCACGAAGGCGACCTCTTCCAGCTCGTCCTTTCCAACCGTCTGGAAGCCGACTTTGAGGGAAGCCTCCTCGATACGTACCGTGTCCTCCGCACCACAAACCCGTCGCCGTACATGTTCTACTTCTCGAGCGATGACGTCGAGATTGCCGGTGCATCTCCGGAAACACTTGTAAAAGTCGAAAACGGAGAAGTCAGAACCTTCCCGCTCGCCGGAACGAGACCGAGAGGAAAGAGCTACGAAGAAGACCAGCGCCTGGAAAAAGAACTCCTTGCAGATGAAAAAGAACGCGCCGAGCACAACATGCTGGTGGATCTTGGAAGAAACGATCTCGGAAAGATCTGTGATTTCGGTACCGTTGAGGTCGAGAAATACATGACGATTGAACGTTACTCCCACGTCATGCACATCGGCTCCACTGTAAAAGGCCAGCTCCGCAAAGACAAGACGGCAGTCGATGCGATCGATTCCGTTCTTCCGGCAGGAACCCTTTCCGGTGCACCGAAGCTCCGCGCCTGCCAGATCATCAATGAGCTGGAAAACAACAAACGAGGCATTTACGGCGGCGCGATCGGCTATCTGGATTTCACCGGAAATATGGATACCTGCATTGCCATCCGGCTCGCCTTTAAGAAAAACGGAAAAGTGTTCGTCCGCTCCGGCGCCGGCATCGTAGCCGACAGCGTACCGGAAAAAGAGCATCAGGAATGCATCAACAAAGCAAAGGCCGTGATGGTCGCACTTGCAGAGGCAGAAGGAGGAAGTAACTTATGATACTGCTGGTAGATAATTATGACAGTTTTTCCTATAACCTGTATCAGCTCGCCGGTTCGATCAATCCGGATATGAAGGTCATCCGAAACGACGAGATGACGATCGATGAGATCCGCGCACTGGCACCGACATCCATTATCTTATCCCCTGGACCGGGCCGCCCGGAACAGGCAGGCCGATGCATCGAGATCGTAAAAAAACTCGGCGGCGAGATTCCGATCCTCGGTGTCTGCCTCGGCCATCAGGCGATCTGTGCAGCGTACGGCGCGACCGTTACCTACGCAAAACACCTGATGCACGGCAAACAGTCCGACACCACACTGGACCGTACCTCGAAACTGTTCGAGGGCCTGCCGGAAACCGTTCCGGTAGCACGGTACCATTCCCTGGCAGCAGATGAGACGACACTGCCGGAAACCTTAAAAGTAACAGCAAGAACCGCAGACGGAGAGGTCATGGCCGTCGAGGACAGTGAGAAAAAAATCTACGGAGTCCAGTTCCATCCGGAATCCATTCTGACCCCGCAGGGAAAGGAAATGATGGAAAACTTCTTAAAAATTACAAAATAGATCAAAAGACAGGAAAGAGAGGAAGAAAACATGATTCGGGAAGCAATTGTAAAACTGGTAAATAAAGAGAACCTGACCTACGAGATGGCAGAAGGCGCCATGGATGAAATCATGGGAGGAGAAGCCGATCCGATCCAGATCAGCGCATTCCTGACCGCGATGACAATGAAAGGTGAGACAATCGAAGAAATCACCGCATGCGCGAACGGCATGAGAAAACACGGCGTTCACATGGAGCACAATCAGGAAGTCCTCGAGATCGTCGGAACCGGCGGAGATAAATCGAATTCCTTCAACATCTCCACCACCGCATCCCTCGTCATTTCCGCCGGCGGTGTAAACGTAGCAAAACACGGCAATCGCGCCGCCTCAAGCAAATCCGGTGCAGCCGACTGCCTCGAAGCACTGGGCGTCAAAATCGACCTGGAGCCGGAGAAAAACAAAGAAGTTCTTGATAAATTAGGAATCTGTTTCCTATTCGCACAGAAATATCACATGTCCATGAAATACGTAGCGCCGGTCCGCAAAATGCTCGGCATCCGCACCATTTTCAACATCCTCGGACCGCTGACCAACCCGGCAGCAGCTACGATGCAGGTCATGGGAGTCTACGAAGAAGCCCTTGTCCGCCCGATGGCAGAAGTTCTCTCCAACCTCGGCGTCAAACGCGGCATGGTCGTATACGGCCAGGACTGCCTCGATGAAATTTCCTTAAGCGCTCCGACCAGCGTCTGCGAGATCAAAGACGGAACGTTTGAAGAATACGTCATCACACCGGAGCAGTTCGGCATGACGAGATGCAAAAAAGAAGATCTTGTCGGTGGAACTCCGCAGGAGAATGCAGAAATTACAAAAGAAATTCTGGCAGGAAAGAAAGGCCCGGCAAGAGATGCCGTTGTCCTTAACGCAGCAGCAGCCCTTCACATCGCAAAAGAAATTCCGATGCAGGATGCCGTAAAACTGGCAGAAGAGCTGATCGACAGCAAAAAAGCCCAGGAAAAACTCGAAGAGTTCGTTGCACTTACCAACAAACTGGCAGAAGAGGAATGAACATATGATACTGGAAACCATTGCAGAATCCACAAGAAAGCGCGTTGCCGCAGAAAAGAAAAGCTGTTCTCTTGCGGAAATGAAAGAAAAAGCGCAGGCGATGAACCCG
>CAVLAW010000148.1:0-2877 GCA_963661155.1 Tidjanibacter massiliensis | reverse complement strand
GAACCCGGACACCGGATTCCCGTTTGAAAAAGCCCTGAAAAAGCCGGGCATGTCCTTCATCTGCGAGGTGAAAAAAGCATCCCCGTCGAAAGGCATCATCGCAGAAGATTTCCCATATCTGGAAATCGCAAAAGAATACGAGGCAGCCGGTGCATCCGCCATTTCCTGCCTGACCGAGCCGGAATACTTTAAAGGCGACAAGCGCTACTTAAAAGAAATCGCAGAAACCGTATCCATTCCGGTCCTGCGGAAAGATTTTACGGTTGATCCTTATATGATCTACGAGGCAAAAGTGCTCGGCGCATCCGCTGTTCTTCTGATCTGTGCCCTGCTGCCGGAGGAGACTTTAAAAGAATATCTCGAGATCGCCCATTCCCTCGGTCTCTCCGCCCTGGTGGAAGCGCACGACGAGGCGGAAGTTGCGATGGCGCTGCGTGCCGGAGCACGGATCATCGGTGTCAACAACCGCAATTTAAAAGATTTCACCGTCGACATCCGCAACAGCGAACGGCTGCGCGAGCTCGTCCCGGAACAGATTGCTTTCGTATCCGAGAGCGGCATCAAAACGCCGGACGATGTGGGACGGCTGTACCAGAACAAAACCGACGCGGTTCTGATCGGCGAAACGCTGATGCGGAGCAGCGACAAAAAAGCAGAACTTGAAAAACTCTCTTCAATGTGTTAAAGTGATAACGTGCGTACGCAAAACGAGACAGCGTGCGGAGGAGTTCCTATTGATGAAAGAACAGACAAGAATAAAGATCTGCGGACTGACACGGCTGGAAGATATCGACGCCGTGAATGAGCTGAAGCCCGAATATGTCGGTTTTGTCTTTGCAAAAAGCCGCAGACAGATTACAAAAGAGCATGCCGTGACATTGCGGCGCTATCTGGATCCCGAAATCCAGGCAGTCGGCGTTTTCGTCAACGAACTGCCGGCGATCGTAGGCGGTTACCTCGAGGAGGGCGTGATCGACCTGGCACAGCTCCACGGAAATGAGAGTGAAGAATATATCCATTCGCTTCGGCTCCGCACCGGCGGAGAGATCATCAAGGCATTTTCCGTCAAAACCAGAGAGGATGTCGAGAAAGCGGAAAAAAGCAGCGCCGACTACATCCTGCTGGACCACGGAAAAGGCGGCACCGGCGAGTCGTTCGACTGGTCGCTGATCCAAAATCTGGACCGCCCGTATTTCCTTGCGGGAGGCCTGAACGCCGAAAATGTGGAGCAGGCGATTTTACAGACACATCCCTTTGCCGTCGACATCAGCAGCGGTGTCGAGACAGACGGCGGTAAGGATCCGAAAAAAATCAGAGAATGCATAAGGAGGATAAGACATGTCTGACGGAAGATTTGGTATTCACGGAGGCCAGTACATACCGGAAACTCTGATGAACGAAATTATCAATCTGGAAAAACAGTACAACTATTATAAAAACGATCCGGAGTTCTGCCAGGAACTCGATGACCTGCTGAAAAACTACGCAGGCCGTCCGTCCCTTCTCTATTACGCAGAGAAGATGACAAAAGACCTCGGCGGAGCAAAAATTTACCTGAAACGTGAGGATCTGAACCACACCGGAGCACACAAAATCAACAATGTACTCGGACAGTGCCTCCTTGCAAAGAAAATGGGCAAAACCCGTGTCATCGCAGAGACCGGAGCCGGCCAGCACGGAGTGGCAACTGCAACTGCAGCCGCTCTGATGGGACTGGAATGTGAGATCTTCATGGGAAAAGAAGACACTGAGCGCCAGGCGCTGAACGTATACCGGATGGAACTCCTCGGAGCAAAAGTAAATGCCGTTACGACAGGAACCATGACCTTAAAAGATGCCGTCAACGAGGCCATGCGTGAGTGGGTATCCCGTGTCGATGACACCCATTATGTGCTCGGTTCCGTTATGGGACCGCACCCGTTCCCGACGATCGTCCGCGACTTCCAGGCAGTCATCAGTAAAGAGGCAAGAGAGCAGATCCTCGAAAAAGAAGGAAAACTGCCGAAAGCCGTTATGGCATGCGTCGGCGGCGGAAGCAATGCGATGGGAATGTTCTACAACTTTATCAACGACAAAGACGTACGCCTGATCGGCTGCGAGGCAGCAGGCCGCGGCATCAACACCGCAGAGACCGCTGCAACGATCGCAACCGGAACTCTTGGCGTATTCCACGGCATGAAATCGTATTTCTGCCAGGATAAATACGGCCAGATCGCGCCGGTTTACTCGATTTCCGCCGGCCTTGACTACCCGGGCATCGGACCGGAGCACGCACATCTGCACGACATCGGCCGTGCCGAATACGTTCCGGTAACAGACGACGAGGCAGTAGAAGCTTTTGAATACCTCGCAAGAACCGAGGGTATCATCTGTGCCATCGAGAGCGCCCATGCGGTAGCGCATGCGATGAAGATCGCAAAAGAATTTGATCCGGAAGACTCCATCATCATCTGCCTGTCCGGACGCGGAGACAAAGACGTAGCAGCCATTGCAAGATACAGAGGGAGGGACCTTCATGAGTAAAGTAACAGAAGCATTTTCAAACGGCAAAGCATTTATTCCGTTTCTGACAGCCGGAGACCCGAACATTGAAAAGACAGAGAGCTATATCCTGGAGCTTGAAAAAGCCGGTGCAGACCTGATCGAGATCGGCATCCCGTTCTCCGACCCGATCGCAGAGGGCGTTGTCATCCAGGAGGCGGACCTCCGTTCCTTAAAAGCCGGAACCACCACCGATAAAATTTTCGATATGGTAGCGTCCGTGCGCAAAAAAACAGACATTCCGCTGGTATTTATGACTTATCTGAATCCGGTATTCCACTATGGCTATGAGCCGTTCTTCACAAAATGTGAGGAAGTCGGCATCAACGGCATCAT
>CAVLAW010000147.1:0-6406 GCA_963661155.1 Tidjanibacter massiliensis | reverse complement strand
AACAGAGTCAGGTTTTTCTGAATCTGTTGTTTGTCAAAGTTGATGCTGTCTGCCGGTACGATGCTCTCATCTACGGTATCTACATCGAACAGGTGCAGACGGTTGCAGCCGCTGTCATAGCCCGGTACATCGATATCGTAAAGGGTAGAATGCATGGTGAAGTTTTTGTACGGAACGGCGAAGGATACCGGCTGTCTCACGAGCCAGCTCTCGTTGGTGATCCAAGGGTTCTTCACTTCTTTCTGTTTGTGGTCTACCAGGAGCTGACGGAACAGACCGAAGTGATAGTTCAGGCCGATACCGTCTCCCGGAAGGCCGAGGGTTGCGATAGAATCCAAAAAGCATGCTGCCAGACGGCCAAGGCCTCCGTTTCCAAGGGACGGCTCCATCTCCATCTCCTCGATCTCGGTCAGCTCTCTTCCGTGAGCGGCGAGTGCTTTCTCTACTTCCTCGTACATGCCAAGGTTGATCAGGTTATTGGACAGCAGTTTTCCGATCAGAAACTCTGCTGAAATATAATACAGCTTCTTACTTCCGGTGTTTCTTTTGCGACCTGCCATCTCCTGTTTGGTGATTACCATCAGGGCTTCAAAGATTTCGCTCTTTGTGCAGTTGTCCAGATCTCTTCCAAAACGCTCTTTTAAGATTGCCTGAATTCTTTCTTCCATTGTTTTTTTCTCCTTATTGCTGTGGGGTTTACTTTCCGCAGTATGGTTTCGTTGATTCTCGCACGACAAGTTCACCGCCGTACACTTTGCTGCAGGGCTCTTCTTTTCCTGAAATCAAGGCGAACAGCATCTTCGCCGTCTCTGCGGCAAGCTGCTCCACCGGCTGGCGGATCGTTGTGATGCTGGGTATATAATACTCTCCTGCATCGATTCCGTCAAATCCGGCAACGGAAATGTCGTCCGGCACGGAAAGCCCGGCCTCTTTTAAGGCTCGGCAGGCTCCGATCGCCAGCGTGTCCGCCGTCGCGTACAGCGCGGTAAATTCCGTCTTCTTTTCCAGGATTTCCTTTGTTATCTTGTATCCTGTGGCAAAGGAATACGTCTCGTCCTTCGTCATATGAAATACCAGGTCAGGGTCATAAGGTATCCCGTGATCCAGTAATGCCTGGCGGTACGCATTCAGACGGAGCCGTCCGATACTGATGTCGTCCTCGCAGGCAGTGATAATGGCAATGCGCCGATGGCCGATGCTGCAGAGATAATCTACCATCTTATAGCTTTCCCTGTAGTCGTCGACCGATACGCTCGCGCACGGTTTTCCTCCGTCCGAGACCGCCCCGATCGTACTGATGACGTACGGAACCGGGATCTGCGCCATTTTCTCGTGCGGGTGTGTGAAGTTTCCGCCGAGGAAAATGATGCCGCGCAGCCGTTTCTCCTTGACGATCTCGATCGCGGAGTCCACCTCGTTTGCCTTTTCTTCTACTCGTTCAATAATGCAGGCGTATTTCTTTTTGCTCACAACCTCTTCAATCACACTGATCATGTTGTTGAAGAACATGTTGTCCATGCCTTTGACCAGAATCGCGATCGCTTTTGCATTCGACCGTTTCAGGTTTCTGGCACTGTTGTTCGGCACATAATTTGATTCGGCAATGACCTTTAAGATCATCTCTTTCGTCTCCGGATTGATGTCCGGATGATTGTTCATTGCTCTCGATACGGTACTTACGCCCACCTTACATTTGCGTGCTATATCTTTAATCGTTACCTGTTCCATGTTGCAGGCCACTCCTTTAGCTTCGTGTGTTGGATGCTCTTCCGGCCTGTCATCCGCACTGCTTTATTTCGCAATACGAGCTGAAATCTTTGTCAGCCGGTTGATTCTCTTTGCCAGCTCCGGTGTAAACTGTCCCGGAAGAAGGCGCCATTTCCAGTTGTTTCCAAGAGTAGACGGATAATTGATTCTCGCCTCGGTGCCGAGTCCTAAGAACTCCTGCATCGGAGTAACTGCGAGATCTGCCACGCTCTCCATCGCCATGCGGATGAAATCCCACGGAAGCTCCTCATCGGTGCTCTTCGCATTTCCCATGTACTCTTTGGAGAACTCACGGTCTTTTTCATCCATCACGTAGTACCATCCAAGAATGGTATCGTTGTCGTGAGTTCCGGTGTAGACAACACAGTTTCTCTCGTAGTTGTGCGGGAGGTAATCGCTCTCCTCACGGGAATCAAATGCAAACTGCAGAACCTTCATACCCGGATAACCGGACTCTTTTACCATCTCGATGACGCTCTCGGTAAGGTATCCTAAGTCCTCTGCAATGACATCCACATCACCGATCTTCTCTTTCACGGTGTTGAACAGATCCATGCCCGGTCCCTTTTCCCAGTGGCCGCGCTCTGCCGTCTTATCGCCGAACGGGATGGAATAATATTCGTCAAATCCGCGGAAGTGATCGATGCGGACGGTGTCGTACAGCTTGAATACATGAGCCAGACGGGACAGCCACCATGCATATCCTGTGCTCTTGTGATACTCCCAGTTGTACAGCGGATTACCCCAAAGCTGTCCGGTTGCGGAGAATGCATCCGGCGGGCATCCTGCAACAGCTTTCGGCTGGTTCTCCTCATCAAACTGGAACAGAACCGGATTCGCCCAGGTGTCTGCACTGTCGAACGCCACATAAATCGGAATATCGCCGATGATGCGGATCTTCTTCTCGTTTGCATAGGCTTTCAGTGCTTTCCACTGTTTCTGGAACATAAACTGCTGGAATTTGTAGAAAGCAATTTCTCCAGCGAGTTCTTCTCTCTTCGTATTCAGGGCATCTTCGTTTCTGTCCTTCAGCTCTGCCGGCCACTCGCTCCAGCTGATTCCGTCCAGCGAATCCTTGATCGCCATGTACAGGGCATAATCATTCAGCCAGTAAGCATTTTCAGATACGAAAGTTTCGTACTCATCATCTGCCTGGAATCTCTCGAATGCTTTTCTCAGCACTTTGAAGCGTGAAAGATAAATCTTCTCGTAATCAATGAACTCCGCATTATCCCCAAAATCACATGCATCGCACTCATCCTCCGTCAGAAGCCCCTCTTTCACAAGCGTCTCCAGATCAATAAAATACGGATTACCTGCAAACGTAGAGAATGACTGATACGGCGAATCCCCATACCCCGTCGGTCCCAGCGGAAGAATCTGCCAGTAACTCTGACCAGCCTCCTCCAGACGATCAACAAACTCATACGCCTCTTTCGAAAAACATCCGATACCATATCGGGACGGCAGCGAAGCCACCGGAAGTAAAATACCACTGGATCTCATTTTATAACCCTTTCTCCTTCTCTCATTTTCTCTCTCAACCAACGCTCCGGTTGCGTTACTGGAAACGATGTCGGTAACGTTTCCAATACTCGTTGCATTAACAATACCACACTCCTCCCCAAAAAACAACCCCAAACCTATTGTACACATCTTCCAAACTTTTTATGTCCAATTTATCCAAAACATACAAAATCAGCCGTGGAATACAGCATGCGGGGACAGAACATTTGCAGGGGGCTTAGAAATTCTTAGGTCAGAAAAAAATGCGTTGTTCCCAAAAATCCAACTGTCTGAGCGACAGCGAGTTTTGGATTTTTGGGAACGCCTTTAGCATTTTCTTCTGATCTTAGAATTTCTTAGCCCCCGAAACAGTTCTGTCCCCGCATGCTGTATTCCACGGCGTCCGTTTTAGAATTCCAAAATAATTTTAGTCCCAGCGCCTAATGCACTCTCGATTTTGATCTTTGCATCATGAAGAATAGCCCCATGTTTCACAATAGAAAGTCCCAGTCCGGTACCTCCCGTCTCGCGTGAATGGCTCTTATCCACGCGGTAAAATCTTTCGAAGATCCGCTCCTGATCCTCTTTTGCGATTCCGATTCCAGTATCCGCCACCGACACAATCGCCCGTCCGTTTCTGCCGCGTGAAACCGTAACCTCGACCTCCCCGTCCTTCTTATTATACTTAATCGCATTATCACAAAGATTATAAATCATCTCATAGAGCACCTGCCGTGCCCCCTTAATGCGGCAGCTCTCCCCCCGCACCATAATCTTCACATCCTGCTCCTTCGCCCGCATCGACAAATGCCCCTCGACATCCCGGCAGATCTGCATCAGATCCACCTCCTCCATCGGAATCGACTGGTCACTCTCATCAAGCCGCGACAGCTTAATAATATCCTCGACGAGAGAACTTAAGCGGCTCGCCTCACTGTGAATCCTGCCCGCAAACTTCGGAATATCCTCCGGCTTCACCATATTATTCTCAATGATCTCCGCATACCCCGAAATCGACATCAGCGGCGTCTTCAGCTCATGCGAAACATTCGCCGAAAACTCGCGGCGCATCACCTCCGCCTTCTGCTTCTCCGTCACATCGAGGATCAGAATCACCGCACCCGAAACCACATCGTCCACACGCACCGGATTTGCCAGAATCTGATACACCCTGCCATTCAGTTCCAGCATCTTCTCCTCCGAATTGCCCTCCAGCGCCTGGTCGAGCGCCTCTTTCAGCTCCTCATTCCGGCTGACCGTCACAATATTGTGGTTGATGCACTCCTCCGCCGTCACATCAAACAGTTCCTGCGCCGAACGGTTCATCGAAAGCACCACCGACTGATTCGTCACAATCAGACCATCCTTCATATACTCCGTGATGGCCAGATACTCCTCCTGATTGTGGCGGAGCTCCTCCATCTGCTCCTTAATCTGCTTCTGCTGCTGATGAATTCTGCCAAGCAGCGGACTCAGCTCCTCATACGTCTTGTTCTCCAGCGGGTGGCTGAGGTCAATCTCATTGATCGGCTGCACCAGTTTCTTCGTCATATGGCTCACCATCAGAAGCTCCACAATCAATACAGCCGCGATCAGCACAATCACAAGCCATACATTCCGCAGCATCACCCCAAAAACACTGTCGGTCGTGATCGAAACACGGATAATCTTTCCGTTTTCCAGCCGAAGCGCCGTATAATACGTTTTCGTGCTCAACGTCTCCGAATAACGGGAAATATTGCTCTCTCCGGTCTTTTCCGCCTCGATGACCTCCGGCCGCTCCGAATGATTTCCCATCATCTTCGCGTCCTCCATCGAGTCAAACAGAACCGTTCCGTCCGTATCAATCAGGGTGACACGGCTCACCGTAATCTTGCCGGCCGGCTTGTCCAGGGAGTCATCCCCCATCTTGTCCAGAAAATATTTATAATACTCACACTCATTTCTCACCGAAACCCGAAGCTGGTCCGCCGTATTGTTGTACATCGCCCAGCTCATCGTAAGAAAGGTCATGATAATCGCAACGATAATCAGCGCTCCCGCATGATGAAAGACTTTTTTGCGCATCTTCTGTCTCAGCCTCCTATCCGGTATCCCACGCCGCGGACCGTCTCGATCAGCTCGCCGCAGTCTCCTAATTTCTGGCGGAGCGTCCGCACATGGACATCGACCGTACGGGTCTCTCCGTCGAAATCATATCCCCAGACATGGCCGAGCAGACGGTCTCTTGTAAGGACAATTCCTTTATTTTCCATTAAAAACTTCAAAAGTTCAAACTCCTTTAAGGTCAGCGTAACTTTTTCCCCTTTTGCCAGAACCTGATGCTGTTTGACCTGAATTTTCAGGTCTCCCACTTCCAGCACATCGTTTTCCTTTTCTTCTTTTCCCGCCCGGCGCAGCACCGCGCGCACTCTGGCGATAAATTCCATCATGCCGAACGGCTTTGTGATATAGTCATCCGCGCCGCAGTCAAGGCCCATGACCTTGTCGTACTCCGCGCCCTTTGCCGTCACCATGATGACCGGGATCTCTTTCGTCACTTCCGATGCTTTCAGGCGTGAAAGAATCTCAAGCCCGTCCTCTCCCGGAAGCATGATATCCAGAAGAATCAGATCCGGAAGCTGCTCCGCAATCGCCGCGGTAAGCTCCTTTCCGCTTTCCAGACCTCTCGCCGTAAAACCACTCGATTCCAGTGTGTACACGATCAGTTCCCGTATGTTTCTCTCGTCTTCCACGCAGTAAATCATCTGTTATTCTCCTTTATGGTGGCCGTTGATCGAGAACACTACCCATTCCGCAATGTTCGTCGCATGGTCGCCAATTCTCTCGTAATATTTTGCAATCATCAGATAATCCAGGGACTGGACATCTGTAGTAATGCCCTTCCGCATGCCCTGCAGAATTTCATCTTTTACTTCATCAAAAAGATCATCCACGATATCGTCGGAATCGATGACTTCCCGCGCAAGATTCAGATCCTGCTTCACATACGCATCGATGCATTTTGTCACCATCGCCGCCGTCTCTTTTGCCATATCTTTCAGACGGATACTCGCGTCCGGCACGCCAAGGCTCGTGGATTTCACAATATCCGCGATATCCGCCGCCTGATCCCCGATCCGCTCCATATCGG
>CAVLAW010000146.1:0-6416 GCA_963661155.1 Tidjanibacter massiliensis | reverse complement strand
GGGTACTGGGGAACGCTGGAAGTGCGGATTACAGCGCTTGCCGAGGAAGGATTCCAGATCCGTCTTGCACATCCAGTGTCGGAAGCACAGAAACAGGAGACGCTGGAACTGGCGTTTTACGATTATGACACAGCGTCCTACCACCGGGTTCCGATCTGCGATGCCCATCTGGTGAAGGAAGAGCAGGAACCGTTTTTTAAGGTTTATACGTTTACAACAAAACTGAAATTGTACCGCCATGAAGTATAGCGCCTTGCGATGCAGTACAGCCGCTATATCCGATGGAAAATGGACGGAGATGACGCGGCGCTTGCTGAGCAGATGACAGGATATCCGGCGAGAGAGGACGAGCTGCACTTTGAAAGCCTGGAAGAACAGAAACAGGTGTGGTTTGCATCCGTCAATGAGGACACGTTTTCTGCAATTCAGCGGGGAGCGTCGGAGGGGAGTCCTTCGGGAATGCCAGAATAGGCAACTATGCGGATTTTATGGAGAGGGATATCCGAAATCTGCGCCGCGCACTCGATATTCTGGAAACATCACAAAGCGATGCAGAATATCAGAAGCAGATGAAAACAGCCCTGTTTCCAAACGGCTGCGGTCATCTCTCTTACTATCGGAAAACCACCGACTAATAATTCACATAATGATGAATCGTTTTCCGTGCCAGATAATACTGTTCCAGCGTCATCGAGATTTTTCCTTTTTTTAGAGAAATTACGCCATCTTCTTTTAGTTTGTTGATCGTGCGCCCCAGTGTTTTTACCGTAATGCCGCATTCCTCATACAGTTCCTGCCGCGTTTTCTGAATCACGATCTCTTTTTTCTTCTCGATATCCATCAGTGCCGCCTGCTTTAAAACATAGTCGAGCAGCAGAAAAATCGGCGGATAGAAAAGCCGCGCGCCGCGGTTGTAGGAGGAGCGGTACAGTTTGTATGCAATTTTATGCGCCACCAGCCGTAAAAGCTGAATATCCTGGCTGATCCAGTCCTCGAAGTCTTTGCGCGAAAAATAGATAACTGTCGTCTCCGTCAGCGTTTCAATCGTGACGGACGTCTTCTCCATCCCGGCAAGAATCGTCACCTCGCCCACGAAGTCGATCGGCTCGTTTTTTTCAATCATGTAGATATTGCCGTTCTGGAATTCATTGATCACGCGGTGTTCGCCCTTGGCGATCATGCCGAATTTCTCAAGCTTATAATCCTTCTGGTGAATAATCGTTCCCGGCGGGTAAACCCGGATCATATAGCGATTGTGCAGCTCCTCCGGCATATGTTCAAAATACGGTGCCAGTCCCGGCACCTCCTCAATGAGATCTTCTAATGTCATGATTTCTTCTCCACGTTTTTCTTTCGGTCAGTGTGTTTCTGCGGGGTCAAAAAGCGTTTTACAGAAAAATAACGCCCATATCTGTGAGTATAGCACAAATTTTTTTCAAAAACATCCCATTTGTCCTTTTTTCCAAAACGAAAATCCGCTAGAATGCACTTGTTCGCAAAAACGAACGAAAAAAATAAACCAGACGCGAAAGAGCAATGGTGGAGGAGAAAATTATGGAAAAGTATGCGTATTCATCACTGAAAAGCCGTATTCAGGCTGAGTGGAAGATCTACGTTCTGGCATTTGTGTTCATCCTGATCGCAGATTCCATCGGACAGATCAAAATCCCGCTGGGACCGGGAAACTTCATTTTGTTCCCGATCTTTTATGCACTGATTCTCGGTGTGCTGTCCGGTCCGCAGGTGACCAAAATTGTAAAATCAAAAGAAGTAAAGGCAGCATCCAAACTCGTTATCGTGGCAATCTGTCCGTTTATCGCAAAGCTCGGCATCAATGCGGGCGCAAGCATCGAGACGGTCATTTCCGCAGGTCCGGCGCTTCTGCTGCAGGAGTTCGGAAACCTGGGAACGATTCTTCTTGCCATGCCGGTGGCACTTCTGCTTGGATTAAAGCGTGAAGCCATCGGTGCAACACATTCCATCAACCGTGAAACCAATCTTGCTCTTATCACCGATATGTTCGGACCGGATTCACCGGAAGCGCGCGGCAGCCTTTCCATCTATGTCGTCGGCGGTATGGTCGGCACCATCTACTTTGGATTCATGGTTTCCGTGATCGCAATGCTGAACATTTTTCATCCTTATGCCCTCGGCATGGCATCCGGTGTCGGAGCCGGCATCATGATGGCGAGCGCAACTGCTTCGCTGACCGAGATTTATCCGGCGATGGCAGATCAGATTTCAGCACTGGCCAGTGCGAGTGAGACGATCTCCGGCATCGACGGAATTTACATGGCCATCTTTGTCGGCATTCCGCTCTGCAACTTCCTGTACAGCAAACTAGAACCGACACTTGGAAAATTTGCAGATAAAAGAGCTGCAAAACGCGCCGCAAAAAAGAAAGGGGAAGCATAAGAGATGAGATACATTGAATGGGGATTCTTATTTTTACTGTCCGGTCTTGGCATCGGACTTGCCAATCTGGTAGGTTTTCAGGTAGGATTTATGGATTCTCTTCCGGGAATTTTAATCCTTCTGGCCATTTCCTGTGTCGGCGTTGTCTGCAGCAAGCTGATCCCGCTGAAGCTTCCGATCGTAGCGTACGTTTCGATCCTCGGCCTGCTTGCCGCATCACCGATTTCCCCGGCAAGACAGTTCGTCATCGACGCAGTCGGTAAAATCAACTTCACAGCTCCGCTTACCATGGTAGGCGCGTATGCCGGAATTTCCATCGGCGACCAGGTAAAAACCTTCGCAAAACAGGGATGGAAAATGATCCTGATCGGTGTCTTCGTTATGACAGGAACCTTTATCGGTTCTGCTGTAATCGCACAGGTTGTCATGATGCTGACAGGAACCATCTAAACAATATGCAAAAAACGGAGCCCGGCTCTTCCCGAACCCAAAAGGGAATGAGGCAGGCTCCTGCTGTCATAGTGAAAAGAAAGGGAAACCTTATGAAAAAACTGATCGTAACCAATACTTCCGTGCTGATGCCGGATATGACGATTGCAAAAGGGCAGACCGTCGAAACAGAGAACGGAATCATTTCCGTCATCCGTCCATACCGGGACGGGGAAGAAAAAATACTTTCCCAAAATGGCGAGACCGAGCTGCTCGACGGAACCGGAAAGCTTCTGATGCCGGGCCTCTGCGACAGCCACATGCATACCGGTCAGCAGCTGTTAAAAGGACAGATCCTCGATGCCCTTCCAATGATTTGGACGCGGATCATGCTGCCGTTCGAGAGCACACTGACGCCGGAAAAGATGGAGCTGAGTGCCGAGCTTGCAGCGCTGGAGATGATCAAATCAGGAACGACATCCTTTGTGGATGCAGGAAGCTATTTTATGGAGAGTGCGGCAGACGTCTATCTGCAGTCCGGCCTTCGCGGTCTGCTGTCTGCATCCACGATGGATGACGCAACCCTGCCGGATTCCATCCGCCATACCGCAGATCAGTCGGTAGCACAGACGGATGCGCTGTACGATGCATACCATGGAAAAGGGAACCTGAAAGTTGCTTATTCCTTTCGTTCTCTGATCAGCTGCACAGAAGAACTGATTTTAAAAACGGCAGATCACGCAAAAGAACGCGGTGCACTGCTGCAGGCACATATGAACGAGTATCCGAACGAGATCAATTTCTTCCTGCAGCGCCAGCAGATGCGCCCGATCGAGTATCTGGCAAAGCTTGGCGTGCTGAATGACCGTTTTCTGGCGGCGCACTGCATTTTGCTCTCAGAAAATGAAAAAGATCTTTTAAAAGAATACGATGTGAAAACATGCCACTGCCCGTTCAGCAACTGCGGAAAAGGCGTACCGGATACACCGGCCCTGCTGCAGCGCGGCATCACCGTCGGCCTTGGAACAGACGGCGCGGCACACGGAGGATTGAGCCTCTGGAACGAGATGAAGGTTTTCCGCTCCGTGATGAATGTCGGACGCGGTGTCGGCATCAGCGAGGCGGCTGTGATGCCGGCGGCAAAGATCATCCGCATGGCGACCCAGGGGGGATACGACTATCTGCATGAGAACGGCGGAAGCATCACCGTCGGAAAAGAGGCGGACTTTATCACGATTTCGCTTCGCCAGCCGCATCTGTACCCGACGGGAAATCTTGTCAACACACTGCTGGAGTGCGTGACTGCTTCGGATGTCTGCGACAGTGTTGTGCATGGAAAGATTCTGATGAAAGACCGCGCCGTGCAGACCCTCGACGAAGAGCGGATTCTGGAAAAGGCAGAGCGGTATTTTGAACAGCTCTGAGAAATTTGTAGTTAAGGAGAATATGTTTTTATGTTAAATCTGATTCTGATGATCCTTCTGAATCTCGTGGTCGGCGGTTGTATCGGTCTGACGGGAATCGCGGGATTTCTGCTTCCGATGTTCTACACCGGATTCCTTGACATGCCGTCATCTGTGTCGCTCGCGCTCAGCTTTGCGGCATTTCTGATTTCCGGCATTCTGGGATCGGTGAATTACTATAAGAGCGGAAACCTCGATCTGAAAACCGCAGGCGTGCTTTCGTCAGGAAGTTTTGTCGGCGCACTGGCCGGCGTCAAGATCAACCTGCTGATCCCGGCGGACACAATGAAGATCATTTTATATCTTGTCGTTCTGCTTTCCGGCATTTCCATTCTTTTTCGGAAAGATAAGCCGGGAAATGCAGAGAAAAAAGCAGTACAGAGCGTTCCGTTTTATCTGGTGCTCGGTGCCGTGACAGGTGCCATCTGTGCCGCTTCCGGAGCCGGCGGTCCGGTTCTTGTGATGCCGATTCTGACACTGCTCGGCATCCCGGCGCATACCGCA
This sequence comes from Tidjanibacter massiliensis, assembly GCA_963661155.1. Classification (GTDB taxonomy): domain Bacteria; phylum Bacillota; class Clostridia; order Lachnospirales; family Lachnospiraceae; genus Fusicatenibacter; species Fusicatenibacter massiliensis_A. The sequence continues at coordinate 1,605 of CAVLAW010000146.1, read as the reverse complement.
GTCGGCATTTCCCTGTTTGATTCTATTTTTATTGCCGTACCGTCCGCAGCAGGCTATTTGATCGCAGCGGCCGGAAACAAAGAAGTTTTTCTGCTTCTTCCGATCCTGCTTGTCGCACATGGTATCGGTGTCTTTGCGGGAAGCAAAAATGCAACGAAAATCAACCAGACCCTGCTGAAACGGATCGTGGCTGTGGCTTCGATTGCGATTGCGTGCATCAAACTGTTTCTGTAATGTTGATATACGATAAAAATCATCGTTTTGCACACAAACTTTAGTTAGAAATGTATCCCAATTGTTCTTGTTGACTAAATATCCCTTACGGGAATACAATATAGAAAAGATAAGAAGGAGGGATACCATGCAGGCACTTTCGAAGAAAAAAACCGGTGATATCTGTACCATCAAATGGATGTTTGGAATCCCTGAGATTCTGGATTTCCTGCGGAGCCGCAAAATCGAAGAGGGCAGCACAATACAAGTTATTCAGAAAATGGACGGCGGATTAATCCTCGGCATGGACGGAAAACGAATCGCACTGTGCGACGAAGCAGCTGACCGGATTCAGGTATGAAATTTCATATGAACTGCAGGCAGAAAACGAGCGGAACCTTGAAAAAAGGAACCGCTCGTTTTCTGTCTGCAAAAATTATCTTAAAGAAATCGTCCGATGAGAACCTTAATGCCGCCGATGACTGCAGCAGGCGGAATACTCGATACGAGACACAGGAAGAACCATTTCCAGTGGAAGGCGTAATCGTGATATGCCTCGGTCATATCTTCAGTTCCCGGGATCAGCCACCATTTGGAATGGCAGAACCAGATAGAATCGATGACCAGTGCGTCAAAGAAAAGGAATTTAAGAAGAAATACGACTGCCAGAAGCCTGCGCCGAACGAAGTCTGGTGATTGATGCTGCTTGTGATGACGATACAGAGCAGCATCATCACGGCAAGGCCGACGGATTTGTTCTTTTTGGCAGTCTCATCCAGCTCTTTCTGCGAGGTGATGCCTTTCTGAATCGCCCGTTCCCGGATTGCCGGCGGGTAGTTGTAGCGCTGCTTTCTTGCGCCCTGCTTTTGAAAGAGAAACAGCATAAAAGCGGAATAAATCAGGCTGTAAGCAATTGCTTCAAGAATCAGTTTCATGGTCATAAAAAATTTCCTCTTTATCAGTTTTCGATTTCTGCGGCTGCGTAACGGTGGATGCATGCAAAGATCAGGTCGATATTCGTCTCAAATACCTCGGCAATAAAGATACCGCTGCGTCTCATTCGAGTCCTGGGATGCATCGAAGAGACCAACCGCTTTCCGGTGTGCTTTCAGCCAGATCCAGTCGTCGGTGGTGAGTTTCATCAGAAGATTATTCTCCAGGCGGAATGAATCGCGGAACCAGGAAAGCGCCTGCTGGAGAGATAATTTTCCGGTTTTCTGCAGAAGCGGGAGCATCTGCTGATTCATCTTTTCGTTCTGCGCATCGATCAGGGCTTTGACGTAGGCTTCCTTGGATGGAAAGAAGTGATAAAACGTTCCCGTTGCAATCTCTGCACGTGCGGCGATCACGGAAACCTTCATTTTCTTTAAGCCCAGTTCCGGAATGAGTTCA
>CAVLAW010000145.1:0-6449 GCA_963661155.1 Tidjanibacter massiliensis | reverse complement strand
TCTCAGTCGTTGAACAGGTAAAGTTCCAGGTCTGCTCCGGCCAGTCAAGATCGCTGTAATCTGCGATATCATTGTAATCTTCGTTATTTCCATCAGAACCCGTCTGACTGCTGTTGTCGGACGCGTCCGAATTGGTCGCTGCTGCTACTGTGCCGCTGTAGGAACCATCTTTTCCGGCAAGTGCTTTCGGAAGGAAGGTTGAAATCTGTGGAACGTAGGTGATTAAAAGAAGGACGACAACGGACGCAGCGATCATCGGCATAACGGCCTTGGAGATCTGCTGGATCGTAACTTCCATTCCTTTTTTCAGTTTAACAGAGATTGCCACAAACAGGTTGACGCCGACCGGCGGGGTAACCTGTCCGATTGCCAGGTTGACGGTTGCCACGATACCGAATGCAACGACATCATAGCCAAGTGCCTTGCAGACCGGAAACATGATCGGAATGAAGATGTACATGGCGGAGTTTGCATCGATGAAGCATCCTGCGATCAGGAAGATGATGTTAACGATCAGCAGGAAGGTAAACTGATTGTGAGCAACGCTTCCGAGCAGATCGGAGGCTGCCTGCGCGATACCGAATTTGGTGCAGACGAACGAGAACAGGGAAGCACTTGCTACGATCAGCATGATGCCGCCGGTGGTCTTCGCGGAGTCTACCATCAGATCCCACAGGTCTTTGAGTTTGATTTCTTTGTAGATAAAGATTCCGACGAACAGGCCGTACACAACGGAAACGGCTGCCGCCTCGGTCGGGGTGAAAATACTTCCGTAGATACCGCCGAGGATAATAACCGGCATCAGGAATCCCCAGAATGCATCTTTAAATGCATCCCATCTCTCTTTTGCGGTTGCCTTTTTCTGGGTCGGCTGAATGTTGTGTTTCTTTGCCTCCAGAAGAACAACGATGACAAGAGCAACACCCATCAGGATACCAGGAACGATACCTGCGGTGAACATATCTGCAATAGATACGCCGGTGATGGATGCATAAACAACGAATGCGATACTCGGCGGAATGACGATCGCGATCGAGCTCGACGTCGCCATCAATGCCGTGGCAAACGGTGCGGAGAAGCCGCCGCGATCGATCATGGCAGGAATCAGTACCATACCAAGAGCTGCTACGGTTGCCGGACCGGAACCGGAAATCGCACCGAAGAAGCAGGCAACGATAACGCAGACGATGGCGATACCGCCTTTTTTATGACCGACGCACGTATCAACGAAGCGGATCAGTCGTTTGGAGATACCCGCCTTTGCCATGATGTTTCCGGAAAGGACAAAGAACGGAATGGCAAGCAGCAGGAATTTGCTGATGCCGGAATACATATTCGTGGCAACGATCGTCAGTGACGTGCCGGAATACAGAATTGCGCAGATCGAGGATAAGCCGAGGCAGATACCGATCGGAATACCAAGGATCAGAAAAATAAAGAATGAAATAAAAAGAATTGCACTGATCATTTTTCCTCTCCTTCCTCTTTTGCTTTTACAAAAGTATCAATCAGATACTCGATCATGTGGAGCGTCATGCAGACGGCTCCGATCGGTACGAAAGACCAGAAAATCCATTCCGGCCAGTTCAGTACAAAGGTTCTCTTTCCGTTGGCTAACTGGGTCAGAACCTTGTCCATACCATATTTAAACAGAACTGCGGTGAAGGCAACACTGAAGGCAGTATTGACAACCAGCAGAATTCTTCTCGCTTTTGGTGAAAGACGGTCCGGCAGTAAAGAAAGATTGACCAGCTCTCCGTCACGGGCAGCGAGCGCTGCAGCGAGAAGTGTAATCAGGACAAATACCGCAACGACAAGCTCTTCGGTAAATGACCAGGACTGATGCAGTATCTTACGTGACAGAACGTTTCCGACCGTAAGTACGACAATCAGGATCGTGGACAGTACAAGAATCAGTTTCTCGACAAATGCCACGCCATTCATGATTTTTTTGTACACTTTCATACGTTTCCTCCCTTTTCCTGTCTGCTTATGCTTCTGTCTGCGGCAATAAAAAAGCCGTCCCAAAACACCGAAGGACGGACCATATTTCTTCCACAAACCACCCTTGTCTCCTCTTTGAAACAAGTACGAATCTCACGCACAAGCATACAACGGCTGTAATTTTAACTCGATTTTCGTCGAATGTCAAGAATTGGCTCGGAAATTTTGTTTCAAAATCCAAAAACCGTAAAATTTTCGGTTTCGGGTCGGAATTTGCAGCGACCGTGTTTTTTCCTTGCTATTTTCCGGCAGATACGATAAAATACAAAGCAGATAAGATCCGATGCGACGGGTCTTTTTTCACGGCATTTTGATGTTAGATTTTACTATTTCAGAAAAGAGGATATCATATGAAAATAGATCTCAGAACCATCCCGGACGCAGAGGTTTCCGGTATCGACCTGATGGACGTTGACATCACACTCCCTGCACCGGATGCGGAGCCGCAGCGCCAGTATTACTTTATGGCACTTTTAAAACAGCAGCTTGTTCCGGAGCGCGCGAAAAAGAACGGCAAAGAGTTCTTAACCGCCTGTATTACCACGTTCGGATGTCAGATGAACGCCCGCGATTCCGAAAAGCTCGAGGGAATTCTGGAAACAGTCGGCTATCACATTGTGGAGACCGAGGATGCTGACTTTGTTGTCTACAATACCTGTACCGTCCGCGAGAATGCCAACCTGCGTGTCTACGGCCGCCTCGGACAGCTTGGTAAATACAAGAAGAAAAATCCGGGCATGATCATCTCCCTCTGCGGATGTATGATGCAGGAGCCGCTTGTTGTGGAGAAGCTGAAAAAAAGCTACCATTTCGTCAACCTGATTTTTGGAACGCACAATATCTATCGTTTTGCGGAATATCTGGTAAGATGCATGACAGAGGACCGCATGGTCATTGATATCTGGAAAGATACCGACAAGATCGTTGAGAATCTTCCGGTCGACCGGAAATATCCGTTCAAATCCGGTGTCAACATCATGTTCGGCTGCAATAATTTCTGCAGCTACTGTATCGTGCCGTACGTGCGCGGCCGCGAGCGCAGCCGGAAACCGGAGGAAATCGTTGCGGAGATCAAACGTCTCGTTGCTGACGGCGTTGTGGAAATCATGCTGCTCGGCCAGAATGTCAACTCCTATGGAAAAAATCTTGAGGAACCGATGACGTTTGCACAGCTTCTGCGCGAAGTTAATAAGATCGAAGGCCTGAAACGGATCCGTTTCATGACCTCCCATCCGAAGGATCTTTCCGAGGAGCTGATCGATGCGATGCGCGACTGCGAAAAAGTATGTCTTCATCTTCATCTCCCGCTCCAGTCCGGAAGCAGCCGCATCTTAAAGCTGATGAACCGCCGCTATACGAAAGAGCAGTATCTCGACCTCGTTGACCGCATCCGCGCAAAGGTGCCGGATGTCTCCCTGACGACCGATATCATCGTCGGCTTCCCGGGCGAGACGGAGGAAGATTTTCTCGAGACGATGGATGTGGTACGCCGCGTCCGCTACGACAGCGCTTTCACGTTCCAGTATTCCAGAAGAACGGGTACGCCGGCTGCTGCCATGGAAAATCAGATTCCGGCCGATGTCGTGAAAGACCGTTTTGACCGTCTGCTCGCCGAAGTACAGGAAATCTCCCGTGAGGTGACTGCAAGACATACGCATACCGTTCAGGAAGTTCTTGTGGAGAGCATCAACGAGCAGGATCCGTCTCTGGTAACCGGCCGCATGAGCAACAATACACTGGTTCACTTTAAAGGGGATGAATCTCTGATCGGAACTCTGCAGAACGTTTATCTGGATGAATGCCGTGGCTTCTACTATATGGGAACACCGGTGGAAAACAACTAAATCTTCTTAAAGCAAAAATCCCGGATTCTCGGCTCCTGCTTTTTGGGCAGGATTCCAGAATCCGGGATTTTTTATTTTTTATTTTGAAACGCCTTTTGACAGCCGCACCTGATACACCAGATATGTCACCATCAGCATCGCCCCTGCACCGATCCAGGCGGAAATCTCTGCAAAGGCCACACCGCGGAATGCAAAATGCGGTACAGCGATCAGAACAACGCCGACACGCATCACGACCTCGACGACGCCGGAGATCATCGGCAGCACCGTTTTTCCCATGCCCTGGCAGGCGTTGCGGAAGACGAAAAGCCATCCGAGCGGAAACAGTGCGATTCCGGTGATTGGAAGAAAGATGCAGACGTAGGAAATGACGGTTGGATCATTCAGCATCAGCGATGCCAGGAACTTCGGTGCAAAAATTTCCAGCGCGGCAAACGGCAGATTGACAAGAATCGATAAGACGATGCCAGCACACACGCCGCTTTTGATTCTGCTGTATTTCTTCGCCCCGTAGTTCTGTCCTGTAAACGTCAGAAGCGCCAGTCCGACCGTCACGCCCGGCTGTTCGAAGAGGCTGCAGACTTTCATACACGCCGCATACGCTGCGACATAAGCCGTTCCCATCTGGTTGACAAACACCTGAAGCACCATGCCGCCGACGGCAGTCACAGAATTCATCACCGCAACGGGAAGACCTTTTCCGATCAGTGCAGCTAAAATGGCACCATCTGCCTTCCAGTCCGTTTTTTTCGGAATCAGCTCCGGCGCGCGCCGGATATGCCAGAAGCAGTACAGCGCGGAAAGTGCCTGTGCCAGAACGGTTGCAAGTGCTGCTCCAAAAACGCCCATATGAAGAGGAAACACAAACAGCAGATCCAGAAGGACATTGGCAATCGCGGAAATCACCATAGAGGCGAGCGGAACCTTACTGTTTCCAACGGACCGCAGCAACATCATCACAAAGTTGTTGAAAATCGTAACGGTACTTCCGGCGAGGATGGTTCCGAAATATACAAGTGTATCCGTCATCATATCTTCCGGCGTCTGTAAAAACAGGAAGAGGCGGCGCATGAAAATCAGACTGAACGTCGTGATCAGAATACCGATCGCAAGGCAGATATAAACCGACATGGCGATTTCCTTTCTCAGCTTCTTCCCGTCGTTTGCACCGAACGAATGCGAAATGCAGATTCCAAGGCCGCTCGTCAGTCCGATCGCAAAACCGATGATCAGAAAATGGACGGAACCCGTATTTCCAACAGCCGCCAGCGCCGCATCCCCGATTCCCTTTCCGACCACCATCGAATCCACAAAGCTGTAGAGCTGCTGAAACAAGTTTCCAATCAGAATCGGCAGAAAAAACCGGAAAATAAGCTTCATGCTGTTTCCCTGCGTCATATCATTTGTTGTATTTGACATTGTACTTATCTTTATCCTCTTTCCTCGCTATTTCTTGCAAATCATTTGAATTGTCGATATAATAATATTTTAGAACAAAACAACGAAAGGCGAGACAGAACCGTTACCCATGAACAATTTATATGAATATATCGATCCCATTGCCTCCCCCTACGAGGCTTTTCTTTTTGACAGCACCCGCGATCCGCTGCCGATTCCGGCACACTGGCATTATTATGTGGAGCTTCTCTATGTCCGCAAAGGCGAAATTGATGTCTCCCTTGACAATGTCGTGTCCATCGGAACAGCGGGTTCTGTGATTCTTTTTCCGCCCAAATGCGTTCACTCAATCTCCCTGGCGAAAGGATCCGTCCCGGTGCAGTACGATGTGATCAAATTTGATCCCAATCTTCTTCCCACCTGCAAAACGGACGATCTGGATCTGCGTTCCATGCTGCACGGCATCCACGCGTTCCGCTGTCCCTGCATTTTTTCTCCGCAACAGGTACAGGAAATGAATCTTTTTCCGCTTTTCGGAGATATTCTTTCCGAATATCAGAACAAAGAGCTCGGCTATTCGATGATCTTAACCGCCGATCTTCGGAAAATTGTCAGCAAATTTGCGCGGATCTGGCAGGCGAACGGGGATTTCTTTCCGAATCCCGGTGTTCATCCTTCCTATGAACTCAGCTTTGACCTGATTGCCGAGTACATCGACTCGCACTACTTCGAGGAGCTGACTGTTGAAAAGCTCGCGGCGATGTGCAGTATGTCGCATTCCACGTTTTCCATGAATTTCTACCGGCGGTACAACATGACCTGCAAGGAGTATATCACCGCGACATTTCCTTTATCGCACGGGAAGTCGGCTACACGGACTGCAGCTACTTTATCCGCTGCTACAAAAAGCTGAAAGGCGTGACACCGAAACAGGCACGGAAAATCCAGAGCGAAAAACAATAACACTTACATAATAATTTTTATAGAAAGAGCGCGCAAAATTTCTGCACGCTCTTTTTTCAGCTCTTGTTTTATTATCTCTCAGAAGTCTCGTAAACGCTTCGTACGCGGTATGCACCGGATACGCCGGTTCCCTCTGCGGTGAAGTCTGCGGTCGGCAGAATACGGAAGGTCTTCGTTCCGGCTTCCATATCAACAAAGTTGTCATCCAGACGAAGTACGCCGTTTTCGGTCTCTACGCTG
>CAVLAW010000144.1:1270-6470 GCA_963661155.1 Tidjanibacter massiliensis | reverse complement strand
GCACGGGGGGAGACGGTGTATAAGAAATAATAGATTCGTAATATCAGGAAAAAGGTCACAGCCTTGCGGAGCTGGGGCCTTTTTTGGTACGTGGGAATCTGGAAAGAAAGGCTGTTTTGCAATAGTATTTTATCAGAAGGTGCGATATAATGAACGTATATCTAGTGACAAGGAAGGAGAAACCGCGGTGTCAGAAATAAAACTTTTTGAGGTTGGAGGCGTTGTGAAAGAGCGCACCTCTTCTACGGTATTATTAGAAAAACAATTACAGACGACGATAGAGCAGAACATGGAGATTTTTTTCGGTGTTCGTTTTCTGAAAAGTGAATACGTCATCACTTCCGGAAGAATGGACAGCATTGGAATTGATGAAAACAACAGTCCGGTGATTTTTGAATATAAGAGAAGCACGAGTGAGAATGTGATCAATCAGGGATTATTCTATCTGGACTGGCTTTTGGATCACAAAGCGGATTTTAAACTGCTTGTGATTGAAAAACTGGGAATGGAAGTAGCCGATCAGATTGACTGGTCAGTGCCTTGCGTGATCTGTATTGCAAATGATTTCACGAAGTATGATGTGCATGCAGTCAATCAGATGCAGAGGAATATCAAGCTGGTGAAATATCGGAAATATGGAGAGGATTTGTTGCTGTTCGAGCATCTGAATACTCCGGTGGCAAAGCCGGTGGCAGAAACATCAAGCATTTCAACAGCAAGTAGTACATATACACAGAAAACACATTTGGAGAAGCTGGCTTCCGCAAGCAATCATTTCAAAACATTATATGCAGCACTTTGCGACTACATCGAATCACTGGGAGATGATCTCGTTCCAAATCAATTGAAACTGTACTTGGCCTATAAGAAAGTGCAGAACGTTTTCTGCATTGAGATTTACAACAAACAGATTTTACTTCGAACGAAACTCGATCCAGATACCGTTGAATTGGAAGAAGGATTTACGAGAGACACCCGTGGAATCGGACATTATGGAACTGGGGAGCTGGAAGTGTCGATTAAGACAGCAGAAGATTTCCAGAAGGCGAAGAAGCTGATTGATCGGGCATATGCGGAGACGTTATAAAGCGGTTGTGAAAACGTGGTAAAAACTGTAAACTGATGAAAAAAAATTGAATTGTAAGGTCAAATACGTTACAATTTAAAATTAGAATAGAGAGGAAAAATAAAGGAGGTACCTAACTATGGACATATCTGATTTTATAGAAGTTGCGAAAACCTTTCACGTCCTTGGAATAAAAATTACAAAAGATGGTGACTTAATAAATGAATGGTACAGTGAACCCGAATGCCGCCGAAATATTTATTCCGCAACCAAGAGCTTCACATCCTGCGCAGTCGGTTTTGCTGTGCAGGAGGGATTGCTTTCCCTGGATGAAAAGCTGACCGATGCCTTTTCCGAAGATTTACCCGATGCGATCGACGATAATCTGAAAATGGCAACGGTCCGAGACCTGCTTACGATGTGTTTAGGTCAGGAGCAGGGCAGTCTGATGGGAGCGCAGCGTCCATTATACCAGGAGGATGACTGGGTAAAAATGGCTTTGGCGATTCCGTTTCCATATAAGCCAGGGACACATTTTGTATATAATAACGTTGGTCCCTACCTTGCCGGCATTCTTGTGCAGAGACGTTCCGGATGCGACCTGGTTTCCTATCTTACTCCAAGGCTTTTTAAACACCTTGGAATCAAGCGCCCGACATGGGAGACGGATCCTCTTGGAAACAGTTTTGGAGCAGGCGGATTATTCCTTACGCTTTCCGAACTCCATAAATTCGGATTATTTTACCTGAACAAGGGAAAATGGAATGGGAAGCAGATTTTGTCCGAGAAATGGATAGAAGAAAGCACAGCAGCATCCGATACGGACCATTATGGCTATCTTTTCTGGCGGGGAGAATACAATTCCTTCCGGGCGGATGGAAAATACTCTCAGATTTCCATGGTTCTTCCAGACAAGAATGCGGTCATTTCGATGGCTGCAGAATGCCGAAAAGGGGAAGAACTTATGAGAGCATTGTACGATTTGGTATGTGCAAAGTTATAGATTGTTATTACATAATGATCACAAGATTTGATTGATGTAAAAACAAAATAAAGACCAGCAGATCTCAAACAGCCCGTCTATGTAATGCAGATGGGCTGTTTTCTGCAATTTTCTTTCCCCGTTTTTCATTACAATCTTGTCATTTTTCCCTGCAATGGTAATATTAAAATATCTTGTAATAAAATGAAACACACTCCAGCGAAAGTTTTTGACGATAAACGAACAGATTTGAGGGAAAGGGAAGAGAGTACGCTATGTGGAAGAAGATTTTACAGCCGCTTTTCGAAGCAGAAAAACTGGTCAAGGGATACGAAAAGGAGCAGCATCAAAAACGTCTTTGCTGTACCACAAGCATTGCGGTCATCGGGCTTGTGCTGATGAGCGTTTTGAACGCGATGGAACATGTCTAGCCGATGGTGGGCAGTACGCTGGGAGCGGCCATTGTGCTCTCGGTCTGTATTCTGATGGCCTGGAAAAAGAAGCGGGTGGAAATTCTGGAAACTGTATTTCTGATTCTGTTTATGATCCTGTTCCCGGTCTATATTATCCGTGGTGGAAATGGCGGGTTTGCGATCCTGTGGCTGACCATTATCCCGATTGTTTTCATGCTGATGATTTGTTTTCTAATTTCATTTTATGTGGCGCAGATTACGATCCGCGCGAAGAGTGATATGTATTAGGCACTGGCTGCCGCCGAACAGGCCAACCGTGCCAAAACGACATTCCTGAATAATATGTCCTATGATATTCGGACCCCGATGAATGCGATTATCGGCTTTACGGCGCTGTGCGCGAAATCGATCGACGATCCGGAGAAGCTGTCGGATTATCTGAATAAAATAGCGACTTCGAGCAACCATCTGCTGTCGCTGATCAATGATATTCTGGATATGAGCCGGATCGAATCGGGCAAGGTGCGGGTGGAAGAACACGAAGTCTATCTTCCGGACGTGCTCCACGATCTTCGGACGATTATCCAGAGTGATGTGATGAACAAAAATCTGGAGCTGCTTATAGACACGCTGGATGTGAAAGGATTCCGGAGCTGCAGGGTGTGCGTGTGCTGGTGGCAGATGACGATTCCGACACCTGTTTTTCAGTAAGTAAGATGCTGACCGAGATGGGCATGCGCCCCGACTGGACGACGAGCGGAAAGGAAGCGGTTGTGCGTGCAAGATATGCCATCGAAGAGAATGATGAGTACGGTGCTTACGTCATAGACTGGCTGATGCTGGATATGAATGGCATTGAGACGATCCGAAGAATCCGGCGTTTTATTGGAGAGGGAAAGCCGATCATTGTTCTGACGGCCTACGACTGGGACGCGATTGAAGAGGAAGCCCGGGAGGCAGGTGTGACTTCGTTCTGTGCCAAGCCGCTGTTCATGTCCGAACTTTGGGAGGCGCTGACCACGACGCGCAAAAAGAAAACGAAAGAAGAAAAAGACATTACCAGTTATGATTTTACCGGAAAGAAAGTTCTGCTGGTAGAGGATAATGATCTGAATCTTGAAATCGCAACAGCCATTCTGCAGGAAGTCGGCCTTATTGTCGATACGGCCAACGACGGCGATGTGGCAGTCGAAAAAATGAAAGATGCAAAAGAAGGACAGTACGATCTGATCCTCATGGATGTACAGATGCCGAAACTCGATGGCTATACCGCCACACGGGAAATCCGAACCCTGCCGAATCCGTTTGCAGCCAATATTCCGATTATCGCAATGACAGCGAATGCGTTTGAAGAGGACAAGCGAAAATCCTTTGAAGCCGGCATGAACGGCCATCTCTCCAAACCGATCGAGATTCCGAAACTGATGAAGGCGCTGGAATCGATCTTAAAAGAAGGAAAATAATTGCCGATCCGCCTGTCCTGTGCTAAAATGATTCCGGCATAAAAATATGCTGAAAAATACAGCATTGACGCTGCATCAAATTTGATTGGAGATGGAGAAATGATATTGATATGTTACCCCAAATGCTCAACCTGTCAGAAAGTGAAAAAATGGTTGGAGGCGCATGAAATAAAATATACCGAGCGCCACATTGTGGATGCAAATCCAACCTATGACGAGCTGAAAGAATGGTATTCCAGGAGCGGTCTCCCGCTGAAAAAGTTCTTCAATACGAGCGGCCTTCTTTATAAAGAAATGAAACTGAAGGACAAACTTCCGGCCATGAGTGAAGAAGAACAGGTGCAGCTGCTTGCAACAAATGGCATGCTGGTAAAGCGCCCGCTGCTGATTGATGGCGATACGGTGCTGGTTGGCTTTAAAGAAGCAGAATGGTCTGAAAAACTGGGCTGATAAGAAAGAAGAGGCTGTTTTAACAAAATGCAAACGAAAAAGAAATCAAAAGAAATGGATATGCTGCACGGCGGTCTTGCCGGAAAGCTGATTCTGTTTGCCGTCCCGCTGGCATTCAGCAGTATTCTGCAGCAGTTGTTTAATTCCGCCGATGTCGCTGTCGTCGGAAGATTTGCGGGGGATCAGGCGCTTGCTGCGGTGGGAAGCTGCGTGGCGCTGGTCGGTATTTTTGTCAATTTGAATGTTGGTTTTTCGGTCGGCCCGAATGCAGTGCTGGCCAATCTGATCGGGCAGAATAAACGTGACCGGATCAATGTCATGGTTCACACGATTCTTACCTTTGCCCTCCTGCTTGGAGTCCTTCTGATGGCACTTGGCATGGCATCAGCAAGGCTCGTTCTGGAGCTTTCAGGGACACCGGTAAGTGTAATTAATGAAGCACTGCTTTATATTCGGATTTATTTCTTAAGCCTCCCGTTCATGGTCGTCTACAATTTTGGATCTGCTATTCTGCGAAGCTACGGAGACTCGAGAAAACCGATGTATTACCTGTTGCTTTCCGGTGTGGTCAACGTTATTTTGAATTTATTTCTCGTGATCTGTTTCCAACTGGGTGTAGTTGGTGTTGCTGTCGCAACGCTGATTTCGAACATCTTAAGTGCTTCGCTGGTGATCATTCACCTGTACCGCAGAAATGATGAATTCCAGTTCCGCTTCGGACGCATGCACATCGAGAAAAATGATCTGAAACGAATTCTGGTGATCGGTGTTCCGGCCGGTATTCAGGGTGCTATTTTTTCGGTCTCAAATGTGTTTATCCAGAGCG
>CAVLAW010000144.1:0-1260 GCA_963661155.1 Tidjanibacter massiliensis | reverse complement strand
AATATTTTACATACGATATCGCAGCCGCTTTTGCGCAGGCAGCCGTTACGTTCACGAGCCAGAATTTCGGTGCGGGCAATCTGAAACGATGCAAAAAAGTCTTCTGGTACTGCATGCTGTTCGGCTTTGGCTTCACGGAAATTCTTTCTATTATCTTCATGATCTGGGACGATTTCTTTGTCGGCATTTACACCACGAGTGCAGCAGTTGCCGTCTACGGTCTGATCCGTCTACATCACGTCTGTTCGCTGGAAGGACTTACGGCAACGTATGAAGTTGAAAGTGCAGCTCTCCGGGGTATGGGTGTTTCCCTGGAGCCATCCATTATTACCATCCTCGGGACAGTCGTTTTTCGTGCTATTTGGCTTGTGACGATTTTCAGGATCGTGCCGACCTATGATATACTGATGAACGTATATATCGCTTCCTGGATATTTACGGGAGCGGCGCTGTTTGTTGTGTATTGGAGATATATGCGGAAAATTGAAAATCAGGGATTAAAATCGTAATGCTATTTGCAATAAATAAATTGTCATTTTTACGCGTATGATGTATAATAAAGTCATCTAAATTGTTGTGTAATGCTTTGCAAAGGAGGGGGATTTTATGAGTTCAGAACAATTTAGCCTGTTGTTTTATGCAATGCTGCTGATTGACGCGGTCGGCTGGTTTGTGATTGTCGCGCTTCCGCGAATCCGGAAATTAGTTTCGTGTAAAGAGAGAGCGGATGGAATTGTGGAAAATGTAGTCGAGACAAAAAATGCAAAAAATCAGCCGCTTTTCCATTCAGTTGTCCGCTACCAGGCAGGACTTGCTTCTTATACCTGTGAAACGGAAAAGGTGACAAAAGGAGCGCCGCAAAAGGGCGAACCTATGGTTATTTATTATCAGGCTTCGAAACCGGAAAATGCGTATATCAAGACATCTGTCTGGATCGGACGTCTGGTTTTAGGCTCTGTGCAGCCGGTGGCTGCGATTGCAATTGCCGTTGCGTATTACCTAGGAACTCATTGAGATTTATCGTTTTTGACAGCTTCAGTCAGCCCGGCGTATCTGCGTCGGGGGATTGGCCGGAGTTTTTTGTTGTGTGTTTGAAGAAACGCAGGGAAAAAAGAATCGCCGTGCATTTCTTCCTGTGCTAAAATGAATTCCGGACAGAAGGGAAGCATCCTGTTTGCTGTCCTGAATGTACTGCAGCTCGTCGGCTGGACCGCGATTATGATCTATGACGGAGCGCTTGCCGCAGACGGCGTGATGCAT
>CAVLAW010000143.1:0-6502 GCA_963661155.1 Tidjanibacter massiliensis | reverse complement strand
GCCGTGGCACAGGTATTTCAGGGATGAGAGATGGCCGGTCATGTCGTGGCCATCTACGCGGGATATGGCGTGCATTTCTTTTACGGTCAGTTCCAGACAGCTTTCTTTCTCATTGTGGATGATCCTGGCTGTTTTTTCGAAGCCGCGGTCTGCCATGGACTTCTGTGCACGCTCCATGGGATTGACACGGAACAGCGAGATGCGTACCGGGTGCTCGCCCGGTTCGATGATCTCGTCGATATTTTCGATGTCCGACGCTGCTTTTTTCATTCTCGTATTGTCCGTGATGACGGCGCGCTTGCTGATCGTCTTTTCGATAATGTTGTAATCGACATTTTCCAGAATTCCTTTGGCAAAGTCGTCGAGTCCTTCTTCTACGCCGAGATCGGTCAAATACTGGCGTACTTCTTTTGCCAGATACTGGTTCCATGAGAGAATCCGTCTGCCTTTTTCCGTAAGAACAAGGTCTTTCGTCAGATACCCCTGTTCTGTACATGCTTTGAAGAAACGGCTGACAGTCGGATGCTTGACACCGCACCAGTCCGCAATTTTCTGTACAGCTCCCCGCTTCTGTTCGCACTGATCCAGTAGGGTCAGATATTTGACCTGATTTAAAGATAATCTTCCGATTTCGATTTTTTCTTCCACGTTCCTTCTCCTACCACAATTCTACTTCCATCTGCGCACTGCTCCACATGTCCGGTTTCTCCCCGTCTTCCGTGTATGCGACCAGCAGATGGCCTTCCATTAGAACCTCGTTAGCTTTCAGCACAAATTCAAAGGCATCTGCCGGAATGCACTCGCCTTTTTCGCCGTGTTCCGCACGAATCCAGTCCGCTTCTTCACTGCCATCTGCACTTTTGTACCACATTGTTTTCTGAAATTTTTCTCCGGCATACTCCAGTTCAAACCAGCCTTCGTTCGTGATTTCCAGAAAAACAGTTCCCGTATAAAGATCATTTTCTTCGCTGAATCTTCTCGGGCGGCTCTGCTCCATGGTATAAATCTGCATCATCCCCTCATGGTTTCCCGGCGCATAGCGTTCGGTCAGGTCAGTATTGCGGATTTTCCGCTCGTAATGCTGATGGTCGTTGTTGACATATTCGCAGAGCGCCTGTACTGTCTCATCCGCAAGGATATGCTCGGCGCGGCACGCATCCTGATTTGCCGTCTGCTCCGGCACACCGATAAACTGCAGAAACTGGCTGATCGAGTGATGCCGGTACAGATATTCGTTTCCCGCCCGGATGCCGTACGGAGTCAGATGAACATCGCCGCCTCTGCGGTACGGTTCGAGATAGCCTTTGTCTAACATCTGTTTTAAGATACCGCTCAGTGTCTTTTTCGCAATTTTGAACTGCAGGCAGATACCGACTTCCGTGATCGGCTGGTTCTGGCGCTCCCGCAGGCACAGAAATTCAAGAATATCCGCCTCCAGCTCAACTCTGGAATAGGGGGACATTTCTACTCTGCTGTCGTCGTTTGTGTTTTCTTCCATGGGATCCTCCGTGTTTACTCTTTCAGTTTTTCCGCATCGGTCGTCTGCGTATCGATACAGACGGCGTGAACCGCAAATCGTTCGTCGGAATCGGCGGCAACGCAGGTGGACAGTGTCAGAATCTTGTTGGTGGACTGCGGTGTAATTCCTGTCTCAATCTGCGAATTCTCTATCATATGGTCAATAAACTCCTGATACTCTTCTCCCGGCTGATAACCGATTTTGTAGACTTCACCGCCATCGGGCGCTGTCTCATAAGAAAAAATGTGATAACGGTAAGCGGTATGTTCGGTATAGACTGTAAAATACTGATTTTCCTTCCAGAAGCCTTCTGTCCGGTATTTTTTCAGATTTCCGAACATGGTTCCGTTTTTCATGCTGTGGCCGTAGATGATATTGTAGTAATCGGAGAAATCAGGGCTGTTGAGTCCTTCCAGAAAGATGCTTCCCGCGATGTGATCGTTCCCATAGACATCGGTGCGGACATATTTTTCGTTATCTCCGGAATAGAGCACGGGATAGCTGATAGCAAGTTCCTCGTTGTCGAAACGAATCCAGGCAACAATATCGGGATTTTGTTTTTTCAGTTCATCAAACTCAACTTTGACATCCGTGTACCACCAGTCTTTTTTCTTCTGCCGTGTATCTTCCGTCTGATCGCTGTCTTCCTCGCCGCTTCCGTCTGCCGATCCGGTGCTGACGTAATCCTGCGCCAGTTTCTCGTACTCCCGTTTCGACTGCCAACGGTCGAGCTGTGGAGAAAGCATGTTCCAGAGGGCTGCGGCAATCACAATGACGGCCAGAATCAGCAGGAAAACGGCGCGAAATGGGATATGTTTCTTCATTTTGGTGTCTCCTGGTTGCTTTATGGTAATTTCTGTTAGTTCTTGCGAACCGCTATCTGGCATTATAGGGCGGAAGAAACAGAAATGTCAATGAAATTTTTAGAAATCCGCAAAAAATAAGAGAGCCTCTTTTTTAGAAGCCCTCTTTATGACGCTGCTTTCGAAGCTCGTAGCGGCGTTTTCCGCCCTCCCACTCGGCCTCCTGCTCCGGGGACTCTAAGATGAGGCCCGGAACCGGAACCGCGTGACCGTCCTCGTCGATCGCCACCATCACCACATAGGCACGGTTAATCATTTTTCGCATGCCGGTCGCGAGTTCTTCCACGTACGTGTCGACCCGCACCTCCATTGAGGTGCGTCCGACGTACGTCACTCTGCCGATCAGCACAACGGTGTCGTTCAGCATAGCGGGATGCTTGAAGTTCAGATTGTCGATGCACGCGGTGGTAATTTCGTGGCCGCTGTGGCGGCGTCCCACCAGCCCGGCGAGCTCATCAATCCAGAGGCGACAAGCTGTCCGCCGAACAGACGGCCGTAGCCGTTGATATGGCGGTGCATCAGAAGATACGACTGCTCGGTCTCGGAATCCTTCACGCGTTTCTTTTGTAATTCTTCCATGATTTTCTCTGCTCCTTTTCCATTTCCGTCACAGAATCAGGAGAGATATTCATCCACATATTTCTGAATATTGGAAGCGTTTACGATCTTCTGCGCCTGACCGTCCTCGACAACGAGAAGGGTCGGTGCCTGCATGATGCCGTACTGTGCGGCAAGATCCGGGTGGCGCTCCGCATCAATCACCTCATACTGCTCCTCGGCGAGCATTTCTTTTGCCATTTTACAGTTCGGGCAGGTGCTTGTAGTGAAGAGATACATGCCGTCTTCCTCGATTTTATCTGCTGCAGCGGCTTTCGGCTCTTCTTTTCCAGCAGCCTGCTCTGCCAGTTTTTCTGCAGCGCCGTACGATTTCATCTTCTGCTCCAGAGATTTGGAGTGGATGATATCGTAAACAGTTCTGTTCTTGTACTCCTGGCGTTTTCCGTCGTTCCAGTTCTTGACCGGACGGTAATATCCCGTGATACGGCTGTAAACTTCTGCCTCTTTTCCGCAGATCGGGCAGGTAAAGTGCTCGCCGGCGAGATAGCCGTCGTTCGCACAAACAGAATATGTCGGGGACAGCGTGTAGTACGGCAGCTTGTAGTTCTCTGCAATCTTCCGTACAAGGGAAGCTGCTGCTTTCCAGTCCGGCAGCTTTTCGCCGAGGAACGCATGGAAGACCGTTCCCGAGGTGTACAGCGTCTGCAGGTCATCCTGAATGTCGAGCGCTGAGAAAATATCCTCGGTATAGTCCACCGGCAGATGGGAGCTGTTGGTGTAATACGGGGTATCTCCCTCGTGGCCTGCGGTCTTGATATCCGGCCATTTTGCACGGTCGTGTTTTGCCAGACGGTATGCAGTCGACTCCGCCGGAGTTGCCTCAAGGTTGTACAAATCGCCGTACTCCTCCTGATAATCAGAGAGACGCTCTCTCATATGGTTCAGAACTTCTTTCGTAAACCGCTGTGTCTTCGGATCCTCCAGACCTTTTCCGAGCCATGCGGCATTTAAACCGGCCTCGTTCATGCCGATCAGACCGATCGTTGAGAAGTGGTTCTCAAACGTTCCGAGATACCGTTTCGTATATGGATACAGTCCCTCGTCCAGGAGGCGGGTAATGACCTCACGTTTCGTCTTTAACGAACGTGCGGCAATATCCATCATATGATCGAGACGGCGGTAGAACTCTTTCTCATCCTTGGACTGATATGCGATACGCGGCATATTGATGGTGACAACGCCGACCGATCCGGTGCTCTCGCCGGAACCGAAGAATCCGCCGGTCTTCTTTCGAAGCTCACGCAGATCCAGGCGGAGACGGCAGCACATGGAACGCACGTCGCTTGGTTTCATATCGCTGTTGATGTAGTTGGAAAAGTACGGGGTGCCGTATTTTGCAGTCATCTCAAACAGCAGACGGTTGTTTTCCGTATCGGACCAGTCAAAATCGGATGTGATGGAGTAGGTCGGGATCGGATACTGGAAGCCTCGTCCGTTGGCATCTCCTTCGATCATCGTCTCGATGAAGGCCTTGTTGACCATATCCATCTCTTTTTTACAGTCTTTGTATTTGAAGTCCATCTCTTTGCCGCCGACGATCGCTGGAAGTTCTGCAAGATCGTCCGGTACGGTCCAGTCGAGCGTAATGTTGGAGAACGGTGCCTGGCTTCCCCAGCGGCTCGGGGTGTTGACACCATAGATGAATGCCTCAATACATTTTTTCACCTCACCGTAGCTCAGATTGTCCACCTTGACGAACGGTGCAAGGTACGTATCAAACGAAGAAAATGCCTGCGCACCTGCCCACTCGTTCTGCATAATACCGAGGAAATTGACCATCTGATTGCACAGGACCGAGAGATGTCTGGCCGGTGAGGATGTAATCTTTCCGTTGATGCCGCCGAGTCCCTCTTTGATGAGCTGCTTTAAGGACCATCCTGCACAGTAGCCGGTCAGCATCGACAGATCGTGAATGTGGATATCCGCATTGCGGTGTGCCTGGGCGATCTCATCATCGTAAATCTCAGACAGCCAGTAATTTGCTGTGATCGCACCGGAGTTGCTCAAGATCAGTCCTCCGACGGAATACGTTACGGTCGAGTTCTCTTTGACACGCCAGTCTTCTACTTTGACATAGCTGTCGACGATCTCTTTGTAATCTACGATGGTCGATTTCATGTTGCGGATTTTTTCTCTCTGCTTGCGGTACAGAATGTAGGCCTTTGCCACTTCTGCGTAGCCGCACTGGATCAGCACGTTCTCCACGCTGTCCTGAATCGCTTCAACCGAAATTTTTCCATCTTTGATCTTCGTCTGGAAGTCTGCCGTTACGCGCAGTGCCAGCATCTGAAGCATGTCATCGCTGAACTGCATATCTTTTGCGCCGAATGCTTTTCCAATCGCATCGGTAATCTTTTTCATCTGGAACTCTGCTATCGTTCCGTCTCGTTTTTCTACCTGAAACATCCGAATCCCTCCTGTTAATTCAACCGTTTCTGCAAGGCTTTTTAAGTTTCGCTCTTTGCAGTGTCTGAACCATATGATAGCAGAGCCTGTTTCTCCCGTCAATAGTAAAAAGTACCATATCTAGTGTCTAATTTTCTAACTCCACTAGATATGGTACTTCTACTTGTGTTCTTCCACTTCCATTTTCCGGCCCTGTACGGCTCTTAACGCAAGGTATCTCCGTTTTTAAGCCCATGAGCCATACCTCTATACCCTCGGGTAGATATCCTTCGGTACATAGGCTTTTACGCGGATGCCCTCCGGCAGATATTCTTCTTCGAGCAGAATTCCGTAGCTGCGGATCAGTGAAATCGTTCCCGCCTTATCGTACGGATAGAGCCGCTCGATATAAATTTTGCCTTCCATCATCCAGGAAGAGAGTAAATTTTTGAGGTCTTCGAGTCCCTGTCCCGTCTTTGCCGAAACCGCAAGGCTCGCATCCGCCCGGAAATCCTTTACGATGACCGGATCGAGAAGCTTGTCCTGTTTATTCAGCAGCGTGACAATCTTTTTATCCTCAACTTTCAGCTCCCGCAGTGTGTCGTAAACCACCTGCATCTGCAGTTCCATCTGCGGATTCGAAGTATCCACAACGTGGAGAATGTAATCGGCGTACCGCGCCTCCTCCAGCGTGCTGCGGAATGCATCGATCAGATGATGCGGCAGCTTGTTGATAAATCCAACCGTATCAGTCAGCAGAATCTCCTGTCCGTCCGGCAGGGAAAGTGACCGCGTCGTGGTGTCCAGCGTCGAGAACAGCATCGCATCGGCAAGGATATCGGATCCCGTCAATGCATTCAAAAGACTGCTCTTTCCCGCTGACGTATAGCCCACCAGCGCCGCCACCGGGATTCTCGACCGTTTTCTCCCCTCGCGAAGAAGCTCTCTGTGCTGGCGTACCTCCTCAAGTTCACGTTTTAACTGCGTAATGCGCGCGCGGATCAGACGGCGGTCCGTCTCCAGCTTTTTCTCTCCCGGTCCTCTCGTACCGATACCGCCTCCCAGACGGGAAAGCGAGGTTCCGAGGCCGGAAAGGCGGGAGGCACGGTATTTTAAC
>CAVLAW010000142.1:0-6526 GCA_963661155.1 Tidjanibacter massiliensis | reverse complement strand
TAAGTTAAGTTTCTAATCTAAAGCAAAGGTTGGTGGACAGTATGAATAAGATTGATGAAGTATTAGAGCTTTTAAAACAGAGAGAACGTGAGAGTGAAAAACCGAAAAACGTGATTTTATGGGTCCTTGCCATTGTTGGAGCAGTAGCAGCAGTAGCAGGTATCGCATACGCAGTATACCGGTTTGTAACTCCGGATTATCTGGAAGACTTCGAAGATGATTTCGACGACGATTTCGATGATTACTTCGAGGATGAAGACGAAGATAAGTAGGATGGAAAAAAAGAAACTCCGGTGCCGGAACGTGGTACCGGAGTTTTTATGTCCGGAAATGAGTTTGAGATCAGTTTTTGATATAAAAGGAGAAGAGGATGAAAAAAGGAGAAATTTACGAGGGAGTCGTGGAGAAAATCGATTTCCCGAATAAAGGACGTGTACACGTGGAGGGCGAGACGGTTACCGTGAAAAATGCAATTCCGGGACAGAAGATCCGCTTTCAGATCAACAAGAAGAGAAAGAACCGCATGGAAGGCCGTCTGCTGGAAGTGACAGAGAAATCTCCGATGGAAAAACGCGATCCGGTCTGTAGTATTTTCCCTGCCTGCGGCGGATGCATGTACCAGACGATGAGCTATGAGGATCAGCTTGCGATGAAGGCCAGTCAGGTGAAAAAGCTGCTGGACGACGCACTCGTGGAGGCCGGTCAGGTCAACGAGGCGGGAGAGGCCGATTACCTGTTCCTTGGCATCAAGGCAAGCCCGAAGGAGTTTGCGTACCGGAATAAGATGGAGTTTTCCTTCGGTGATGAGTACAAGGACGGACCGCTTTCCCTCGGACTGCACAAAAAGGGAAGCACCTACGATGTCCTGACCGCGTGCGACTGCAAAATCGTGCATGAAGATTTCACAAAGATCCTGAACTGTGTGCTGGCGTATTTTAAAGAGCGGAATGCAAGCTATTACCATAAAATGAGCCACGAAGGCTATCTGCGTCATCTGCTGGTAAGAAGAGCGGAGAACACAGGAGAAATCCTTGTGAACCTCGTCACGACAAGCCAGGAGGAGTGGGATCTGATGCCGCTCGTGCA
Source organism: Tidjanibacter massiliensis (assembly GCA_963661155.1). Lineage (GTDB taxonomy): Bacteria > Bacillota > Clostridia > Lachnospirales > Lachnospiraceae > Fusicatenibacter > Fusicatenibacter massiliensis_A. The sequence continues at coordinate 5,440 of CAVLAW010000142.1, read as the reverse complement.
GGAAGTGCTCGCTCTGCCGCTGGAAGGAAAGATCGTCGGATTCCTCCATATCGTGAATGATTCCCTGGCAGACGTCGTAAAGAGCGATGAGACAAAGGTGCTTTACGGACAGGATTACTTCTATGAAGAACTCCTTGGACTGAAATTCAAGATCACCCCGTTCTCCTTCTTTCAGACCAACTCCCTCGGCGCTGAAGTCCTCTACAGCACCGCACGCGAGTTCGTCGGAGAGACGAAGGACCGCACCATCTTCGACCTCTACAGCGGAACCGGAACCATCGCCCAGATCCTCGCACCGGTTGCAAAAGAAGTGATCGGCGTGGAGATCGTGGAAGAAGCCGTTGTGGCCGCGAAAGAGAATGCAAAGGCGAATGGCCTCACCAACTGCAGCTTCCTCGCGGGAGATGTGCTGAAGGTGATCGATGAGATCAAAGAAAAACCAGACTTCATCGTCCTCGACCCACCGCGCGAAGGGATCCACCCGAAAGCCCTTCCAAAACTTGCGGCGTACGGGGTAAAAAAAATGCTCTATATCTCCTGCAAACCGACATCACTGGCGAATGATCTGGTGGAGTTTGCGAAATATGGGTATCATGTAGAAAAAGTCTGCTGTGTTGACATGTTTCCTGCGACTGTTCACTGCGAGACAGTATGTCTTCTGAGCAGAGCGTAGACCAAAAAAGAAAGGCTATGCCGTTATGCGTAAAATTACAGAGTTAAAAGAAAAACAGGAGATCGCACTTGGAATTCTGCTGTATCTGGATGAGGTGTGCCGGGAGAATCATCTGACTTATTTTGCGGCGGATGGAACGCTGCTCGGGCTGATCCGGCATCAGGGGTTTATTCCGTGGGATGATGATGTGGATGTCTGGATGCCGAGGGCGGATTACGAGAAGCTGGAGCAGATTGTAAACAGCAAAAACGATACGCCGTACCGCGTCATGAATTTCCATAATACAAAAGGCTTCACACTGGCATACGGAAAGCTGGTACACACTGGGACGAGCCTCACAGAGGATGTAGCGGGAGCGATTGACACCGGCCTTTTTGTTGATATTTTCCCGTTTGACGGTCTGCCGGAAAAAGATACGCCGGAGTACGACCGTCACTGGAAAAAGCTGCTGTTTCTGGAAAGCCAGCGGATGAATGCGTTCCGCACCTATCGCCAGACCTTAAAGGGAAACAAGGGAAGCTTCGCAAAATGGTGCAAATGGGCGATCCGAAAGTGCTATGGAAAAGAGCGGATTCTGCGGGAGATGGAAAAAGAGTGCAGAAAGTACCGTGCGGAAGATTCCGAATGGGTGGCCTGCCAGTGCGGCGGTTACCGCAAGACAGATGCGATTCCGAAAACGGCAATCACAGAGATTGTACGTCTTCCGTTTGAAGGCCACATGATCAATGCGCCGGCAGGATATGAGACGTATCTTCACACCCTGTACGGCGATTATCACCAGCTCCCGCCGGAAGACCAGCGTCATCCGGCCCATGTGGGAGATGCCTACTGGCGTTAAACGTGAACTTGACAAAAAGCAGATGAGAGGTAAGCAATGAGTAAAATACTGGTGCTGGGACGTACCATGGATATGGGCGGAACAGAAGTCGCCATGGCGGCGCTGCTGCAGAAACTGGTGGAGAAAAAAGAAGACGTAACGCTTCTTCTCGTAGAAAAAAGAGGCGTTCTGCTGGAGCGGATTCCAAAAGAAGTAGAAGTGCGCCAGATGGTCTGGAACAAGAAGTCGCATCCGGATTTTGAACGGATCGTGGGAAAGCGGGAGACACCGGCGGAGCGGTCGTTCTATGCCAGAGGAATGGGTGTTTTTCTGATGCGCGTAGTGTATGGAAAGAAGCGGTACGGAAAACTGTATGAGCGGATTCTGGATTGTGTGGAGCCGGAAACAAAACGGTATGATCTTGTTTTCGACTTCTTCGGATTCGGTGCATTCACGACGGCTTTCGGAGCCAGAAAGACGAATGCGCGGAAAAAAGCAGTCTGGTTCCACGGAGAAAATCTGTGGTGGCTGTTCCGAACCAGGGACTTTATTCCGGAGTATGACAAAATTTACTGCGTTTCCGAGCCTGTCAGACAGCAGGTCATTGCCCGGTTCCCGGAACTTGCAGACCGGACGGAAGTTCTGCTGAATTTCATTGATATAGAGCAGGTACAAAGACGAAGTGAGGAGCCGCTTAATGATCCGCAGTACACGGGAGACCTGAAGTTTTTAACGGTAGGAAGAGCTTCTGAGGAAAAAGGATATGATCTTGCAGTACAGATCACGGCGGAACTGAAAAAACGGGGAATTGCATTCAAGTGGTTTATCATCGGCGACGGAAGAGATTTGAAAAAGCTCCGAGCCATGGCAAAGGAGTACCAGGTGGAGCAGGAAATCGTCTTTCTCGGCATGCGGGAAAACCCGGCGCCGTACGTAAAAGCGTGCGACCTGTACCTCCAGCCGTCCCGCCACGAAGGCTATCCGATCACGATCGTGGAGGCACGGAGCCTGCACAAAGTCATCCTCGCCTCCGACATCCCATCCATCCGGGAGCAGATCCGGGACGGAGAAAACGGCTATCTTAGCCAGCTGGACGTCATGCAGTTTGCAGACAAAATCGAGGCAGTCCTGGCCGATCCGGCAGGATGCGAGGCTGTTGTAAAGAAGCTGTATGAAGAACCGATCGATTTTTCAGCAGGATATGCACAGATCGAGGCATTTGCACAGGAAACGACAGACAAATAAGAAAAAGTAAAAGAAGGGCTGTTGATGCGTTGGAAAAAAACGGATCGGCAGCTCTTTTTGCTGAAAAGCTGTGCTTGTGAGTTTTTTGACAAAATGCTATAATAAAAATAGTTGTTTGGCATTTTAAAGGAGGATATAACATGAAACAGTGTATGGATGCAGACAATCTGCACCGCCGTCTGAAAAAGATTATCGGTCAGGTACAGGCCATTGACCGTATGGTGGACGAGGATGTGCCGTGTGAGGATATTCTGGCACAGATCAATGCGGCGAAGTCGGCACTTCACAAAGTGGGACAGGTCGTCCTTGAGGGGCATATTCAGCACTGCGTGCGCGACGGCATTGAGCACGGGGATGCGGATGAGACGATAGCACAGTTTACGAAGGCTGTGGAGCGGTTTGCCAATATGAAATAAGAAGAGAATGCCAAAAAAAGAACTTCCGGCGGAGCAAAAAATGCTTCACAGGAAGTTCTTTTTTGATGTCAGGTATTGGCTTCGTGAAGTCGGTTTTCTCTGTTTCCGAAAAATTCCACTTGACAACCCATACCCCCATAGGTATACTGAAGTTCGTAAAGAACCTATACCCCTATAGGTATAAAGGAGGAAGCAGTATGAAAAAGTTAGAAGAGTTTCTCGAGTGGGGAGGAACGAAGAAGGATATCACGCTGTTGGTACTTTCCGGTATTTCTCTTCTTGCAAGTGTGTTTCACCTGAAGCCGTTCGGTGTGGATCCGGCATGGATTGCGATTACCCTGTGCGGAATCCCGATCATTCTGGAAGCCATCATCGGGCTGGTGACAGCGTTTGATATCAAGGCCGATGTGCTCGTATCGCTGGCGCTGATTGCGTCGGTCATCATCGGCGAAATTTTTGCCGCCGGAGAAGTTGCCTTCATCATGCAGCTCGGCGGTCTTCTGGAGAATCTGACGGTAGCCCGTGCGAGGGCCGGCATTGAAAAGCTGGTTCATCTGACGCCGCAGATGGCACGCCGGATTCTGAAAAACGGAAAAGAAGAAAGGATTCCGGCAGAAGAGGTACAGATCGGTGATATGCTCCGTGTTCTGCCGGGCGAGACGATTCCGGTAGACGGCGTGATTATCTCCGGTCAGACTTCCGTCAACCAGGCAGTTATGACAGGAGAATCTCTTCCGGTGGATAAGACGGTGGGAGATGAGGTTTCCAGCGGAACGGTCAATCAGTTCGGCGCCTTCGATATGAAAGCGACCAAGATCGGAAACGACAGCTCGATTCAGCGGATGATCCGCCTCGTACAGTCGGTAGATGCCGGAAAGGCAAAAATCGTAGGTCTCGCGGACCGCTGGGCGACATGGATTGTGGTGATTGCCCTGACGGCGGCTGCGCTTACGTGGCTGGTGAGCGGTGAGATTATCCGTGCCGTTACAATTCTCGTTGTGTTTTGTCCGTGTGCGCTCGTTCTTGCGACGCCGACCGCGATTATGGCTGCTGTCGGAAATGCGACAAAGCACGGTTTCCTCGTAAGAGAGGGCGATGCACTGGAGCGTCTGGCTTCCGTTTCGTATATTACGTTTGACAAGACCGGAACATTGACGCGCGGTGTGCCGGAGGTCATCGGGGTTGCAAGCGTTGCAGAAGAGTACCCAGAGGAGACACTGTACCGTCTGGCGGCAGGAGCAGAGCTGCGGTCCGAGCATCCGCTGGGAAAGGCGATCAGCGAATGCTTTGAAAAGCAGAAAAACCAGACAATTCCGCAGCCGGAAGAGTTCAAAATGATTCCGGGACGCGGCGTTTCTGCGAAGGTAGAAGGAAAGCTGATTTTTGCCGGAAACCCGGAGATGATGGAGGAGAATGGTGTTGCACTGCCGGAAACAATTCGGGCACAGGCAGAGCAGTATCTCGAAAAGGGATGTACGCTGACGTATCTTGCCGTGGCCGGAAAAGCGGCCGGATTCCTTGCACTTTCCGATACACTGCGCCAGAATGCGCCGGATACGATCCGTGAAATTCAGACAACAGGTGTTACACCGGTTCTCTTAACGGGTGACCATGAGAGCGCAGCCGCTTACATGGCAGGAAAGCTGGGACTTTCCGAAGTTCATGCAAACTGTCTGCCGGAGGATAAACTGAACTACATCGAAGGATGTCAGAAGAAAGGCAAAGAGGTCTGCATGATCGGCGACGGCATCAACGATGCGCCGGCTTTGAAGAAAGCGAATGTCGGTATCGCGATGGGCGGAATCGGAAGTGATATCGCGGTAGACGCCGCGGACATTGCACTGATCAACGATAAGATCAGCGAACTGCCGCATCTGCTGCAGCTTTCGAAGCGGATGATGATTACGATTAAATGCAACCTGACCTTCTCGATGACGCTGAACTTTATCGCAATCATCCTTGCGATCACCGGTATTTTAAATCCGATCATCGGCGCGCTTGTCCATAACGCGGGATCGGTCCTTGTCATCGTTAACTCTGCATTTTTACTGAACTGGAGGAAAAGAAAATGATAGTAGCTATTATCGCACTGATAATTGGTATCCTGGTTGCAGGAGCCGGAATTTATTACGTCACAAAAGAAAAAGAGGATGCGGAATCCCGCAAAATCTATACGATTTCTATAGAGAGCCCCGGGAATGCTTTATTTATAAGCGTTTCCGGGGTTTTTCTTTGTCTTGTGGTAATATTTTGGTAATAAAGCACGTTACTGGCCATACAATGAATCAA
>CAVLAW010000141.1:0-6573 GCA_963661155.1 Tidjanibacter massiliensis | reverse complement strand
GCCTTGGTTCCAGTTCGAACAGCATCATGTCCTCCATGATGAGCACGAATGTCTTTTACGAAATGCCGGACACCGCTTCACTGTATGAAAACCAGTACGACTTAAAAGCCGGTCACTGGCCGGAAAATTACAACGAATGCGTGCTTGTCCTGACCTCCGACGGCAAGATGAGCGATTTTCTGCTCTACACCTTAGGGCTGCGCGATTCTCTTGAACTCGATGAGATGGTCCGCCAGTTCTTAAATGAAGAAACGGTTGAGACTCCGTCATCAATCGGTTCGTATTCCTATGACGATATCCTCGGAACGACGTTCCGCCTCGTCAACAGTGCTGACCGCTATGAATACGACAGCCAGTACAAGGTCTGGAAGGACAAGAGTGACAACGAAGAATATATGAAAAAACTCGTTGCCAACGGCGAAAAGCTCACGATCACCGGTATCGTGCAGCCGTCCTCGGATTCCGCAGCGTCAGCGCTGACCGCCGGCATCAACTACCCGGCTTCGTTGACCCGCCACGTGGTGGAAGAAGCGAAAAAGTCTGAGATTGTCAAACAGCAGATGGCGAACTCTTCGATTGATGTCTTCACAAACCAGGAGTTCGGCACCGCAGACAGCAGCAGCGGCCTCGATATGGATTCCTTTATCACCGTCGATGAAGATAAACTGCAGAATGCATTCCAGTTCGACGACTCCGCACTCTCCGGCGCTTTTTCGGGGGATTCCCTGAATCTCGACTTCTCGAGTGCCTTTGCAGATGCCGGAAGCAGCATGAACCTTGCCGGTGCGATCGACCTCAGTCAGATCTCGCTTGATTTCGACGGTCTGCCGCAGCTTGACCTCGGCCAGATTTTATCGGGACTCACCCTTGATGTGAGCGAGGACGGCATGCAGGATCTCGCATCCAGCCTGATGGAAGGCTATCAGGACTACGCCGCCTCTCATCCGGAAGCAGATTATTCCCATCTGCAGGAGGATTTCGTTTCCTACCTGAATTCCAGTGAGGCACAGGAAATCCTGACCCGCCATATCCAGAAAATTATTGAGGAGAGCGGCGGTCTTTCGATCTCACAGGAACAGATTCAGGAGCTGATCCAGCGGATTTTCAAAGGATATCAAGCATACCTGATCAAGATGGGCTACACCGATCCGGAGCAGTTTGATGCGTATCTCGCAGAATATCTGCAGACCGAGGAAGCCGTTCAGATCATCAACGACTGGATTTCCGAAGTGATGCAGAACAACAGCAACATCACGATTACCTCCGACCAGCTCACTGCTCTTGCGACGGAGCTCTCGAATGGTTATCTTGCTTATGTAAAAGCGAACGGCCTGCCGGATCCGACTGAGATAGGCCAGCACTTTATCGCCTACTTGAATACGGCGGACGGCCAGCAGCGACTGAACAGCGGTATCACAAAGATTGTCGATCTCAACGGACTGCAGTCTCAGGTTTCCTCCGCACTCACGAACTATATGGCGAGTGTCATGGGAAGCTACTCTGCCTCCATCGCTTCCGTTCTGCAGACACAGATCACCTCTGCGATGGAACAGATGATGACACAGATGGCAGGTGCAATTCAGTCCGAGATAGAAAAGGCGATGACGCAGGTCGGCGATACGCTGCAGGCCTCGATGGGCGATGCGATGAAGATCGACACCGAAGCGTTTGCAAGTGCTTTCCAGATGAACATGACCGAGGAGGATATGAAGGAACTTTTCGCTTCCCTCAGTTCCAACAGCTCTTCCACCTATGAAAGCAATCTGCAGAAGTTAGGTTACGCTGATTTCGACGAGCCTTCCTCCATCAGCATTTATCCGAAGAACTTTGACAGCAAGGAACACGTTGTCTCCATTCTCGACAACTACAATGCCAAGATGGAAAAAGAGGGCAAAAACGAGCAGGTCATCTCCTACACCGATGTCGTCGGCACTCTGATGTCATCTGTTACGGATATCGTCAACATCATCAGCTATGTGCTGATTGCGTTTGTCGGCATCTCGCTCGTTGTTTCCTCGATCATGATCGGTGTCATCACGTATATCAGCGTGCTTGAGCGAAAGAAAGAGATCGGTATTCTGCGTGCGATCGGTGCTTCGAAGCGCAATATCTCGCAGGTCTTCAACGCCGAAACGTTTATCATCGGACTCTGCGCCGGCCTCATCGGTATCGGGCTCTCACTGCTTCTGATGATCCCGGGCAACATGCTGATCCACCATCTGGCGGATACGACAAAAGTCAGCGCCTCTCTTCCGCTCGCCCCGGCGCTCATTCTGATTGCACTGAGCGTTGTCTTAACCCTGATCGGCGGTCTGATTCCGTCGAAGAAAGCGGCAAAGAGCGACCCGGTTACGGCACTGCGTACCGAATAAAATTTTCCTTGAACAGAGCTGCAATGAATCACCACGATACAAAAAACGACTCGGCAAAGGCTTTTCAAAAGCCCCGTCGGGTCGTTTTTTTATCTGCTTTGAAACTAAACTTATTGATTACTCTCCCAAAGAAAATCCATGCTCTGTCCGTACCAGTGTCGTCTCAAAGAAAGTCTTCGCGAACTGCACCAGATAAACGGTATCTTTTGCACCTGCTGTCTCATATGGGGAATGCATCGCAAGCTGTGCCATTCCGATGTCCACGCTTGTCACAGAGACAAGGGAGTTCAGGATTGCACCGAGTGTGCTTCCGCCCGGGATGTCGGCGTGATTTGCAAATACCTGGCACGGTACGCCGGCCTTTTCGCAGATCATCTTTGTTACAGCTTCGGAGATGGCGTCTGTCGTATATTTCTGATTTGCACTCTGTTTGATGACAACGCCGCCGTTCATGTATACGCGGCTCTTCGGATCGTATTTCTCCGCATGGGCCGGATGGAATGCATGGGCATTGTCGGCAGAAACCATAAAGCTTCCCGCAAGGTCTCTGTGATAAGCAATCATGTCTTTTCCGCACGCTGCGTTGATATGCTGCAAGGTCTCAGTCAGGAAGGAGGAATCTGCGCCCTGTTTCGTCAAGCTTCCGACCTCTTCGTTGTCAAAAATCGCGCAGACATTGACCTGTCCTGTCGCTTCTGCGGCGAGGAATCCCTTTAAGGAGCCGAATGCACTCTGCAGGTCATCGAGACGGCCGCTGGATAAGAACTCTTTGCTGGCGCCCCAGATAGATCCCTCCACGCGATTGTACAGGTAGAGTTCCATCGAGAGAATATCTTCTTTTGCGGTATCCGGCAGGAACAGCTCGTAGAAGTGATCCTTTGCGGTCTCATCGCCGAGGATCGGGAGCATGTCGGTCTGCACGCTGTATTTGATGCCGTTGTTGATGTCACGGTTCAGATGGATCGGCAGGTTCGGGATCGTCACAAGATCGCGGCCTGCATCTACGAGAACGGATTTCACACCGTTTCCGTCGCGGACTACCATGCGGCCTGCCAGGGAAAGCGGACGGTCAAACCACGGGGAACGGATCATGCCGCCGTAGCCTTCTACGTTCAAACGGGTGTAGTGTCCGTCTGTCACGAACGGGTCCTCGCCCTTTACTTTAAAGGTTGGGCAGTCGCTGTGGCTTGCGATGATCTGGTAGCTGGAAAATGTGCCTTCCGGGATCTGGAATGCAATCACCGAGGACTCATTTCTTGTCACATAATATTTTCCGCCCGGAACGAGACTCCACTCTTTTGTCTCTTCCAGTTTTTCATAACCGTTTTCGTTCAGCAGATCACTGGCCTCTTTTACCACATGAAACGGGCTTTTGCACCGCATGATAAAATCAAGCAGCTCCTGCGCTGTATCTAAGTATTCCATCGTTTTTCTCCTTTTGCATAAATTCAAACGCTTCTTCTATTCTATAAAATCCAGCCGCCTTTTTCAAGTCCCAAAAAACGCCGCGAAATCTGCCATATAAAAATCCCGCACAGCAGAAACCAAAATTCTGTCTGTGCGGGATCGTTTTTCCTGTCTTTCTTATCGGTTAAGCCGAAACCTGATTTCCGGTATACAGCTGATAATATTTGCCTTTCTGCTCAATGAGCTGGTCATGAGTACCGCGCTCAATGATGCGGCCCTGCTCGAGAACCATGATACAGTCGGCGTTTCGTACGGTGGACAGACGGTGTGCGATGACAAACGTCGTTCTTCCGTGCATCAGCTTATCCATACCATCCTGGACAATCCGCTCGGTACGGGTATCGATGGAGCTTGTTGCCTCGTCGAGAATCAGAACCGGCGGGTCTGCGATGGCTGCACGCGCGATTGCAAGGAGCTGTCTCTGACCCTGGGAGAGGTTTGCACCGTCTCCGGTCAGCATCGTGTCATAGCCCTGCGGCAGACGCATGATAAATCCGTGTGCATTCGCCAGTTTTGCTGCTGCTACGATTTCGTCCTCAGTTGCATCAAGTTTTCCGAACGCAATGTTCTCTCTTACGGTTCCGGTAAACAGATGCGTATCCTGCAGAACAATACCGAGGGAGCGACGCAGATCATCTTTTTTGATCTTTCCAATATTAATCTCATCGTAACGGATCTTACCTTCCTGAATATCGTAGAAACGGTTGATCAGGTTGGTGATGGTTGTTTTTCCGGCTCCGGTCGAACCGACAAATGCGATTTTCTGGCCCGGCTCTGCAAACAGAGATACGTCGTGCAGAACGATTTTATCCGGATTGTAGCCGAAATCAACGTGCTCGAAGACGACGCGGCCCTGCAGCTCGCGGTAATCAACAGAACCGTCTGCCTGATGGGTGTGTTTCCATGCCCATTTTCCAGTACGCTCTTTCGTCTCAGTGAGTTTTCCGTTTTCTTCTTTTGCATTAACCAGGGTAACGTATCCTTCGTCCAGTTCCGGTTTTTCGTCCATCAGACGGAAAATACGGTCTGCTCCTGCAAGTGCCATAACGATTGCATTTGCCTGCTGGCTGACCTGGTTGATCGGCATGTTGAAGCTCTTATTGAAAGTCAGGAAACTTGCCAGTCCACCGAGGGTAAAGCCGCCGACACCGTTCAGTGCAAGTGCACCGCCGACAATCGCGCAGACAACGTAGCTCATGTTTCCAAGCTGTGCGTTGATCGGTCCGATGATGTTTGCAAAAGCGTTTGCATTGTAAGCACTCTCATACAGATTATCGTTGATCTCTTTGAATTTTGCAATGTTGTCTTCCTCGTGACAGAATACTTTGACAACCTTCTGTCCGTCCATCATTTCCTCGATAAAGCCGTTGACCTTACCAAGCGCTGTCTGCTGTTTGATGAAATAATTTCCGGAAAATCCGGCTACTTTTTTCGTTACAGCAAGCATGATCGATACCATAACGAGTGTCGTGATGGTCAGCGGAACATTCAGGATCAGCATGCTGACAAAGACGCTGACAATCGTGATCGCACTGTTAATAATCTGCGGGATACTCTGGCTGATCATCTGGCGCAGGGTATCAATATCGTTCGTGTAGATCGACATGATATCGCCGTGCGCATGGGTATCAAAATATTTGATCGGCAGTTTTTCCATGTTGCCGAACAGATCGTTTCGGATGTTCCGCAGAGTTCCCTGGGATACATAAATCATCGTACGGTTCTGCACGAAAGCAGCCACAATACCAATCGCATAAAATCCTGCTACTCGGAGAATCGCATGAAGAAGCGGGGTGAAATCCGGATTGGACTGGGTCAGCATCGGTGTGATGTAACCGTCAATCAGTGTTTTCATAAACATGGTTCCCTGCACATTGGCCAGAACGTTGACAAAAATTGCAATGACAACGGCAATGCAGTGCACCGTATAATCTTTTAATATGTATTTCATAATTCGGGCAAGGATCTTCATCGGGTTCTCGACCTGCACTTTAACTCCTCTCGGCGGTCTTGCGCCCGGTCCCTTTACCTGCTGTACTCTCTCTGCCATTCCTTACTCACCTCTCTTCTCGTCAAAGTCTCCGCCGCCACCGGTCTGAGACTCATATACTTCACGGTAAATTTCATTGGTTTTCAGTAATTCTTCGTGGGTTCCAAAACCGTTTACTTTTCCGTTGTCCATGACAATGATGCGATCCGCATCCTGTACACTGGAAATACGCTGTGCAATGATCAGCTTGGTTGTCTCCGGAATCTCAGTCAGGAATGCTTTCCGGATTTTTGCATCGGTTGCCGTATCGACAGCACTGGTACTGTCATCCAGAATCAGAACTTTCGGTTTTTTCAGCAGTGCTCTCGCAATACAGAGACGCTGTTTCTGACCGCCGGATACGTTGGAACCGCCCTGCTCGATGTAGGTGTTGTAGCCATCCGGCATGCGGTCGATGAATTCATCGGCGCAGGCAAGGCGGCAGACACGCTTGCATTCCTCCTCGGAAGCGTTTTTATCACCCCAGCGCAGGTTGTCGAGAATCGTGCCGGAAAACAGCACGTTTTTCTGCAGAACAACGGCCACTTCATTTCGCAGGGTTTCCATATCGTAGGTGCGGACATCCTTTCCGCCGACCTTGATGGATCCATCTGTTACATCGTACAAACGGCTGATCAGGTTGACAAGACTGGTCTTCGCACTTCCAGTTCCGCCGATGACACCGATGGTCTCACCGGATTTAAT
>CAVLAW010000140.1:0-6595 GCA_963661155.1 Tidjanibacter massiliensis | reverse complement strand
GCCGTACGCTGGTGGTCGAGACGATCGACCATGGTATCGCCCTGCAGAAAAAGAACCATCATTCCCTGCGCATCGTTACCCTAGAGGGCGAGCTGTTAAATCCGGGCGGTTCGATGACCGGTGGTGCATTTAAGAATACCAGCAACCTGCTGGGCCGCCGCCGTGAGATCGAGGAGCTCGAAAAACAGGTGAAAAAGCTGTCCACAGAGCTGGAAGAGACCAGACGCGGACTGGAAACCAAACGTAACCTGCGTAACGCCCTGCGTGATGAGATGGCTGACATAGCTGAAAAGGTCAAGGATAAACAGCTGGATCTGAATACTGCCCAGATGAATATCCAGCAGGCAGAGACAAGGATCCGGGAGATCCAGTCCGGCTACAGCCAGTTAAAAGGTGAAAGCTCCGAGATCGAATCCCAGATCCGGGAGATCGATGAGTTTAAGACAGCGATCAAGAAGGAAATGAAAGACCTCAAATCCTCCGAGAAAGATTCTCAGGAGACAGCGCTTTCCCAGGAATCCCTGTTAAATGAACAGAAGGAGCAGGAGGCCGGGCTGGCAAAACAGCTGGAAAGTCTGCATCTGAAGGGATCTGAGCTGTCCCAGCAGCTGTCCTTCCATGAAGAGAATATTGCCCGTATCCGGGGTGAGCTGGAAAGTCTGGAAAATGAGCAGACCGAGCTTGTCGGTCGTCAGGACGAGAGAAGCCGGGAGGAAGAGGACCGTAAGGCACAGGTAGCCGCGATTGAAGAGACGATGGCCGCCGGTAAGAGCCAGGAGGATGCCTTAAAAGAGGCGCTGGCCGCCGAGCAGCAGAAAAAGGAAGAGCTGCAGAGCACCCACCGTCAGTTCTTTGCCAGAAGAGATGAGCTGTCCGAGCACCAGACCCGTCTGGACAATGAATGCTACCGTCTGCGCAGCCAGCTGGACAAGCTGGAAGAAAATCAGGAAGCCCAGATCAACTATATCTGGGATGAATACGAGATTACGCCGGTACAGGCCGCTTCCTTCCGTATGGAAGAGGTGCCGGAGCGCAGCGTATTAAAGAAACAGTTAAACGAAGTCAAAGAAGAGATCCGTAAGCTCGGCCCGGTCAATGTCAATGCGATCGAGGAATTTAAGGAAGTGGAGGAACGCCACACCTTCCTGTCTGCCCAGCATGAGGATCTGATCCAGGCAAAGGAGACGCTGGAAAATATCATCCAGGAGCTGGACGACGGTATGCGCCGCCAGTTCGCAGAGAAATTTGCTGATATCCAGCGGGAATTTGACAAGGCGTTCAAGGATCTGTTCGGCGGCGGCAAGGGCTCGATCGAGCTGGTCGAGGGAGAGGATATTCTCGAGGCCGGTGTACAGATTATTTCCCAGCCCCCGGGCAAAAAGCTCCAGAATATGATGCAGTTGTCCGGTGGTGAGAAAGCGCTGACGGCGATCGCGCTGTTATTTGCGATCCAGAATCTGAAGCCGTCACCGTTCTGTCTGCTCGACGAGATCGAGGCGGCGCTGGACGATTCCAACGTTACCCGCTTTGCACAGTATCTGCACAAGCTGACGAAAAATACCCAGTTCATCGTCATCACCCATAGGCGCGGCACGATGACGGCGGCAGACCGTCTGTACGGAATCACGATGCAGGAGAAGGGCGTTTCCACGCTTGTTTCTGTCGATTTGATCGAAGGAGAACTGGACAAATAGAAATGAATAAGATACAATAGAAAAGATAAAAAAGGAGGCGAGCAAAATGGCGGAGGAGAAAGTAGGCTTTTTCAAACGTCTTGTCAACGGCCTGACCAAGACCCGAGACAGCATTGTAGCCGGGATTGATTCTATTTTCAGCGGCTATTCCAATATTGACGACGATTTCTACGAAGAGATCGAAGAGATCCTGGTCATGGGAGATATCGGCATCAATACAACGACAAAAATTATTGATCACCTGAAAGAACGGGTGGCAGAAGAACACATTACCGACCCGGCAGAATGCAAACAGCTTCTGATCGAGAGTATCAAAAAACAGATGGATGTGGGCAACACAGCCTATGAGTTTGAAAACAGAAAATCTGTGGTACTCGTGATCGGTGTCAACGGAGTCGGAAAAACGACATCTGTCGGAAAGCTGGCCGGCCTTCTGAAGGATCAGGGCAAAAAGGTTGTCCTTGCGGCAGCAGATACTTTCCGTGCAGCAGCAGGCGAACAGCTCACCGAGTGGGCACACCGCGCCGGCGTGGATATCATCGGCGGACAGAACGGAGCCGATCCGGCATCTATCGTTTACGACGCTGTTGCGGCGGCAAAAGCGAGAAGTGCCGATGTGCTGATCTGCGATACCGCAGGAAGACTTCACAATAAAAAGAACCTGATGGAAGAGCTTCACAAGATTTACCGGATTCTGGAGAAAGAGTATCCGGAAGCATATCTGGAGACCCTGGTTGTCGTAGACGGCACAACGGGCCAGAATGCACTGCAGCAGGCGAGACAGTTTGCAGAGATCGCAAATGTCACCGGCATTATCCTCACGAAGATGGACGGCACGGCCAAGGGCGGTATCGCCGTTGCGATTCAGTCCGAGCTTGATATTCCGGTAAAATACATTGGAGTGGGCGAGAGCATTCACGATCTGCAGAAATTCGATGCAGATCAGTTCGTAAACGCACTGTTCCACACAACGGACGAGAACGCCTGAAAAAAGACAACAAGGAGAAAATACTATGGCAGAAGAAATGCTGACACTCCCGAAATTTGAGGAAGCGTCTGAAATCGTAAAGAAAGTAACACAGGAGACGAAACTGGTTTACAGCAAGCACTTAAGTGAGCAGACTGGAAATAAAGTATATTTAAAACCGGAAAATATGCAGCTTACCGGCGCTTACAAGCTGCGTGGTGCTTATTATAAAATCAGCACTTTAAGCGAGGAAGAGCGTGCTAAAGGACTGATCACAGCATCTGCTGGAAACCATGCACAGGGTGTTGCGTATGCGGCAAAATGCTACGGCGCAAAAGCTGTTATCGTTATGCCGATGACCACACCGCTGATCAAAGTGGAGCGTACCCAGAGCTACGGCGCTGAGGTTGTTCTGTACGGAAATGTGTACGATGAGGCCTGTGCAAAGGCTTATGAGCTGGCAGAAGAGCATGGATATACCTTTATCCACCCATTCGATGATCTGACGGTTGCAACCGGCCAGGGAACGATTGCAATGGAAATTATTCAGGAGCTGCCGCTTGTAGACTACATTCTCGTTCCGATCGGAGGCGGCGGACTTGCTACGGGTGTTTCCACACTGGCAAAACTGCTGAAACCGAACATCAAAGTCATCGGTGTTGAGCCGTCCGGCGCAGCATGTATGAAGGCTTCTTTGGAAAAGGGCGAGGTAACAACGGTTTCTCCGGTCAACACCATCGCAGACGGTACTGCCGTGCAGACTCCTGGTTCCAAAATTTTCCCGTATATCAGAGAGAACCTGGACGAGATTATCACTGTAGATGATGATGAGCTGATCGTAGCGTTCCTTGATATGGTAGAGAACCACAAGATGATCGTGGAGAACTCCGGTCTTCTGACGGTAGCGGCACTGAAACATCTGAATGTTAAAGGCAAAAAGATTGTTTCTGTTTTAAGCGGCGGAAATATGGATGTCATCACCATGTCTTCTGTGATCCAGAACGGACTGATCCAGAGAGACCGTATCTTTACGGTATCCGTTCTTCTGCCGGACAAACCGGGCGAGCTCGTACGTGTATCCCAGGTGATTGCAAACGAGAACGGAAACGTTATCAAACTGGATCACAACCAGTTCTTTACAACGAACCGCAGTGCGGCTGTAGAGCTTCGCATCACGATGGAGGCATTCGGCACCGATCATAAGAACAAGATTGTGAAAGCGCTGGAAGAAGCAGGTTATACACCGAAGATCGTGAGACCGAATCTGTAAGATATAAATTGCAGAGAAATTTCTGAAAAAAGAAAAAATAAATCAGAGGAAGTTCGAAACGGGATTTTCTCTGATTTTTTTCTGTAAAATATTTTTGTGGGATAAAAAAGAAGAGCTATAAAAAGATGGATCTGGATTTTATCTGAAACAATTTTTGTTTTGAACAGGAAAAAACCCTTGCATGCACAAGGGTTTCCGCTCTGCGGAAGATGGGACTTGAACCCACACGATCGCAATGACCACCAGATCCTTAGTCTGGCCTGTCTGCCAATTCCAGCACTTCCGCACGTTATGTGGTTTTTTGAATTTCATGCGGAAGATGGGACTTGAACCCACACGATCGCAATGACCACCAGATCCTTAGTCTGGCCTGTCTGCCAATTCCAGCACTTCCGCACGTTATGTGGTTTTTTGAATTTCATGCGGAAGATGGGACTTGAACCCACACGATCGCAATGACCACCAGATCCTTAGTCTGGCCTGTCTGCCAATTCCAGCACTTCCGCATATTCTTTAAACTTTTGTCATCTCGCTGACGACAAGATGTATTATAGCACCAGAGTTGTGGGGCGTCAATACTTTTTTTGAAAAAATTTGAAAAATTTGAAAAATAAAAAAGGAAATCGGAATCGGGTATC
Source organism: Tidjanibacter massiliensis (assembly GCA_963661155.1). GTDB lineage: Bacteria > Bacillota > Clostridia > Lachnospirales > Lachnospiraceae > Fusicatenibacter > Fusicatenibacter massiliensis_A. The sequence goes on along the minus strand of CAVLAW010000140.1, from coordinate 2,026 downwards.
GAATATAAGAAATAGGAGGACAATGAAAACACTGTTACAGGCAACAGATACCGGAAAAGAGGTGGTCTTGTTTGAACTTGAGAGAATCGTTTGAAGAAAGGGAATTTCAGCAGTTAAGTCCCTACGCGGCGCACAGCCGGAATTCCAGAGGAAGAGACCGATATGAACCAGAGTGTGACATCCGGACCGTCTACCAGAGAGACAGAGACCGGATTTTACATTCCAAGGCCTTCCGCAGGATGAAAGACAAAACACAGGTGTTTCTCGCTGCGCAGGGCGATCATTATCGGACCCGTCTGACTCACACGCTGGAGGTGTCGCAGATTGCGCGCACGATTGCAAGGGCGCTGAATCTGAATGAGGATCTGACCGAAGCGATTGCACTCGGCCATGACCTCGGGCATACACCGTTCGGCCATTCCGGCGAGGCGGCATTAAACGATGTACACCCCGGCGGCTTCCGCCACGCGGAACAGAGTGTCCGTGTTGTGGAGGTCCTGGAAAAAGAGGGAGAAGGCCTGAACCTGACCTGGGAGGTGCGGGACGGCATCTTAAATCACCGCACGGCAGGAAAGCCATCCACGCTCGAAGGACAGGTCGTGCGTCTCTGCGACAAGATTGCCTACATACACCATGATATGGACGATGCGATCCGCGCGGGTATTTTAAGCGAGGATGACATTCCGATTACCATCCGCGTCGTACTCGGCGATACGTGCCGGGAGCGCCTCAACACGCTGATCCACGACATTGTGGAGCAGAGCCGCGGCACTCCGTATGTGCAGCAGTCTGAGGAAAAGGCGGAAGGGATGCGTCTTCTGCGGGAATTGATGTTTGCGAACGTTTACCGCAACCCGGATGCGAAGAAAGAGGAGGAGAAGGCGAAACAGATGCTGATTTCCCTTTATTCCTATTACCAGGAGCATCCGGAGCAGATGTCCTGCGAGTACCGCGGACTCATCGACTGCGGCCAGGACAAGACGCAGGTAGTCTGTGATTATATTGCCGGTATGACCGATCAGTATTCCATGCACAAGTATGAGGAACTGTTCGTGCCGAAGGCCTGGGCGGTATATTAATAGTCACTGTTCAATCAGCAGTGAAACACTTGCTGTTTCGCTGCGTAAGAAAGTGATTCAGGTGTGAGCAGCCCTCCTTTTGCGAAGCAAAACTTTAAATGAGGGCTGCGAAGGTTACAGTTCGCAGGGAACCTGTGAACTGTAACTTATTGATACAGGGAGGAAACAATGCGATATTCCGATGATCTAGTGGAAGAGATTCGTATGAAAAATGACATCGTAGATGTGATATCCGGCTACGTAAAGCTGACAAGAAGAGGAAGCTCTTACTTCGGGCTCTGCCCGTTCCACAATGAGAAGTCCCCTTCCTTTTCCGTCAGCCCCGGAAAGCAGATGTATTACTGCTTCGGATGCGGAGCCGGAGGAAATGTATTCACGTTTCTGATGGAATATGAAAACTTTACCTTTGTGGAGGCGCTGAAATTCCTGGCCGACCGTGCCGGGGTGGAGCTGCCGCAGATGGAGTATTCCAGAGAAGCAAAGGAGCAGGCGGACTTAAAGAGCACGCTGCTGGAGATCAACAAGCAGGCGGCGAAGTTTTATTATTACCAGCTCCACACCGAGCGGGGAAAGCAGGGATATGACTATTTGAAGGGACGAGGCCTTTCGGACGACACGATCCGGAAATTCGGTCTTGGCTATTCCGACAAATACGGAAGTCTTCTGTACCGCTTCTTAAAAGAAAAAGGGTATGACGATGATCTGCTTCGCCAGTCGGGGCTGTTTCTGGCGGACGAGGTGCACGGCATGCAGGATAAGTTCTGGAACCGTGTCATCTACCCGATCATGGATGCCAACAGCCGTGTGATCGGCTTCGGCGGCCGTGTGATGGGTGACGGAAAGCCGAAATACTTGAACTCGCCGGAGACAAAGATCTTCGACAAGAGCCGCAACCTTTACGGTCTCCATCTGGCGCGGTCGTCGCGGCGGAAGAACCTCATTATCTG
>CAVLAW010000139.1:0-6622 GCA_963661155.1 Tidjanibacter massiliensis | reverse complement strand
CGCGACAGATGTACTGGTTCGAACAGCTTGCGTGGTCCATTCAGGGGGAGAAAGTACAGCCGGGGGAGTTTGATTATCTGACAAATGAAACCGAGCGCCATCTGATGGAAAAAAGTGCGACATGCCTGCACAAAAATCTGGTATATATAAGAGAACATTATCCAGAAGTCTGCCGCGTATTTCTGGAAAAATTAAGCAGCCTGGAGAAAGATCTGAAGGAAAAGAAAGAACTGTTTGAACTGGAAAAAGCTCCCGGTTATCCCGATACGGCAAACTCAGATGCCTATCTGATCGGCAAGGCGCGGTACAAAGACCACGACGAAGAAAAAGCCAGAGAGTATGAAGCAAAATACGGCGGTAAAGAAAAAGTGATCAATTTCGAGGTCGTAAACAGTGTAGCGGTCTATGAAATCAGGAAAATCATACAGCAGATGCGGGAAATCCTTGAAAAATAAGCATCCGCAACCGCCAGTTGACACATTTCCAGCCCGATTTGGTAGACGGCAACCGGAAAAAATGATAGGATTCCAGACAGAAACAGCCAAACCATTCCGAAAACAGAAACGGATGAAACGGCTGTGAGCTGCAGCAAAAAAGGTTACTGAAAAGAAAGCTGGAAAATGGGAGAAAACAAATATGATTTTGGCAGAAAAAATCACAGAAGAGAGAAAGAAAAATGGCTGGTCGCAGGAAGAATTAGCGGAACAGCTTTCCGTCTCGCGGCAGGCCGTCTCCAAATGGGAGAGTGCGCAGTCCACGCCGGATCTGCAGAAAGTGCTCCGCCTGGCAGAGATCTTCGGTGTCAGCACCGACTATCTGTTACCGGACTGGTCCAGGAGAGAAAACAGAACTACGAAAGCATCTTTACCAGAGGAATTGCCGCCGGTGTTACCTTCTGTATCCTGGCAGTCATCCCCATGTTCATCGCAATTGCATTTGGACAGCCGGACTACATCATCACAGCCACCGTATCCATCCTGTTACTGCTGGTCGCCATCGGTGTCTTTTTCATCGTGAAGGTCAGCACCATAAACGGAAGCTATGTCATGCTGCTGCAGGAAGGCGAATATACACCGGAAGAGAAACGATACAAAAAGAAAACAGAAGTTTTTACCACCGTCTACTGGTGCATTGCCACCGCTATCTATCTTGCCTGGAGCTTCCAGACGGGAGACTGGAACAAAACCTGGATTTTATGGGCCGTTGCCGGCGTTCTGTTCGGTGCCGTGAAGGCGGTTATGCGGGTAAGAATGAAAGAAAAATAATCCAACCATAGTTTAGAACTATGACCAACCGCCCGTGGAATGTATTTTGCAGCCACTTTTTCAGATGATATACTATCCCAAGACGAAAACGAAAAACAATTTATGGGAGGTTTATCACATGAGTACATTACATGCACCATTTCGATATGATTACGTTGGAAGCTTTCTTCGCCCGGCACGTTTAAAACAGGCGAGACTGGATTTTGAGACAGGCCGCATTGACCAGGCTGCACTGACCGCAGTTGAGGATGACTGCATCCGCGAGTTGGTTGGAAAAATCAAAGAGCTCGGCTATCACGTGATCACCGACGGCGAGTTCCGTAGATCCACCTGGCATCTGGATTTCATGTGGGGATTCAACGGTGTTGAGCACCGCAAAACCGTAGACGGAAACACCACCTTCAATGCAGAAGCAGCAATGATCGACGATACCTACATGACCGGAAAAATTTCCGTAAAGAATCATCCGTTCGTGGAGCATTTCAAATTTGTAAAAGCGCTGGAAGATGAGAACACCGTTGCAAAACAGACCATTCCGTCTCCAGGACAGTTCTATGCATACTTTACCGGTTCCGAGCTTCTGAAAAAGACGCTGGAAATTTACGGAACAGAAGAAGCATTCGCAGAGGATGTTGTAAAAGCATACGGCGAATTCGTACAGGAAATCTACGCAGCAGGCTGCCGCAACCTTCAGCTTGACGATTGCGTATGGGGCGGTATGGTAAACCCGAAACTGGCCGTAGAACTGACCGGCAGAGAGGGCGCAGAACTGGAAGCATACAAAGCACTGATTCTGAAACTGAACAACGATGTGATCGCACAGGCACCGGAAGATCTCGTGATCAACACCCATGTGTGCCGTGGAAACTATCACTCCACCTATTTCAGCTCCGGTGCATACGACGGCGTTGCAGATCTGCTGTTCGGCGAGGAAAATGTAAACGCATACTATCTGGAGTACGATGATGAGCGCTCCGGCGGATTCGAGCCTCTGGCAAAAATCAGCGGAGAGAAAAAAGTCGTTCTCGGCCTCGTTACCACCAAGAGACCGGAACTGGAGGACAAAGCAACCGTCATCGCAAGAATCCGCGAAGCAGAGAAATACATTCCGCTGGACCGTCTGTATCTCAGCCCGCAGTGCGGCTTTGCATCCTGCGAAATCGGAAACAAACTGACCGAGGAAGAGCAGTGGGCAAAACTGAAACTGGTAAAAGAGATCGCAGAGGAAGTCTGGGGTTAATTGTAAGAAAAGAGCAGGGATGCGAAAGAACGAAATCCGTTTTTTCGCATCCCTTTTTGCGTAATACCGGGCTGGAAAGAAAAACCGAAAAATCCAGGATTTTCTATCGCACATCCCACGCCGGCGTGATACAATAAATCATAATACGTACGGCAGAAAGAGGGAATCGAGTATGAAATACGCCTACAAAAACGGAAAAATTTTAAACGGAACGAAAGATATGCAGGTTCAGACCGGCCTGATGATTCTGACAGAGGGAGAAAAAATCGCAGCGATTGTCCCGGAAGAAACGAGACTTTCCGGTTACACCGAAGTGGATTTACAGGGAAAATACATTATGCCCGGTCTGATCAACATGCATGTCCACCTTGCGGGAAACGGAAAACCGCAGAAAAAGCAGCGTGACAATGCAAAACTTGTCAAAACATTGATGAGCAACGGCATTTCCCGTGCGATTGCCTACCGCATGGTGGCAGGATTTGCAAAAGATGAACTGATGAGCGGCGTTACCACAATCCGCACCGTCGGAGGTCTTGGAACGTTCGATACACGTCTGCGCGATGAAATCAGAGCCGGAAAAAAGACCGGTCCGAGAATCCTCGCGGCAAACGAGGGAATCTCCGTGCCAGGCGGCCATATGGCAGGTTCCGTTGCGATCGCAGCCGAGAGCATCGATGCGGCAGTCGCCCATGTGGAGGAGGCAAAACGCGAGAATGTCAACCTGATCAAGCTGATGATCACCGGCGGTGTGCTGGATGCCAAGGAGAAGGGTGTTCCAGGTGAGCTGAAAATGGCACCGGAGATGGTAAAAGCCGTCTGTGACCGCGCTCATGCGCTCGGCTATCAGGTAGCAGCCCACGTCGAATCACCGCAAGGTGTCCGCGTGGCGCTGGAAAACGGTGTGGATTCGATCGAGCACGGCGCGAAAATGGACGACGATATGATCCGCCTGTTTCAGAAAAAAGGAGCATTCCTCTGTACAACACTGTCCCCGGCACTCCCGTATGCACTGTTCGACCGTTCCATCACTAATGCAACCGAGGTGGAGCAGTTTAACGGAAATGTGGTATTCGAAGGAATCATTGACTGCGCGAAAAAAGCCATCGCCAATGACATTCCTGTCGTCCTTGGAAACGATGTCGGATGCCCGTGGATTACCCAGTATGACTTCTGGCGGGAACTCTTTTACTTCCATAAATATGTCGGTGTCTCCAACACGTTCGCACTCTACACCGCAACGGCCCGAGCCGCCGAAATGGCAGGAATCGGAGCCGAAACCGGAACCATCGAGCCCGGCAAATCCGCCGACCTCATCGTCACCGCAAAAAACCCGCTTGAGGATCTCCGCGCTCTGCGCAAAGTCGAAATGGTCGTCACACAGGGAAGTAAAATTGACCATCCGCAGGTAAAAATCAACCCGGTAGTCGAGGCAGAACTGGATAAATTTCTGGTGGAATAAAGAACAGGACGGAGAAGACAAAAAAGATGGAAGAGAACAAAGAAACACAGGAAAATTTACAGGAAGAAAGAGAGAAGGCACTCCAGCGGCTTCATGCGGAGCGGACAGAAGAAGCCCTGTGGGACTGCGTTGTTGCATTTCAGGATTATGAGTTCCATACCTATTCCGGTCTGCCGTATTCCTACCATATGAAGTACGGCAGGAACGGCACCTATACCAAAGAACTCTGGATCGACCGACGGGAGAAAAGCAAAAGTCTCGTCTGGAGTTCCGCCCGGGTGGCGTATCAGAAGGTGTTGGAACTGCAGGAAGAAAGTGAACGACCGGTTGTCAATCGCCCGAAAGCCCTTGGGGATATCCGCGGAATTACGTATATTTATGGGATTTTCTACGAGTTTGCGCTGTTGGAAATGCCGGAGAAAGCAAAAGAGAAACTTGCACTGCAGACAACCGAAGAAAAATCATCGGAAAAATAAATTTTCCATCAAAGCAGGACTTGACAACCACGCATTGGGTGTTATAATCTAAAACTATCGGGAGCCAAAAGCACCGAAGATCAAAAAAATAAAGCGTAGAAGAGACGAGTAAATCACAGCGAATGTGCCAGAGAGAAACCCCATATGTGGTGCAAGGGTTTTAACAGGAACGTGATCGAAGACCAGCTCTGAGCGGCCCCAATCCGGCCCGGTGATTCCGTTATCGTCAAATGAAGTGGTTTGAAAAAACAAAATGGGTGGAACCGCGGTGAATGAAAATACATCGTCCCTTTTGACAGCATAGGCGTGTCGAAAGGGGCGTTTTTTGTAACTATTCAGAGCCATGCGAAATGGAAGAAAAAATCGCGAATCATGCTTGCATGAATGAGCGCTTTTTTCTGGAATTTCATATGGCGAGAAGCCACATCGAGATGTAGCGTAAGCGGAATCGAGATGGGGCTCTGAATAGTTCCCCCCGTGGAGCATGCCTGCGAAAAATATATAAGAAAGAGGTAAAAGCAAATGATCATCACACTGAAAGATGGAAGTACAAAAGAGTACTCCGAACCGAAATCCATCATTGAGATCGCAGCAGACATCAGCGAAGGCCTTGCAAGAATGGCCTGTGCAGGTGAAGTAAACGGCGAAGTAGAAGACCTTCGTACCGTCATCGACAAAGACTGCAATCTCTCCATTCTGACCTTCAACGATGAGGGCGGAAAAGCAGCATTCCGTCACACCACATCCCATATCATGGCACAGGCGATCAAGAGACTGTACCCGGATACCAAACTGGCAATCGGACCGTCCATCGCAGACGGATTCTACTATGACGTAGACAGAGAGACTCCGCTCACCAGCGACGACATCGAGAAAATCGAAGCCGAGATGAAGAAAATCGTAAAAGAAGATCTGAAACTCGAGCGTTTCGAACTGCCGAGAGCAGAAGCCATCGCTTTCATGAAAGAAAAAGAAGAGCCATATAAAGTAGAACTGATCGAAGATTTGCCGGAAGACGCAGTCATCAGCTTTTACCGTCAGGGCGAGTTTACTGACCTCTGCGCAGGTCCTCACCTGATGAGCACCAAACCGGTCAAAGCATTCAAGCTGACCAGCCTTGCCGGCGCATACTGGAGAGGCAGCGAGAAAAACAAGATGCTGCAGAGAATCTACGGAACTGCTTTCACAAAGAAAGCAGATCTGGAAGAGTACCTCCACATGATCGAAGAAGCAAAGAAACGTGACCACAGAAAACTCGGAAAAGAGCTCGGCCTGTTCATGATGAGCGAGGACGGCCCGGGATTCCCGTTCTTCCTTCCAAAAGGAATGGACCTGAAAAATGCGTTGATGGATTACTGGCGTGAGATCCACAGAAAAGCAGGATACGTAGAAATCTCTACCCCGATCATCCTGAACCGTCGTCTGTGGGAGACCTCCGGTCACTGGGATCACTACAAAGAAAACATGTATACAACCGTGATCGACGATGAAGATTACGCAATCAAACCGATGAACTGCCCGGGCGGCGTTCTCGTTTACAAATCCGAGCCGCGTTCCTACCGTGATCTGCCGCTGCGTCTGGCAGAGGTTGGTCTGGTACACCGTCATGAGAAATCCGGACAGCTTCACGGCCTGATGCGTGTACGCTGCTTCAACCAGGACGATGCACATATCTTCATGACACCGGATCAGATCAAGAGCGAGATCAAAGGCGTTGCCAACCTGATCGACCAGGTTTACAGCCTGTTCGGATTCAAATATCACGTAGAGCTGTCCACCCGTCCGGAAGACAGCATGGGAAGCGACGAGGACTGGGAGCTTGCAACAGAAGGTCTTCGCGGAGCACTCGATGACCTTGGACTTGACTATGTAGTCAACGAAGGCGACGGCGCATTCTACGGACCGAAGATCGACTTCCATCTGGAAGACTCCATCGGAAGAACCTGGCAGTGCGGTACCATCCAGCTTGACTTCCAGCTTCCGCTTCGCTTTAACTGTGAGTACATTGGAGCTGATGGGGAGAAGCATCGCCCGATCATGATCCACCGTGTAGCATTCGGTTCCATCGAGCGTTTTATCGGTATCCTGATCGAGCACTTTGCAGGTGCTTTCCCAACATGGCTTGCTCCTGTTCAGGTTAAGGTGCTTCCGATTTCTGACAAATACATGGACTATGCAAATA
>CAVLAW010000138.1:0-6624 GCA_963661155.1 Tidjanibacter massiliensis | reverse complement strand
AAGTACCTAGTACAGTTACAGCCGAGTAAACTTTGCTGTAAAGGGTGCTGTCAACCACCCTATGATGTAACGCCACTTTAGGTAGCAATACTTATCGGGTTTAAAGGTCGGAGGCATAAGCCGTTAGTACGACTGGGCAGTTACAAGTCCACCACCTTTAGGTGGTGGGTAGTTGACACTTTTCTCCGTTTTTTATTTATGTCCCAGATACACCAGCAGAACCGAAATATCCGCCGGGGAAACGCCCGAAATACGGGACGCCTGGCCGATGTTGATCGGGCGGTACAGGTTCAGCTTCTGTTTCGCCTCGATGCGCAGACTCTGGATCTCGTCGTAATTGATGTTCTCCGGGATCTTCTTCTCTTCCATCTTCTTGAACTGCTCCACCTGCTTCATCTGGCGCTTAATGTAGCCGTCATACTTGATGTTGATGTTGACCTGCTCCTGCACATCCTCCGGCAGCTCCGGTCTTTTCGGATCTACTTCCGCCAGCATCTTATAGTTCAGCTCCGGCCGCCGGATCAGCTCTGCCAGCGAACTTCCGCCGGAAAGCAGCGTCGAACCGTATTCTGCCAGAATCTCATTGATGTTCGAGCTCGTTCCCACATACGTGTTCTCTACACGCTCAATCTCTTCCTGAATCCGCTGTTCCTTCACTTTCAGCGCCTCATACTGCTCCTCACTGATCAGTCCCACGCGGTAGCCGTATTTGCGCAGACGCAGGTCCGCATTGTCCTGGCGGAGCAGCAGACGGTATTCCGCGCGGCTCGTCATCATTCGGTACGGCTCATGATTCTCTTTCGTTACAAGATCGTCGATCAGAACGCCGATATACGACTCGGAACGGTCGAGCACCAGCTCCTCTTTTCCCTGCACGCGGAGCGCCGCGTTGATGCCCGCGATCAGACCCTGTGCCGCAGCCTCCTCGTATCCCGAACTGCCGTTAAACTGGCCGCCGGAAAACAGATTCTTGATCGCCTTGAACTCGAGGGACGGCAGAAGCTGTCTCGGGTTGATGCAGTCATACTCGATCGCATACGCATTCCGCACGATTTTCGCATGCTCCAGACCCGGCACGGTGTGATACATCGCAATCTGCACATCCTCCGGCAATGAACTCGACATGCCGCCGACGTACATCTCGTTCGTATATCGTCCCTCCGGCTCCAGGAACACCTGATGACGGTTTTTATCGGCAAATTTTACAACTTTATCTTCAATCGAAGGACAGTATCTAGGACCCGTTCCCTCGATCATGCCGGAATACAGCGGCGACCGGTCGAGGTTTGCGCGGATGATTTTGTGCGTCTCCTCGTTCGTGTACGTCAGCCAGCAGGATTCCTGATCGATCTGTACGCTCTCCGGATCGGTCGAGAACGAGAACGGAACGACACGCTCGTCGCCGAACTGCTCTTCCATTTTGGAGAAATCAATCGTCCGCTTGTCGATACGCGCCGGTGTTCCGGTCTTAAAGCGCACCATCTCCACGCCGTTCGCCTTCAGGGAATCCGTCAGATGTGTTGCCGCCTGCAGTCCGTTCGGGCCGGTGTACGTGCTCACATCGCCGTAAATGCACCGCGCATTCAGGTAAACGCCGGTACAGAGGACGGCTGCCTTACAGTGGTAAATCGCGCCGGAAACGGCCTTTACGCCGGTCAGAACGCCGTTTTCCACGATCAGCTCCGCAATCTCCATCTGGCGGATCGTCAGATGATCGGTATTTTCAAGAACCTCGCGCATCGACTGGCTGTACGCCCGCTTATCTGCCTGCGCACGCAGCGAATGCACCGCCGGTCCTTTCGATTTATTCAGCATTTTCGACTGAATAAACGTCTTGTCAATATTTTTGCCCATCTCGCCGCCGAGCGCGTCGATCTCTTTTACCAGATGCCCCTTCGAGGTACCTCCGATGTTCGGGTTGCACGGCATCATCGCGATGCTGTCCACGTTTACGGTAAATACCACCGTTTCCAGACCCATCCGCGCTGCCGCAAGCGCCGCCTCGCATCCCGCATGGCCTGCGCCGATGACGGCAATATCAATTGTTTCTTCTAAAACTGCCATTTTTTCCTGTCCTTTTCTATCTAAACTCTATGAATTTAATCTCTTCACTATTTGCCTGTACAGAACTTGCTGAAAATCTCATTCACGAGATCCTCTCCCACCGCTTCACCGATGATCGAACCCAGCTCCTCGTAGGCGTTCATCAGATCAATCGAGAAGAAGTCCTCCGGCATACCCATTTCGATGCTTCCTTCGGTCAGCTCCAGACTCTTTTTTGCTGCAAGGAGCGCCTGTTTGTGGCGCGCATTCGTGATGTAAACCTCATCATTGAACGAGATTTCGCCCTGGAAGAACATTTTCTTCATCTGCTCCTCCAGTTCTTCCATGCCCGTCTCTTCCCGCGCGGAAATGCTGATGACCGGAGCACCTGTTTTCTGCTCCATCTCTTCTTTTTCAATTACCGCGGTCAGATCTGATTTATTCAGCAGCACAATCGCCTTGCGCCCTTTTAAAATCTCCATGATCTTCGCATCATTCTCATCGAGCGGCACCGACGCATCCACTACATAGAGGATCAGATCCGCATCTTTTGCATGCTCGAGCGCGCGATCCACGCCGATTTTCTCGACCGTATCCGCCGTCTTGCGGATACCCGCCGTATCGAGAATCCGAAGGGAAATGCCCTTTAAGACGAGATTTTCCTCGAGCACATCACGCGTCGTTCCCGCAATATCGGTCACGATCGCTTTTTCCTCGCCTGCCAGCAGATTCAGAAGCGATGATTTTCCTGCATTCGGCTTTCCAAGAATGACGGTCTTAATGCCCTCCTGGATCATCTTGCCCTCATCCGCGGAGGCGAGCAGCTTTTCCACTTGCTTTTTCTGCTCCGCAACGACCACGGCCAGCCGCTTGGGGTACCCGTCCAGGCTGATGTGCTCCGGATCGTCGAGCGCCGACTCGATAAATGCGATCTCATAAATCAGCTTCTCGCGGATCGCCCGAATCGCCTTTTTCACCGTTCCGCGGAGCTGGCTCTCGGAGCTTTTTAAGGCGTAGGCGCTCTTCGCCGAGATAACATCCATCACGGCCTCGGCCTGCGTCAGATCCATTCTTCCGTTCAGAAACGCCCGTTTCGTAAACTCACCTGGATCTGCCGCCCGCGCACCGGCGTTTAACACCGCCTCGAGCACCTTTTTCACCGCCAGCACACCTCCGTGACAGTCGATCTCGACGGTATTCTCGCCCGTATATGTTTTCGGCCCTTTCATCACCATGACAAGGACCTCATCAATCACTTCCTCCCCTTCGGTAATCCAGCCATAATGAATGGTATGCGATTTGACCGAGGAAAGCTTTTTCCCTTCTTTTTTTGCACGGAACACGCGGTCTGCCACTTCAAACGCGTCGTTTCCGCTGATTCTTACAATACCAATTCCCGCCGGCGCCATCGCTGTGGACACCGCGGCAATCGTATCATCCAAATGAAACCCTGCCATCGTTTCCAGTCCTTTCTAAAACTCTCTCTTTTTTGGATTCCACTATTCAGAGCCCCATCTCGATTCCGCTGCGCTACATCTCGATGTGGCTTCTCGCCATATGAAATTCCAGAAAAAACTGTTCATTCATGCAAGCATGATTCGCATTTTTTTCTTCCATTTCGCATGGCTCTGAATAGTTACATTCTATCAGAAAACCACAAAAGACGATACCCCGTATTTTCAACAGGTACCGTCTTTTTGCGTCATTTTTATGCTTTTCTTATCGTTTCGGCGCTACAACTACGTGGCGGTATGGCTCGCTGCCCTCGCTGTAGGTCTCCACGAATTTATTTCCCTGCAGTGCAGAATGGATGATTCTTCTCTCGTAAGGATTCATCGGCTCAAGGGAAACCGGTCTTCTGGTTTTCTTCACTTTGTAAGCGATGTTTCTTGCCAGGTTTTCCAGTGTCTCTTTTCTGCGTTTGCGGTAATTTTCCGTATCCAGTTTGACACGGACATAATCTTTCTGCTCCTTGTTTACAACAAGGCTGGTCAGATACTGAAGAGAATCCAGTGTCTGTCCGCGTTTTCCGATCAGGATACCCATATCCTCACCGGCAAAATCAATTTCAAGAGAACCGTTCTCGGCGTTGTACTCCATCTGGATCTCAACCGGGAGCTCCATGGCTTTGAATACACCGCTTAAGAACTCGAGTGCCGTTGCTTTCATCTGTGCAATTTCCTCGTCTGTTCTCTGAACCACCTCGCGCTCTTCTCTTGGTTCGGAACGTCTTGCGTTCTCGTGCTGGCGCGGAGCAGGTTTTCTCTCAAATTCTTTCTTTACAGCTTCTTTCTTCGGCGCTTCTTTTACCGGTGCAGGAGCTGCTTCTTTTTTCTCCGGTTTTTGGGGTGCTTCCGGTTCCTTTTCCGGTGCTGCTTTGATAGCGGCACGGATCACAGCCGGTTTACTTCCGATTCCAAAGAATCCGGAACTGCCTTCGCTGATGACCTGGATCTCCAGTTTATCGCTGGCAGCCTGAAGCTCGATGCAGGCTTTTGTAATGGCGTCGTCCACGGTTTTTGCGGATACTTCGATAAACTCCATAAAGATTTACCCCCTATTTTTTCTTTTTGCTGTTCTTCTCGTCAAACTGTTTTACCATGTTTGCTTTCGCAGCGATACTTCCGGCACGATATTCCTGATTATTGTTGTAATACTCGGTGGAAGCCTTTCTTGCTGCCTCTTTTTCCTCTGCAGACGGCTCCTCGTGCTCCTGTACCTGAATATTGCGCACACTCTGCGTTGCAGCCTGTGTGATTTTCTGCGGCGGAAGACCCTCTTTTTTTCTCTTCTTCGCAGCCTTTTCCTGGTTTTTGCGGATCACCTCGTCCATGTCAATCGTAGACATATGACGGTTGATGATAACCTGCTGTACGCTTCGAACGAGCGCACCGGCGATCCAGTAAATACCAATACCGATGGAGAACGATAAACACATAAATGCGGAGAAAACCGGCATTACGGTGTTCATGGTCTTCATGGAATTTTCCATGGAGTTTGCGGTCTGATTGCTGCTGTTGGTGCTTGGCGCCTGCGGCATCAGTTTGTAGTTCAGCCACTGGGTAAACCATGCAAGAACCGGCACCAGGATTGCTCCTGCAATCAGAAGTGCAGATCCGTTTGCCATACCCTCGCGGATGACATCCATCGGAGACTGTGTAATATTAAATCCAAGGAACATGTTGATATGTTTGGACTCCGCTGCGGTTTTTGTAATGGTATCCGCAAGACCGGAGAACTCGCTGATGTCGGCCAGTTTTGTCCACTGGGACGGTTTCAGCACATAAAACATGTCCAGAAGGTTGTTTTCGGTTAATGTTTCACCTACTTTACTGTACATGGTAACACGGTTATCTGTGATAAACTGTGTCAGGATGTCAGAATATCCCGATACACTCATCATCTGTGTTGCCAGTCCCTGGAATACATTGCGGACACTTCCGATATATCCCGGAATATGGTAGATAACCTGGTACAGTGCAAGCAGAATCGGCATCTGAATCAGCAGTGTACTGCAGCTTCCCGTCGGGGAGACACCGTATTTCTGATAAACTGCCATGGTCTCTTCAGATTTTTTCATCTGAGAAGCCTGGTCTTTTTTGTTCTGATATTTCTTTTCAATTCTCTGCAGATCCGGCTGCATAACGCTCATCATCTTCGACATCTTCTGCTGCTTGATCTGAAGCGGCGTCAGAATCACATAAATGATAATCGTATACAGAATAATCGCAATACCGATGTTCGGAATTCCAATTTTTTCCAGACAAAAATAAATTCCATTGATCAGCCAGCCGAGAATCTGGCACACCCACCCGATAATCGGCCACGTTGACTTACTCAGTACGATATCCAAAACGTCTTTTCCTCCTTCAATCTCTACGGCACAGGGTCGTAACCGCCGTGTGAGAACGGGTTACATCGCAGTATTCTCCATAATGCCAGCAGACTTCCTTTGAAAGCACCATATTTCTGAATCGCTTCCAGCCCATACTGCGAGCAGGTCGGCGTATAAGGGCAATGTACCCTCTTCAGAGGAGACAGGTACTTCTGATAAAACCGGATACCTTTTATCAATACCGTCTTCATTCTTCTTTTCCTTTTAATACATGATGCAGTTTTCCCAGATGCAAAAGCGCTCCCTCTATCTCGAAATACGTACAGTTCTTTGCATTGACTCTTGCGATCACAACTACATCCATTCCACACTGAAATTCCTCTTCATGCAGACGATAACTCTCCCGGATCAGTCTCGCCAGATGGTGACGCACAACGCTGTTTCCCACCTTTTTGCTTACCGAAATTCCAATCCGGTTCCGTCCCAGCTGATTTTTCTTTACATACATGACCAGAAATCTGTTTGCAAACGATGCTCCCTGCTTGTAAACCAGCTGAAAATCTCTGTTTTTTTTCAGGCTTTCCGAATATTTCATGAATCCATTCTTTCCTTCATGATTTGTCTCATTTTTCGTTACATTGTTTCAACTCACAGTCGGTATTTTCACGGAGTCTGACATGTCGAAAATAGTTCGACTGTGACTTGCCTCATGTCAGTGGAGGATACCGATTTCTCTCCGCCCGCCA
>CAVLAW010000137.1:1545-6684 GCA_963661155.1 Tidjanibacter massiliensis | reverse complement strand
GTTTGTAACCATTCTCCTCGCACCAGCGGATATATCGCTCCGCCACCGTTCTCGGATCGTCTCCGCTCCGGTTCAGCTCCTGCGTGAAGTCGAATGTGTTGTCCTTCGCCTCCAGCTTTACCCACTTTGCGCCATCCCAGCGCCGAGTGTTCTGCCACAACGTATAATCCGAGAAGCTGCTGATATTCTGCATTTTCGCAACGATGGGATTCAGCCCGCTCTTGTGATATGGGATTACCATCCGAATGCGGGGATCGGCCAGCAGCTTTCTGATGTGATCGTCCGACACACCTACGCAGATCGTGCCGCAGTTATCCGTATAGCCCTCTGCCTGCTCGATCTCTATCGCCGTGTCAAAATCGAAGGATTCATCCGCCCAGACATAGTCTCCGTTGGCGTCCAGTCCGGCGGCAATTCCGCCGTCCACCACTGCCGGGATCAGGCTCATGTTGATCTTCATACCCGTCAGACCGAACTGCTTCACGAAGAGCTGCTCTTTGGTATATGCGTGCGCCGGCAGCTGCTTTGCCGCAAGGTCGCCTATCATCTGGACATAGTCGAATACCATTCTGGGCACATAGTCGCTGAAGCTCTGCACCCGCACGCCGCCGACGTCGTATGCCTTGTCTCGCGACCAGTGCTTGTCCAGAACATCGTTCAGGTATTGCACATCTCCGAATGCCGCCTTCGGCCCTGCGCTGCCCTTCTTTTTGTTGTACAGGCTCATCAGATCCGGATTGTTGATGTACACCTGCTCAAAGCCCTTGCTGCTCATGAAGTCTCCGGCGTCGGCCAGTTTCCGGCCCTCCGGATGCTCCTTCAGATACTTTGCGATCCAGTAATTCGTGTTCTTGCTGCCGCCGTGCTCTGCCTTGTCGATGATCCGGTCGATGGTGCTGAAATCCAGATCCCCACGCTCTGTGATGCCATTGTTTTCGGAAATCGTCACATCTCCGGCATAGTTGAAATGGGAGATTTCGCTCCACTCGCTCCGAGGCACCAGCGATCGCACCAGTTTGTTGAACATATTCACAAAGTTTCTGGCCACATCCGCCTGCCGATAGCGCTTTGCGTCCACAAAGCACATGGCGCACGCAGCCTCAAACCCATGCTGCCGGATGATCTCGTTGATATCAACGATTCCTTCTTTTCCGAGATCCACTCGATCAAATGCACCTCGGCGCACCAGCTCATTCAGCACCGCGTCCAGTGTCCGCCGCTTCTTGCACACCAACGAGAAATCCAGATTCATGGAGTATTCCCCGTTAGCCTTTATCACGCTGAACACCGGATTCCCGTTTTCGTCGCTCACGACCTCTGCTTCGCTCCATGCGCCGAATGGAGCATACTTTCCCTTGAATTCCTGAACCGTTTGATAGACTTCCTCCACGCTGTTTCGGAGCTCGTCCGCCTCCGCCTGTGTCAGGCTTCCAAGACCGACTTCCCGCTTCAGATAGTTCTCCAGCGTCTCTCTGCCGTTCTCCGCATAGGTGCGAAGGCTCAGCTGCACATGGCCGTTTCCGTCGGAGTAGGCCACAGGCTCTCCGCTTTCATTTTCCACCACGCTCTCCACATCGCTGCGCAGCGAATACCGCTCATCCTGCTGCACATCAGCGAGCTGATTGCCTTCGGATTCACGCGCGGAGAACTTCGCGCCCTCCACAGAATTGATCACCTGCAGGCGGCTCTGCTCGTCTCCGGCCGTGTAGGTCTGCACCGGCATGCCGGCGCTTTGGATCTGCTGCAGCAGCGTCTCGTTGGCACTATCCGGCACGACTACGGCCAGCACCTCGTTGAAGTCGACCACGCGCTCCGGTTTAGCCTCGAAATAGCCGGTTGGCATCTCCGCCGCCGAATGATAAAGCGCCTGGATCCGCTTGGCCGTGTCCTTGTCGATGGTGTAGCCTTCCTTAGAAAAGGCCTTGATAATGGCGGCAGGCGTCTGTTTCCCGGCGGCTGCATCGATCAGAATACCTCCGATGATGTTCTCTTCCTCAAAGCTGTTATCGGAATGAGGCTTGTTTTGCTTGCGCACCTGCTTGATCACAGCATTGATATCGTCATCCAGATCTGACAGAAGATCGTTGTATTCCTGCTCGTCGATCTGCTGCAGGCGGCCGGAATCAGAGCGAATGGCGTCAATGTTGGAATATTCCGGTGTGGCCGTGCTGAGCAGGGAAGTTGCTCCTGTGCCCCAGGTGCCCTCGCCCCGCTGGCGCTGATTCTGCGTCATGGCGCGAACGATGTTCTCTGCCGTATACGCATAGTGCAGGGAAGCAAAGCTGCGGCGATTGCCGCTAGAAGTATAGCGATCCTTGCCGTTATAAATGCCTGGCTCACCCAGAAGACCGTCCATCTGGCCCAACAGCCATTGCTTGACCTGGTTGCGATCTGCCTTTTCCCGCAGCGCGTCCCGCGTAGCCATGCGATCAATCTCGCCTTTGGTCTGGCCGCCGTCCTGATACATATCCTAGGCGTTGCGGATCAGGTCTTCCAACTGGAATTGAGAAACCTTGCTCATGCTGTTGGCAAGTCTGGTCTCCCGCTTTTCGCTGATTTCGTCGGCAGTCCATTTCTTTACTGCCGCCATCTTCTGCAGCATCGGCTCATTCTGTCTGGTGTAATATTCCCGGAGAATGTCGTTCAGCGTCTCGCTGTGCTCGCCCAAAGCAGTTTCGGTACTGTTGCCCAGCTCCAATTGAGCCACAATCTCTGCCAGATCCTGAACGCCAATGCGGTCAATGATGGTATTCAGCACGTCGTTGCCGAACTTCCGGTTCCACACCTTGTCCGCCATCACCGGATCCAGCGTTTCACCCTGATCCGTCAGATAGGCCGCACGCACCGTGTCGTTGTCCGCCAGGCGATTGGCCAACTCCTCAGCGCTCATGTTCACGCTGTCCTCTACGCCGGCCGAGCGCAGCACACTGGTATTGCCGAAAATGCCGCCGGCCACCTTCCGGGCCTGCTGATCCAGCATCTGCTCCAACTGCTGTGAGCGCTTGGAATCCACCGGATATTCCACGTTGGGTGCTGTGGGCGTATACGCGTCGCCGCCGTACACATGGTTGCGGGAATCCGCCTCCGGATCAATGGAGTTGCTGGACAGCACGACGGAGATGGGCCCGTATTTGCTGTGGCCTGTGTCCGTCTTGACGACCGCGATACTCGGCATTGGGAAGCCGCCCAAACGGATGGTGTCCAGCAGGTTCTGCTCCGTCAGATTGTGCAGGGCCAACAGATTGCCCACCTGCTCCACCGGTTCCCGCATGGAGAATTCGGTCTGATGTTCTGAAATTTCAGCGTTGACATTTTCGGAATTTCTGGTATCATTTGATCCGGCAGAAGGATCCTGTGCTTGTGGCTGGTTTTCCAGCTTCGCTGCTCGAAAGAGTGCGTGCATGGTGTCCTTCTGTTCGTTTATTGATACCAAATCATAAAGATAGAGCTGACCATCGGATCCATGCAGGACAATCATAGTGGCGCTATAAGCTTTTACCGCATTAGTTAATCCGTCCGATTGTCTCATAGGGAACGCGAACAATGTTTTATATCTGTAAACGGAATCATATCTTATAGTAGCATGGTGATGTGTTGCATCCTCTGTCTGCTTATTGGTTCCGACTGCAATGACATCTTGCAGATTGCCAGCAACTTTAAACTTCGCTCTCCGAATGTCGCGATTATTAAGAATTCCTTGCGTGTACTTGGATCTCAAATATTCATGCTGAATATCCTTGCCAATATACACTCGCTCTCCGGTTTCCAATACATCCGCAGATTGGCCCACCAGCGACGCCAGACGTGCCCCAACGTATTGGAAATTCTCGGCCTGCTTATTTGTCAGCGGCTCATCAATCCAGGCTATTTTGCGACCGTCATCCAGCTCACGCACTTCAAACTGCGTTTCATTCTGCTGCGTTTCCGCAGCGCCGTTCATCTTCTCCAACAGCGCCGCATCCCACAATTCCGCCAGCTCTTCAGAGACATCCCGCATCAGAACAGACTCCTGCCGGAAGCTGTTTTCCTGCTGATACACCTGGCGGATCTTATTGATTAGCCCCCTAATGAACTCCCGTACTCTCTCATAGAGGGTGCGGTTTTCTTTTGCCATGGCCTGAATGGCCTTCGAGTCGTACAGCACCTCGGCGCAGGCATTGGCCACAATCTCCTTCTCCAGCTCCTCCTCGGAGTACATGCCGGTATTCATCAGCCGCTGCTTAATTTCGGCCAGATTCTCCTCGCCAATGTGATCTAGTACGAACCGGGTCAGCTCCTCGTAGGCCTTCGTATCCTCATCGGATAAAAAAATAATGCAGAAAAACCGTATTGGTTTCTTCTGCATTTAATGATGCTCTCCACATTTTTGTGCAAAATTACCAGAAAGCCTTGCAAGGTTTTTTCTTTTGCGGTATAATGTCTCGGTATTCTGATGACCGGGCAACTTGCCCATAATTCGAGAGGAATGATATCAAACTATGAGCGCATCCAAGACAAAAAAAGAGCGCCGGGCAGACGCTTTTAACGGAATGACCCAGAAACAGCGCCAAGATGCTATTGCTGAAAAAAAGAGCCACCGAAATGCTGTTATTTATACGATTATCGGCATTGTCGTTGGCTTGTGTGTCGTTGCATTGCTCGTATGGGACAACGGCGTAATTCAGCGCCACTCCACTGCCGTTACCATCGGCAGCAAATCCTATGGCGTTGTTGATGTAGACTATTACTATTATTCCACCTATTCCAACTATTCCAGTTATGCTTCCACTTATGGATTGGACACATCTAAACCATTGGATGAACAGGAAATTTATGAAGGCTATACGTGGGATCAGATGCTGAAAGACAATGCTATCAGTTATCTGACTAACGTTTCCATTTTGGCGCAAGAAGCTGAAGCCAATGGTTACGAGCTAAGTGAAGATGGCCAATCCCAAGTGGACGCTACTATCAACAATATCAGTGCATATGCAAAACTTTACGGTGTTACCGAAAACTATTACCTGCACAATGGGTATGGCAAGTATATGACTCTAAAGGATTATCGCCGTATTTTGACAGAGGCTCAACTTGCTACGGAATATGCAAGCCAGAAGCAGGAAAGCTTTGATGTAACGGATGAGGAAATCGACACTTATT
>CAVLAW010000137.1:0-1535 GCA_963661155.1 Tidjanibacter massiliensis | reverse complement strand
GAGCAGGACTCTGATGGTAACACAGTTGATTTGGACGAAGACACAATTGAAGCCAATCGCGCGGAAGCGGAAGCTCACGCCCAGGAAATTACGGATGCCCTGGTTTCCGGTGATACGGATAAGGCCGCTGAGCTGGCTGAAACCTATGGCGCAACAGACAATTCCAATTCCAGTGCCATCAGTTACACCGGTTTTGCAACTTGGATGAACGATACAAGTCATCAGGCAGGATCCAGTGGCGTAATCGAAAATACAAGTAGTAGTGGGAACGTGACTGGTTATTATGCTATGTACGTCAATCAGCGTTATCTGGACGAGTATTACGGCGCTAATGCTAGGGTGATTCGCCTCGACGCAACAAAAGATGATGACGACAATTATGACATGGATTCCGTTGAAGAAACGGCGCAGTCACTGTTGGACGAATATAATTCCGGGGATAAGACATCCGAATCCTTTGGAACATTGGCGGACAACAATTCTTCAGATGCTTCAAACTATGAAGGTGGGTTGCACGAAAACCTGTCTAAGAACTCCTACAATGACGAGGTCGTTGCGTGGTTGTTCGATGATGCACGTCAGAGTGGTGACACCAGCATTTTCCGCGATGATGACAACCATGTTTGCTATGTCATATATTTTGACAGTTTTGCGGATACTCCTTATTGGCGTACCACATCTGCTGACAGTCTCCGTTCTGAAAAATACAACGACTGGATGGACGAGGAAACGGAACAATACACTGCTACCCAAGGTACCGGTATGAAGTTTGTGGGATAACCAATTCACTTTTCTCCCCGCCTGATTTCTCAGGCGGGGAGAATTTTCGTTATTTTTGCTTGCAAATCACGATGCAGCATGCTATAATACAAGGGATTTGCAGGCATAGTTCATCGGTAGAATGAAAGCTTCCCAAGCTTTAGAGGTGGGTTCGATTCCCATTGCCTGCTCCAACGTAAGGGTACGACACTGTTCGTGCCCTTTTTTCGTATTTTTTCATCTATTTCAGACTATCATACCTTTTAGAATTGACTTATAAAAAATGATTGACTACAATAGTCACTGTGCTTATTTTACGATCTGAAGATATAAAAAGAAAGGAACCCTATGATCTCATTTCACTACGCAACTCCAGAGGACAAACCGTGGATTGACGCTGCCTTGTGCCGCAGCAACGAGCGCGGCTGTGAATACACGTTTGTAAATTTATACGCCTGGAGCGAGCCATTTCAGCTTCAGGTAGCTGAAGTGGAAGGTTGCCTTACCTGCCATATGACCGGAGCTCTTGGCCCATGTTATCTCTATCCTGTCGGAGGTGATGTCCGTGCCGCTATTCTTGCACTGCGTGAGGATGCACGCCAGCGTAACAACCGATTTCAGCTTGCCTGCCTGTCCGATGCGCACCGTGAAGAATTGGAGCACCTTTTCCCGGACTGCTTTGAGTATACCGACGATCGGAACGGCTACGATTATCTCTACGATATTGAACGTTTAGCCACGCTGAAAGGGAAAAAACTGCACGGCAAGCGCAACCA
>CAVLAW010000136.1:0-6704 GCA_963661155.1 Tidjanibacter massiliensis | reverse complement strand
CGCATTTTTTGCACCGCGCGCCAAGAATCGGATGGATTCTGTCCACACAGTTCCGGCACAGATACGACTCCCGCGGGGATAACAGACCGTCGCAGATGGGACACCGCCTCGGATAGACGGCATTCAGAATCCAGCTTCCCAGTTTTTGTTTTTCTTTCATTTACTCTTCGCTTTCCCTTATCCACTCTGCCGGATCCAGCATTCTTTCTGCCGTCCCGGTCCAGGAAAACGTATGTGTTTATGCATTCTCGTCCTGCATTTCCCGGATTCTTCTTGCGAGCGTCGTGTACCGGTTCGCCTCGATATGGTTGCCGATCATCGCCTGGAATGTCACATCGCTTCCCACGATAGTGACGCACTTTCTGGCTCTCGTCACGGCTGTATACAGGAGATTTCTCGTCATCAGCATGCGCGGGCCGCCGAGCAGCGGGATCACAACCGCCGGGTACTCGCTTCCCTGCGCTTTATGTATCGTTGTAGCATAGGCGAGTTCCAGCTCGTCCGCCTGCTTGAACGTGTAGTCTGCGAACTTTCCTTCCTCAAACTCCACGGTAATAACTTCCGTATACGGATTAATACTCCGTATCATGCCGAGATCTCCGTTAAAAACACCCATACCGCGCTCTGCCACAATCCCGTTGATGCCGCGGACTTCCCACTCCATCTGGTAATTGTTGCGGATCTGCATGACTTTGTCGCCCTCGCGGAGAATATTTCCTCCGTTTTCCCGCTCTGCCTTGTCCGGCGCGGGCGGATTCAGGTATTTCTGCAGAATCTGATTCAGATTTTCCACGCCGAGTGCGCCTTTCCGCATCGGAGTAAGGATCTGGATATCCTGCGGGCGGGCATCGACGTACCGCGGCAGTTTCTGGGACACCAGCGTCACCAGCACTTTCCAGATCACGTTGACGTCGTACCGCTTCAGGAAGAAGAAATCTTTGCTCTTATTATCAAGCGTCACTTCTTCGCCGTTGTGAATCTTATGCGCATTGACAACGATATCGCTCTGGGATGCCTGGCGGAAAATGTGCGTCAGGCAGACAATCGGAAAGCATTCCGAACGAATCAGATCGCGCAGAACACTGCCCGGGCCGACGCTCGGAAGCTGGTTCTGGTCTCCCACCAGAATCAGGCGCGTTCCTGGCACAATCGCTGAGAGAAGCGCATGCATCAGATGAATATCCACCATCGACATCTCATCGATGATAATGACATCCGCATCGAGCGGGTTGTCGGAGTTCCGTTCAAAATGGACATTTGCCGAGGATTCATCGACGTTTCCGGTCAGTTCGAGGAGACGGTGAATCGTGCATGCTTCGCATCCGGTCGCCTCTGTCATACGCTTGGCAGCTCTTCCCGTCGGTGCTGCAAGGAAAATATCCAGCCCTTCCGCCTCGAAATAATGAATCATCGCATTGATCGTCGTCGTTTTTCCGGTTCCAGGACCTCCGGTCAGGATCATGAGACCGCTGCAGGCCGCCTCGATGACGGCTTTTTTCTGCATCTCATCGAGCTCGATGCTGTGCCGTTTCTCAATCTGGCCGATCCTCTTTTCGATCGCCTCGCAGTCCTCTTCGCACGTAATATTCAGTTCATGCAGCATCCGCGCCGTGTTCAGTTCCAGGAAATAATACTGGCTGGCGTACACAATGCGCACCGGTTCCCCGTCCTTTGTCGGGGACGGAAGCTCACGGATCACCGCTTTTTTGTCCATTGCCATATCCTGAAGATATTTCTGCATCCGCTCCGGCTCGACGCCGAGGAGTTCCTGTCCTCTCCGAAGCAGCACGGACTCCGGCAGATAAACGTGTCCCTCCGCAGTTGCCTGATTCAGCACGTAGGAGAGACCGCTCTTGATCCGGAACTCGCTGTCCACGGCAATACCAATCTTATCGGCAATTTCATCCGCGGTGCGGAAACCGACTCCGGCAATATCATCCGCCATTTTATAAGGATTTTCTTTCAGAATCCGGTACAGATTATCCCCGTACTGCTGGTAAATTTTCGCCCCCAGATTCAGCGCAATGCCGTATCCCGAGAGGAAAATCATGGCATTCTGCATTTCTGCTTTTTCCGCTACCTGCTGGGCAATTTCCCGCGCTTTCCGCTCGCTGATTCCCTTTACTTCCGCGAGGCGCTCCGGCTCTTCTTCGATGATGCGGAGCGTATCGTCGCCGAATCGGCGCACAATCCTTGCCGCCAGCGCCGCGCCCACACCTTTGATCGCACCGGAGCCGAGATACCGCTCCAATGCAACAGAATCCTGTGGGACTTTCGTCTCATAGGATTCAATGCGGAACTGCTGCCCATAGGTAGCATGTTCAATATAGTCTCCGGAAGCCTCGATCAGCTCGCCCTCCCCGACCATTGGAAGTGTGCCGACGCATGTCAGCTCACGCCCTTTCAGGCTCAGGTTGAGGACTGTGTAGCCGTTTTCCTCATTTCGAAAAATAATGTGTTCTACGTAGCCTTCTACTTTCTCTTTTTCACTCATCTTTTATCAAAACTGGCTTTCAAATTCATTCATCACTTCGCGGTACTGACCGGTTCCAAGTGCTACCACACTGGCCGGATTTTCCGCTGTCACGGTATTGATGCCGGTTCGCTCCTGGATCAGCTCGTCCATTCCCACAAGAAGGCTTCCGCCTCCGGTCAGGATAATGCCGCGGTCGGAAACGTCGGATGCCAGCTCCGGCGGTGTCTTCTCCAGCACGGCACAGATCGCGTCTGCGATCTGGTTTGTCGTAAGGCCCAGTGCGCCGCGAATTTCATCGGACGAAACCGTAACGGTTGTCGGAAGTCCAGTGATGACGTTTCTTCCCTTGATCTCCATCGTCTTCTCTTCTGCCATCTGATAGGCGGAACCGATGCGGATTTTTACTGCCTCCGCGGTCTGTTCTCCGATGAATACGTTGTACGTTTTGCGCACATAGCGGATGATGTCCTGATCAAACGTCTCACCTGAGATCTTGATCGAATTGGAAACAACGGTTCCCGCAAGTGAAATCACCGCGATGTCTGTCGTTCCTCCGCCGATGTCCACAATCATATTTCCGCACGGTTTTGTGATGTCAATTCCGGATCCGATCGCCGCTGCCACCGGCTCCGGCACGATCAGCACTTCCCGGGCTCCCGCCTGGTACGTTGCCTCCTCGACAGCCTTCCGCTCTACTTCGGTTACACCGGACGGCACGCAGATGCTGATTCTCGGTTTGCGGAACGCTTTTCTTCCCATTGCCTTCTGGATGAAGTAGCGCAGCATGCGCTCGGTGATCAGAAAGTCTGTAATCACTCCCTGCCGTAAAGGCCGGACCGCCATAATATTGCCTGGTGTCCGTCCGATCATCTGACGCGCTTCTTCTCCAATTGCCCGTACTTTATCTGCATCTTTATCATACGCAACTACAGACGGCTCCTTTAATACAATGCCTTTTCCCTTGGCATAGACCAGGATGCTGGACGTCCCCAGATCAATTCCGATATCGGTCGTTGCAGCCATAGTAATCCCCTTTCCTGTTTTCTTTATTTTTCGCTCTTTTTCAAGCATATTTTCAGATCGTATAGAATAAGTTCGGGTTCAAAATCACTCGAAACACAGAAGAATCGAATGTGTTTTGAACCCGCCTTTTATTATATACAATAGCCTTTAAAA
Source organism: Tidjanibacter massiliensis (assembly GCA_963661155.1). Lineage (GTDB taxonomy): Bacteria > Bacillota > Clostridia > Lachnospirales > Lachnospiraceae > Fusicatenibacter > Fusicatenibacter massiliensis_A. The sequence continues at coordinate 3,052 of CAVLAW010000136.1, read as the reverse complement.
TGAAAAGGATTTTTTAGAGATATTTTTCGACATATTTTCCGGTGTAGGATACCGGGCTCTTTGCCACTTCTTCCGGTGTTCCGCAGGCAATCACGGTTCCGCCTCCGTCTCCGCCCTCCGGGCCGATGTCGATGATATAGTCTGCTGTTTTGATCACATCCAGGTTGTGCTCAATGACAACCACCGTGTTTCCGCCTTCCGACAGTCGGTGCAGAATTTCCACGAGTTTGTGTACATCTGCAAAGTGAAGACCCGTCGTCGGCTCATCGAGGATATAGATCGTCTTTCCGGTGCCGCGGCGGCTCAGTTCCGCTGCGAGCTTGATGCGCTGTGCTTCTCCGCCGGACAGCGTGGTGGATGGCTGACCGAGACGGATATAGGAAAGGCCGACATCGTACAGTGTCTGCAGTTTCCGGAAAATCGACGGTACCGGCTTGAAAAATTCCAGCGCCTCCTCGACCGTCATATTCAGGACATCGTAGATGCTCTTTCCTTTGTATTTGACTTCCAGCGTCTCGCGGTTGTACCGTTTTCCATGGCAGACCTCGCATGGAACGTAGACATCCGGCAGGAAGTGCATCTCAATCTTTAAGATACCGTCTCCGCCGCAGGCTTCACAGCGGCCGCCCTTGACGTTGAAGCTGAATCTGCCCTTCTTGTAACCACGCGCCTTGGCATCCTGTGTCGCTGCAAACAGGTCGCGGATCTGGTCGAACAGTCCAGTGTACGTTGCCGGGTTGGAACGCGGCGTTCTTCCGATCGGAGACTGGTCGATGTCGATAACCTTGTCAAGCTGCTCCATGCCGATGATGTCTTTGTGCGCACCCGGAATCGTCCGCGCACGGTTCAGATCTCTTGCCAGACGCTTGTACAGGATTTCATTGACAAGCGAGCTTTTTCCCGAGCCGGAAACACCGGTCACACACGTCATGACGCCGAGCGGGAAACTGACATTGATGTTTTTCAGATTGTGTTCCTTCGCTCCAACCACCTTCAGCCAGCCTGTCGGCTTTCTGCGCTCCGCCGGAACCGGAATTTTCAGCTCTCCGCTTAAGTATTTTCCGGTGATCGAGTTCGGATTTTTCATCAGATCTTCCGCCGTTCCGATCGCTACAAGCTGACCTCCGTGCTCACCGGCTCCCGGTCCGATGTCGACGACGCAGTCTGCCGCACGCATGGTATCCTCATCGTGCTCAACGACGATCAGACTGTTTCCGAGATCCCGCAGGTGCTTCAATGTTGCGAGAAGCTTGTCATTGTCCCTCTGGTGCAGACCGATGCTCGGCTCGTCGAGGATATAAGCGACACCGACCAGGCCGGAACCAATCTGCGTTGCCAGACGGATTCTCTGTGCCTCTCCGCCGGAGAGCGATGCCGTTCCGCGCGCCAGTGTCAGATAATTCAGTCCGACATCCGCAAGGAAACGCACACGTGCACGGATCTCTTTTAAGATCTGCTTTCCGATCAGCAGCTGCTGGTCAGAGAGTTCGAGGTTCTTCATAAACTCCTGCAGATTGTCGATCGAAAGGGATGTTACCTCGAAAATATTTTTATCGCCGACCGTCACACCGAGCGAGGTCGGTTTCAGACGCTGGCCGCGGCACGCCTGGCACGGGGTCACACGCATGAAAGTCTCGTATTCCTGCTTTGTAGTATCCGACCCGGTCTCGCGGTAGCGGCGCTCTACATTCTTGATTAGTCCCTCAAACGCCACATCGTACACACCGACGCCGCGCTGGCCGCGGTAGTGGACTTTGACGGATTTTCCATTCGTTCCATAGATCAGAATATCGTGGATTTTCTTCGGATATTCGCAGAACGGTGTAGAAAGGGAAAAATCATACTCTTCTGCCAGTGCATCGAGAATCGCTCTCGTATAGCTGGATTTATCCGTGCAGGACTGCCAGCCGAGCACCGTGATGGCTCCGTCCGCGATCGAGACGGTCTTGTCCGGGATCATCAGATCCTCGTCGAACTCCATCTTGTAGCCAAGACCGGCACAGCTCGGGCAGGCGCCGAACGGGTTGTTGAACGAGAAGCTTCTCGGCTCGATCTCCTCCATGCTGATGCCACAGTCCGGGCAGGAAAAGCTCTGGCTGAAATTGAGCTGGTTTCCGTCCATCGTATCGACCACGAGAAGGCCGTCCGCCAGGTCCAGCACATTCTCGACGGAATCGGTCAGACGTTTCTCGATGCCCGGTTTTACGGAAAGACGGTCTACGATGATCGAAATGTTGTGTTTCAGGTTCTTATCCAGCGTGATCTCCTCGGACAGTTCGTACTGGCTGCCGTCGATCACGACACGCACATAACCGCTCCGTTTTGCCTGCTCCAGCACCTTTTCGTGTCTTCCTTTTCGGCCGCGCACCACCGGAGCGAGAAGCTGGATTCTCGTCCGCTCCGGAAGTGCCATGATCTGGTCTACCATCTGATCAACCGACTGACGGCTGATGACTTTTCCGCATTTTGGGCAGTGCGGAATGCCGATTCTCGCATATAAAAGACGGAAGTAATCGTAAATCTCCGTCACGGTTCCGACGGTGGAACGCGGGTTGCGGTTCGTCGACTTCTGGTCAATCGAGATAGCCGGCGGCAGTCCCTCGATGCTGTCCACATTCGGTTTTTCCATCTGGCCCAGGAACTGGCGCGCATAGGAGGAAAGACTCTCCATGTACCGCCGCTGACCCTCCGCGTAGATCGTATCAAACGCAAGCGAACTCTTTCCCGAACCACTCAGGCCGGTAAATACCACAAACTGGTTTCTGGGGATATCGACATTCAGTTCTTTCAGGTTATTTTCCCTGGCTCCCCGTATTCTGATAAACTCTTTTTTCTCTGCCATAACTGTTCCTCTTACTTATTTGAATCCCGCCCGCCGAAGGGACAGGAATGTTCTCTCGTTGATTCTCATTATAGCACACCGCCGCGTGTTATGCAAACATTTGTTCTGTTTTCTTTTCTTCTTTTTATAACACACCACTTTACAACTTTTTCATGAAAAATATCGTACAGGGCTTTCTGATGTATAATGAGTTTGACCAAAACATTACAA
>CAVLAW010000135.1:0-6751 GCA_963661155.1 Tidjanibacter massiliensis | reverse complement strand
AAATAGATTTTTTATAAAAATGCATGAACCCAAAAGTTAAAAGCGAAATCTCTGAGAAGGATTAAAATACGTTGAAATCAAAGAGTCCGTGTGCTATAATTTACAGTTGCATTGGGCTCTTTTCGGCTCATTAGAAAGAAAAATGAAAAATAAAAACAAAGGAGATATAGATTACCATGAAATTAGGCATTGTGGGACTTCCGAACGTCGGAAAAAGTACACTTTTCAATTCCCTGACCAAAGCAGGAGCAGAGAGCGCGAACTATCCGTTCTGTACGATCGATCCGAACGTCGGTATCGTGCCGGTTCCGGACAAACGTCTGCAGCAGCTCGGCGATTTCTATCAGTCCAAGAAAGTAACACCGGCAGTCATCGAGTTCGTTGACATCGCAGGTCTGGTAAAAGGAGCATCCAAAGGAGAGGGTCTTGGAAACCAGTTCCTCGCCAACATCCGTGAGGTAGATGCCATCGTTCACGTTGTCAGATGTTTCGAAGACCCGAACGTCATCCACGTAGACGGCAGCATCGATTCGCTCCGCGACATCGAGACCATCGACCTCGAGCTGATCTTCGCCGACCTTGAGGTACTGGAGCGCCGTATGTCCAAGACTGCAAAATCTGCAAGAATGGACAAAGAGGCAGCCAAAGAGCTCGAATTCCAGGAGCGCCTGAAAAAACTGCTTGAGGACGGAAAAGATGCTATTCTGATGGAGATTCAGAACGAGGACGAGGAAAAATGGATTGCAGAGTACAACCTGCTGACCAGCAAACCGGTCATCTACGCAGCAAACGTAGCAGAGGATGACCTCGCAGACGACGGAGCAAACAACTCCTACGTACAGTCTGTCCGCGAATATGCAAAAGAGCACAACAGCGAAGTATTCGTTATCTGTGCTGAGATCGAGGCAGAAATCTCCGAACTCGAAGAGGATGAGAAGAAGATGTTCCTCGAGGATCTCGGTCTTACCGAGTCTGGCTTGGAAAAACTGATCGCAGCAAGCTACCGTTTGCTCGGCCTCATGAGTTTCCTCACCGCAGGAGAGGATGAGACCCGTGCATGGACCATCAAAGTCGGCACGAAAGCACCACAGGCAGCCGGAAAGATCCACACCGACTTCGAACGCGGATTCATCAAGGCAGAGGTTGTCAACTATCAGGATCTGCTCGACTGCGGTTCCTACGCAGGAGCAAGAGAGAAAGGCCTCGTTCGTATGGAAGGAAAAGATTACGTTGTCCGCGACGGCGATGTGATCCTGTTCCGTTTCAACGTTTAATGCGGGAACGCGGAAAGAACAGAACCTATGGATATGGAAATTAATTTCCCCAATCTCGGGATCTATCTCGATCATGTGGGAAAAAATATCAGCATTTTCGGATTTTCCATCGCTTATTACGGCATTGTGATCGTAACGGGTATGATGATTGCGATCTGGATTGCCGAGAAAGAGGCAAAGCGGACGGGACAGGACCCGGAGCAGTACCTCGATCTTGCGATGATCGGCATCGCAGCCGGCATTGTCGGAGCGCGGATTTATTACGTCGTATTCGCCTGGGATTATTATAAGGATGATCTCCCCAGCATCTTCAATATCCGCCAGGGCGGTCTTGCGATTTACGGCGGCATCATCGGTGCCTGCATCGCGGTGGTGATCTACAGCAGAAAAAAGAAAAAGAGCTTCGGCCTTTTAATGGATACCGCAAGCATGAGCATCGTGTTCGGCCAGATCATGGGACGGTGGGGAAACTTCTTCAACCGTGAGGCATTCGGCGATTACACCAACAATCTGTTTGCGATGCAGCTTCCGGTCTCCGCTGTCCGTGCCAATGAGATCACACAGAAGATGTGGGATCACGCGGTGACGGTAAACGGAGTCGAATATATTCAGGTGCATCCCACCTTTTTATATGAAAGTTTATGGAATGTGGGTGTCCTGCTTTTTCTCTTCTGGTTCCGGAAAAGAAAAAAATTCGATGGCGAAGTTTTCCTCCGTTATCTGATCGGATACGGACTTGGAAGAATCTGGATCGAAGGTCTCCGCACCGACCAGCTTCTGCTTCCGGTGGTGGGAATTCCTGTTTCCCAGCTCCTTTCGGGATGCCTTGTGGTGGGATGTACCATCGCAGTGGTTTGGAAACGAAAGAAAATCGCCGCCGGTGGGGAAAAAGCCCATCCAGAGGAGTCAGCTCCGGCGGAGAAAACAGAATAAAGATACAGCAAAAGGGAGAACCGTTACGCATGGTTTTCCCTTTTTTGCGTGCAGAATTGATACAATATTGGTATAAAAAAGGCGGAAAATGCGTATAAAAATGCTACATTTTGGGGAAATTCTTAAAAATGAAATAGAAAAAAGACCTTGCTATTTTCCCTGAGTTGATATAGAATAAAAACATAAGTGGTAGAAAGTGGTGAAAAGTGGTGCGTTGTGGAGCGGGTGTGGCAGTCCGGCCATGAGCGCGTACATGAAGTGGTGCGTGGGGAGACCGCCATTTCAGGTGATAAGAGGGTTTTCGTTATGTTCATGGGAGAGTACAATCATACGATTGACGCGAAGGGAAGATTGATCATACCAGCCAAGTTCAGGGAACAGTTGGGAGAAGAGTTCGTACTGACGAAGGGATTGGACGGATGCCTTTCCATTTACCCAAATGACGAATGGGTTGCCTTTGAAGAGAAGCTGAGAGCCTTACCACTTACAAACAAAAACGCCAGAACTTTTTCCCGTTTCTTTGTAGCAGGTGCTGCATCATGTGAACTGGACAAGCAGGGGAGAATTCTCGTACCGGCAACGTTGCGGGAATTTGCTGGTCTTGAAAAAGATGTAGTCCTTACCGGAAATATCAACCGGATTGAAATCTGGAGCAAGGAAAAATGGAACGAAAACAGCAATTATGATGATATGGATGCCATCGCCGAATCTATGGAGGAGATGGGCATTGTGATCTGATCTGTTTCGTTGGGATACAGGAGATGACCATGGAATTTTCACATACATCAGTATTACTGAATGAAACCATTGAAAACCTTAAGATAAAACCGGACGGAATCTACGTAGACGGGACGTTGGGAGGCGCTGGACATTCCAGTCATATATGTGAGCGCTTATCTGCCACGGGGAGATTAATAGGCATAGATCAGGATGAAGCTGCGATAGCTGCTGCGGGTAAACGCCTGGAACCTTACAAGAACCAGGTCACCATTATCCGCAGCAATTATTGCGATATGGTTCCGCGTCTTGCCGAAATCGGAGTCACCGGGGTAGACGGAATTCTGCTGGATCTGGGAGTTTCTTCTTATCAGCTCGATAATGCAGAGCGTGGATTCACATACCGTGAGGATGTTCCGCTGGATATGCGGATGGATCAGAGAAATGCTCTTTCCGCGTACGAAGTAGTGAACGATTACAGCGAAGAGAATCTTTCGCGTATTCTCCATGAATATGGAGAAGAGCGTTTTGCAAGAAAAATTGCACACAATATATGCGTAAGCCGGCAGCAGGCGCCGATTCGAACAACTGGGGAGTTAATCGAAATCATCAAGCGCTCGATTCCGGCAAAAATAAGGGCGACGGGCGGCCATCCGGCCAAGAGAACCTTTCAGGCTATCCGTATCGAAGTGAACCAGGAACTTACTGTTCTTTCGGAATCACTGGACGGCATGATTGATCTCTTAAATGACGGTGGAAGACTCTGTGTCATCACCTTTCATTCACTGGAAGACCGTATCGTAAAAAACATTTTCAGAAAAAACGAGCATCCATGTACGTGTCCGCCGGAATTTCCGGTCTGCGTATGCGGGAAGAAGTCCAAGGGAACCGTTGTAACTCGGAAACCGATCTTGCCGGGAGAAGAGGAAATGGAAACAAATCCCCGTTCCAAGAGCGCAAAGCTGCGCGTCTTTGAACGAAAAGTGTGACGGCTCGGCACGAAGGAGACAAAAAAGTTATGGCCAGACGGGCAGATGGAAGGGTAAATTCGACAGATAGAACGAATCGTTATACGCCAGATACGTTTGAAGACGGAAACGCGGTACGGCATCTTGCGGCACAGCCACAGGAAGAGCCGCAGGTAGCGCAGCCTCTAAAACCGGGTGTGAGCAGCCAGACAAGAAGAAACCGCGCACGCGCGACACAGATCAGCGCGGGCTATGCGATTTTTCTTGCCATTGTCTGCACACTGTGTGTCGCGGCGTGTGTTGCGTATGTCAAACTGCAGACTGTGGTTACCACGCAGGCGGAGAACATCACCAGCAAGGAAAAAGAATTAAGCGATCTGAAGGCAGACAATGATGCCTATTACAATACAACGGTTGCATCTCAGGATCTTGAGGCAATCAAAGAAGCCGCACAGAACCGGCTCGGCATGAAATATGCAGACGAGTCCCAGGTAATTTATTTCGATGATTCAGAAAACAGCTATGTGAGACAGTATCAGGATGTTCCGGATGCGAAATAGGTGAAAACGTGAGTAAACAGAAAAAGAAAAAAAGACAAAGCGGGGCATTCCGGAGACGGAAGACAAGCGGGCGGATGAGCAGAAAACTGGTAGCACTCTTTTTGGGAGTGATGCTGGTTTTTGTTGCTTTAGCGCTTGACATTACGTATGTGAATGCCATAAAAGGAGAAAAATACGAAAGACAGGTCTTAAGTCAGACCCAGCAGTCCTACGACAGCAGGACAATTCCGTTCCAGCGGGGAAATATTACGGACCGCAACGGAACGATTCTGGCGACAAGCGTGAAGGTCTACAATGTCGTTCTGGACTGCCAGGTCGCCAATACGACGGTCAAAAATGAAGAAAAACAGGATACGCAGCCGTACGTTGACCCGACGGTGGCGGCCCTAGTGGAATATTTCGGACTCGATGAAACGGATATCCGTGAACGTCTGACCGATGAAAAAACAAAGGAAAGCCAGTATCAGGTTGTCGCGCGGGGCGTTTCGATGGACGCGAAAAAGGCGTTTGAGGCCTATGTGGACGAGTACGCAGACAAAAAGAACAAAGAACTTAATAAGACGGAGCAGGCGGAAAAAGCATACCGTGCCAAGATCCGCGGTGTCTGGTTCGAAGAATCATATCAGAGAACGTATCCGTTAAACTCACTTGCATGCGATCTGGTCGGCTTTACGTATTCGGGTGATACCGCTGACTGGGGAATTGAAGGCTATTATTCCAGCATCTTAAACGGTGTGAACGGCCGCCAGTTCGGTTACTACAACGACGATGCGGACATGGAGCAGACGATCATTGAGGCACAGCCGGGCAAAAACGTGGTGACGACGATTGATGTGAATGTTCAGAAGATCATCCGCACAGCGATTGAGAACTATAACGAGAAAATTAATGTCCAGAATGGTGCCGACGAGTCGGATACGGAGACGAACCGCAGGACGAAAGCGGCAAAGAACATCGGCGTAGTCGTGATGGATCCAAACAATGGTGAAATCCTCGGCATGGATTCTTCCGACTGGTATGACCTGAACAATCCAAGAGACCTGACACCGTTTTATTCACAGGAAGAAATTGATGGCATGAACGATCAGGAGACAATGGATGCTTTGAATACCATCTGGAAAAACTACTGTATTTCCGATACGTATGAGCCTGGTTCGACTGCGAAGCCGATGAATGTGGCGGCGGCGTACTCCATCAACGCGATTGATGATGATGCCCTGTTTGACTGTGAGGGATTTGAGACAATCGCCGGACAGATGATCCGCTGTGCAGTCTATCCGGGAGTCCATGGACTGGAGACACCGGCGGATGTGCTGAAAAACTCCTGCAATGCCGGTATGATGCAGATCGGACAGAAGATGGGAGCGACCGAGTTCCTGCGGTATCAGAGCATTTTCGGCTTCGGCAGCCGGACGGGCATTGATCTGCCGGGCGAGGCATACGGCCTGCTTCACGACGAGGATTCTATGGGACCGACCGAGCTTGCAACGTGTACCTTTGGACAGGGCTATACGGTGACGATGATTCAGCAGGCAGCAGCCTTTTCTTCTCTGATTAACGGCGGGAATTATTATCAGCCGCATGTGATGAAAAACATTACTGACAATACAGGAGCTGTTGTTGAGAGCAATGAGCCGAATCTGGTGCGCCAGACTGTTTCAACAGAAATCAGTGATAAATTAAAAACGTTCCTCGAGAGAGCTGTACGCGAGGGAACCGGTCAGAGTGCAAAGGTTGCCGGTTATACCATGGGTGGAAAAACAGGTACCGCGCAGAAGTATCCGCGTGGAGATGGAAAATATCTTGTTTCCTTCCTTGGCTTTGCGCCGGTGGAAAATCCGAAAGCGGTTGTTTATGTTGTTGTGGATGAGCCGGATGTGGAAGATCAGGCAAACAGCGTGCTGGCGCAGGAGATTGCAAAAGAGATCTACACTGAGCTTCTGCCGTATCTGAACGTATTTCCGGATGACACCGACGGTGTGACAGGTGAAGGTTCTGAGACAGGAGCAGAGGATCCGAATGTATCGGCACCGTTACAGAGTGAGAATACCCAGAATAGTACCGAAAACGGTGATATGGAGGACGGAGGTCTGACAAACGGCGAGCTGGATCTTATCAACGAACAGTAAAAAACAACCCGAACTCAATAAAAAAACAAAAGACATAACCCCATAGCAGTTTCCATATAGTGTTATCATAATGGATTCGGCTATGGGGTATTCTATGCGTAAAAACAAAACGTATCACCGGAAAAAGACGGTTCTTCTGTGGATCCTCTGCATGGGAATGATGGCCAGAC
>CAVLAW010000134.1:5084-6765 GCA_963661155.1 Tidjanibacter massiliensis | reverse complement strand
AGAAGATACGACGAACGTGATCGGCGGTGCTGACAATGTAGAAGCAGAACCGGCGGATACACAGGAAGCCGGATCGGCAGAAGACGGGGAGGTGCAGCCGTGATTCTGGAATTAGAGAATATCTGTAAAGAATATATGCAGGGCAAAATCCCGGTTCCGGTTCTGAAAAACATTAACTTCTCCATGGAAGAAGGCGAGTACGTTGCGATCATGGGTCCATCCGGTTCCGGAAAAACAACATTGATGAACATCGTCGGCTGCCTCGATCAGGCGACGAGCGGACGGCTGATCCTCGACGGACAGGACATTAGCAAATGCAATGACAACCAGATGTCGGATATCCGCCTGCAGAAAATCGGCTTCGTTTTTCAGAACTTCCAGCTTCTTTCAAGACAGAGCGCGATGGAAAATGTATGCCTGCCGCTGACGTACGCGGGCGTGCCGAAAAAAGAGCGAAGAGAGCGGGCGGCGATCGCCCTTGAACGTGTGGGTCTCGGCGACCGTATGGATTTCAAGCCGACACAGCTTTCCGGCGGTCAGAAACAGCGTGTGGCGATTGCAAGAGCGATCGTCAACCATCCGAAGATTCTGCTGGCCGATGAGCCGACCGGAGCGCTCGATTCCCATTCCGGCGAACAGGTCATGGAATTGTTCCAGAGCCTGAACGACGAGGGTGTCAGTATCTTGATGATTACGCATGATGCGGAGATCGCCTCGATGGCAGAGCGCACCGTGGAGATCCGCGACGGTATGATGAAATCGAAGGAGGTGACCGAAGCATGAAAAAAGGACAAGCCGCAAAAAAAGCAGCGATTGCAGTCGTGACAGCAGTTGCCGTGGGTGGAGTCAGTGTCGGCGGTTATTACGGCATCCGTCAGGCGCAGAAGTCGACCGTAAAAGTGTATCCGGTCAGTGACTTTACGAGTGGTTACTGGGGAGACAGCATGAACATGGAGGGTCAGATCACCTCGACCGCTTCCCAGAACATTTATCTTTCCGACAATGAGACGATTTCCCAGGTTCTTGTCAAAGAGGGTGATACGGTCAATGCCGGCGATACGCTGATGACATATGACACGAGCATGATCGAGCTGGATCTGGAGACACAGCAGTTACAGCTTGCGCAGACAAAGCTGAAAATTCAGCAGAGTGAAAAAGAACTGGAAAAGCTGAAAAAGACGAAGCCGGTGTCGGATAATCCGCTGACCCCGGAAGACCCGGACTTCCCGGAAGATCCAGATTTTCCAGATTTCCCGGATTTTCCAGATGACCCGATTCCGACCCCGGAACCGGAGCCGACGTATGAGGATGCGGTTTTGTACAGCAGCACGAATCAACTCGTGTTTGGTTCCAAACCATATAAAGGGGAGGGAACACAGGATGACCCGTACACCTATCTCTGCGCACCGGGAACCGTTCTGACGGGCGGATTCCTGAATCAGATGGCAGGATATACGGACGAAAAGGGAACGAAAAAAGAAGAGGACAGCGAAGGATACTGGTTCCGCCTGGAAATCCATGAGGAAAACAAAGTTTCCGGTGAACTGGAAACTGTCTGGGAGCAGGATGGAACGAAGATTGCAAAAGCATATGAAACTTCGTTTGAAGCAGTCCTGAGCCTGAAAGAAGCCGGGACAGCCGATGCACCAGTCGTAAAGATCACCACGCCGCTTGTCAATAC
>CAVLAW010000134.1:4255-5074 GCA_963661155.1 Tidjanibacter massiliensis | reverse complement strand
TACAGAAGTGACAGAGGGCGGGGAACTGAAGCTGAAAATCGGAATCAATGAGAAAAAAGAGCCCGAAGAAAAGCCGGATGATGCGAAACCTTCCGAGGATGACACTTCCGGTGATTCCGGCGAGGACAGCAAGGCGGACGGCACAGAAGAGAAGACGGATGATAAAACAGAAGATAAAACCGACAAGAAAACGGAGAATCCATCGGACGATACTGTACAGCCGGGCGATACCACCGATTCCACAGAAAATACGGAAGAGGATGTCACATATACGTATGTCTGGAAACATAACGGAAAGACGATCGACGGAGACTATAAGGATGTCTTCAAAAAAGAGAACATCACAAAAGAGGACGCCGGAATTTATACTGTAGAAGTAACAGCAAAGAATGATAAGGGAACCTCGATGGCAGTCAGCACCGCAAATGTGACAGTAAAAGAGGGCACCATTACCCCGACACCAAGTGCAACGCCGACTCTGGAGCCAAGTGGAACGCCGCATCCGACAGTCAGCCCGGAACCGAGCACAACGCCGATTCCGACTGTCGAGCCGGTTCCAAGTGAAACCCCAGTTCCGACCGAGGCACCAGTTCCAAGCGAGACTCCGATCCCGACAGAAACTCCAACGGAAGCCCCGTCAGAAGCAGAACCGCAGAGCGAGGACGCACCGGAAGCCGTGCCGACGACAGCAAAAGCGGTATTCTACGGAGAAAAAGCATCGGTACAGTCCCTGTTCACGGCATCCACCGGAAATAACGAAAATAATGGAAGCAGCACTTCGGGCGACGATACGCAGATGACCTATACAAAAGACGAACT
>CAVLAW010000134.1:1844-4196 GCA_963661155.1 Tidjanibacter massiliensis | reverse complement strand
AAAGAGAGCCAGATCCGCGATCTGAAACTGGATCAGAAGGAAGAGGAGCTCAAAGTCAAAAATACTCAGAAATCCCTGGATGCCCAGACCGTAAAAGCGACGATCAGCGGTGTTGTAAAGAAGGTTGGAAATGCAGAGAATCCGTCCACCGACGGAAGCGCCTTTATCCAGGTCAGCGGAAACGAAGGTCTGTATGTGCGCGGCTACTTAAGCGAGACTTACCTCGATCAGGTAAAGGTCGGCGATGAACTCAACGTCACATCCTGGTCCTCCGGCGCGTTTGCGACAGCAACCGTAACCGAGATTTCCCCGTATCCGACGACAAATTATTCGTCCTACAGCGAGACCCCAGCATCCTACTATCCGTTCACGGCAGTCATCCCGGAAGGCGGCGACGGCTTTGAAAACGGCGACTGGATCGAAATTGCAACGACTGTCGGCACCGATGTGGAGAACGGCAACGGTCTGTATGTCAGCAAAGAATTCATCCGCGAGGAGAACGGACAGAAATTCGTCTATATCCGTGACGAAGAAGGTAAGTTAAAGAAACAGAATGTCGTAACCGGAAAACTTCTGTGGAGCAGCTATTACGAAGTAAAGAGTGGACTTACCGAAGAAGATTACATCGCATTCCCGTACGGAAAATCCGTTGTTGAGGGAGCTGATACGAAAGAATCTACATCGTCGGATTACTACAACAGTTAAGGAGGAGCAGCATGTTAGAAAATGTAAGACTGTCCTTTCAGGGAATCTGGTCGCACAAAATGCGCTCGTTCCTCACGATGCTGGGCATCATCATCGGTATCGCGTCGATCATCTCGATTGTCTCCACGATCAAGGGAACGAATGAGCAGATCAAACAGAACCTGATCGGAGCCGGAAACAACAACGTGACCGTAACCTTAAAGCAGGGCGACGGCGATTACTGGATGGGCAATGGACTGCCGAGCGGCGTATCGAAGCTCTCGGACGATCAGAAAAAGCGCATCCGTGAGCTGGATGCGGCCGAGAATGCGTCCTTTTACACCGAAAGAACGTATGTAAGCGGAATTGCAAAAGGAAACACAACGCTGGACAGTGCGAAGGCACTCGGCGTGGATGAAAATTATCTGACGACCTGCGGATATCAGATTTACCAGGGGCGCGGCTTTGTGGAGAGTGATTTCACGGATATTCATAAAGTTGTCCTGCTCGACGACACCGCCGTGCTGACCCTGTTCCCGGATGAGTCGCCGGTCGGCAAAACGATCGAGATCACAGGCGAGCCGTTCACGGTTGTCGGCGTGATAAAAAAATTCGATTCGTTCCAGCCGGTCATCAATTCCAGGGATGATTACTATACGTACAATCAGGAATCCTATCCGCTTGTGCTGATGCCGGATGTGTGCTGGCCGATCGTATTCCAGTATGACGAGCCGGAAAACGCCGTTGTGATGGCGGCGACGACCGAGGATATGAGCACCATCGGAAAGAAGACAGCGGAGATCATGAACGAATCCGTGACGAACACAACCGATTCTCTTTCCTATCAGGCAGAGGATCTGCTGGAGAAAGCAAAGAGCCTGCAGGAGTTAGGCCAGAGCACGAACCAGCAGCTCATCTGGATCGCCAGCATTTCCCTGCTGGTCGGCGGTATCGGCGTTATGAACATTATGCTGGTATCCGTAACCGAGCGTACGAGTGAGATCGGTCTGAAAAAGGCGATCGGTGCGAGAAAACGCAGAATCCTGTTCCAGTTCCTGACGGAGGCGGCGGTGCTTACGAGCATTGGCGGACTGCTCGGCGTGCTGGGCGGCATTATCATGGCGCAGGTTATCTCGAAGGTATCGCAGACACCTGTGGCGATCAGCATTCCGGCGATCATCTTCTCCGTGGTATTCTCGATGGTGATTGGTATCGTATTCGGACTGCTGCCGTCGGTAAAAGCAGCGAACCTGAACCCGATTGATGCGCTGCGAAGAGAATAGAAAAATGAAGATCTGAGGACGAAACCGTGCGGGTGCAGATATTTTGCATCTGCGCGGTTTTGTCTTTTATGCCATATGCGGATGCAACTTAGGATCTTTACTTTTTGAAGAAAGTCGGTTATACTGGAAAATAAGCGCAATTTGCGGCGCGGCAAAGGGGCATTCAAGTTTCCGGTTCGGTATGTTTATGAAAATATAAGAAAGATTCAAAGACATTTCACATTCGTCTATGGTATAATCAGATCAGAGTATGACCAAGGAAAAAGGAGTACATGCGAATGAATATATTGTTTTTTATCACACCGAAAAGTGAAACGGCTTATCTGTATGATGACTGCTCACTTCGGCAGGCCATTGAAAAGATGGAATATCATAAATACACGGC
>CAVLAW010000134.1:0-1834 GCA_963661155.1 Tidjanibacter massiliensis | reverse complement strand
ATACACGGCAGTTCCTGTGCTGAACAAAAAGGGATGCTACGTGGGAACGCTGACGGAAGGAGATCTGCTCCGCATCGTAAAAGAACGGTATCTGCTGAATTACCATGAGGCAGAAGATATCCCGCTCTGGCAGGTTCCGAAACGGTGGAATTATGAATCCGTCAACATCAACAGCAACATCGAGGACCTGATTGAGATGTCTATGCGGCAGAATTTCGTTCCGGTTGTGGATGACGAGGGAATCTTCATCGGCATTATCCGAAGAAGAGACATCATCCAGTACTGCTACCAGAAAAGCGGCATCAAGGAAGAGGAAGAAGCCCGGCGCAGCGCGCGGAAGCAGAACGCAGAGCAGATGATTCTGCAGTAAAGAAGAAAATGAGGGAAACGTTATGAAAAAACTGATCGATCTTATTCAGGAAGAGCTGGTAAAAGCCTTTACCGCTGCGGAGATGGACCCGTCCTATGCAAGGGTTTCCGTTTCCAACCGCCCGGATCTGTGTGAATACCAGTGCAACGGCGCGATGGCAGCAGCGAAAGCATACCACAAAGCACCGATCCAGCTTGCTGAGGCAGTCGTAGAGAAAATTACGGATCACAGCGTGATCGGCGAAATCGAAGCCGTAAAACCGGGATTCATCAACCTGAAAGTAAACCCGGAATTTCTGGCAGATTATCTTTCCAAAATGCAGAATGACGAAGATCTTTCTGTAGAGAAAGTCAAAAATCCGAAAACCATCATCGTAGATTACGGCGGAGCAAACGTGGCAAAACCGCTTCATGTCGGCCATCTTCGTTCAGCCATCATCGGCGAGAGCATCAAGCGTATGGGACGCTTCATGGGCCATAACATGATCGGTGATGTTCATCTGGGAGACTGGGGACTGCAGATGGGTCTTATTATCACCGAACTGCAGGAGCGCCACCCGGAGCTTGTATATTTTGATGATTCCTATGAGGGAGAATACCCGGAGGAAGCTCCGTTTACCATCAGCGAGCTTGAGGAGATTTATCCTTGCGCAAGCGGTAAATCGAAAGAGGACGAGAATTACAAAAAACGCGCACTTGAGGCGACAAGAGAGCTGCAGCAGGGCAGAAGAGGATACCGTGCGATCTGGAAACACATTATGAACGTTTCCGTTACCGATCTGAAAAAGAACTATGGCAACCTCGATGTCCACTTCGATCTGTGGATGGGTGAGTCCGATGCACAGGAGTACATCCCGGATATGGTAGATTACCTGAAAGACAATGGTTATGCACATTATGACCAGGGCGCGCTCGTTGTTGATGTCAAAGAAGAGACCGATACAAAAGAGATCCCGCCGTGCATGATCTTAAAATCCGATGGAGCAGCGCTGTACGATACAACAGACCTGGCAACCATCATCCAGCGTATGAAACTGTACCAGCCGGACGAGATCTGCTATCTGGCAGACAAACGTCAGGAGCTTCACTTTGTACAGTGCTTCCGCTGTGCAAGAAAAGCAAAACTCGTGAATGACGATACCGTTCTTTCCTTTATCGGTTTTGGTACGATGAACGGAAAAGACGGAAAACCGTTCAAGACTCGTGAGGGCGGTGTGATGCGTCTGGAGCGTCTGATCGGCGAGATCAACGACGAGATGTACAAGAAAATCGTGGAGAACCGTAGCGTAAAAGATACCGACGCAAGAGGAACCGCACAGATCGTCGGACTTTCCGCAATCAAATATGGTGACCTGTCCAACCAGGCATCGAAAGATTATGTATTCGATGTAGAGAGATTCACTTCCTTCGAGGGAAACACCGGTCCGTACATCCTGTACACGATCGTTCGTACGAAATCTATTCT
>CAVLAW010000133.1:0-6790 GCA_963661155.1 Tidjanibacter massiliensis | reverse complement strand
TGATCTTGTCGTAGCGCAGCTTTGTGATATCGAAATCGTCGTGGATTCCGGTTCCGAATGCCGTGATCATCGCTTTGATCTCGGCATTGGCATAAATTTTATCGAGACGTGCTTTCTCTACGTTCAGGATTTTTCCACGCAGAGGCAGGATGGCCTGCGTCGCACGGCTTCTCGCGGATTTTGCGGAACCGCCCGCGGAATCTCCCTCGACCAGGAAGATCTCACAGTTTTTCGGATCCTTGTCGGTGCAGTCTGCCAGTTTTCCAGGCAGGGACATTCCGTCCAGTGCGGATTTTCTTCTCGTCAGATCACGCGCTTTTCTTGCGGCCTCTCTTGCACGCTGGGAAAGCAGGGATTTTTCAACGATCGTCTTGGCAACCGTCGGGTTCTGCTCCAGGAACAGCTCAAGCTGGGTGCTCACGATATTGTCGACGGCTCCTCTCGCCTCGCTGTTGCCGAGCTTCTGCTTCGTCTGGCCCTCGAACTGCGGCTCCTCGATTTTGATGCTGACAATCGCCGTCATACCCTCACGGATATCTTCTCCGGTCAGGTTCGGCTCGCTGTCTTTTAACAGTTTGTTGGATCTTGCATATTCATTAAAGGTTTTGGTCAGCGCATTCCGAAAGCCCACGATATGGGTACCGCCCTCCGGCGTCGTAATGTTGTTGACAAAACCGTACGTATTTTCCTGATAGGAATCGTTGTGCTGCATCGCAACCTCAACGAGAACGCCGTCTCTTTCTCCCTCGCAGTAGATGATGTCCGGGTAGAGCGCCGTTTTGCTCTTGTTCAGGTAGCTGACAAATTCCTTGATGCCGCCCTCGTAGTGGAATGCTCTCTCCACAACCGGGTCGGTGCGCAGGTCGCGCAGAACGATGCGCAGTCCTTTCGTCAGGAATGCGGTCTCGCGAAGTCTCGTCTTTAAGACGTCATAATCGTAGACCGTCTCCTCGAACATCGTGTCATCCGGCAGGAAATGAACCTCGGTACCTGTTTTCTCCATCGGACAGGTATCGATCACCTCCAGTTTATTCATGGTTTTTCCGCGCTCATACCGCTGGAAGTAAACCTTGCCTTCGTGATAAACGCGAACCTCCAGCCAGGTAGACAGTGCGTTTACAACGGATGCACCAACGCCGTGCAGACCGCCGGATACCTTGTATCCTCCGCCGCCGAACTTTCCGCCCGCGTGCAGCACCGTAAAGACAACCTCAACGGCCGGAAGGCCCGACTTGTGGTTGATGCCGACCGGAATACCACGGCCATCGTCGATGACGGTGATGGAGTTGTCCGGGTTGATCGTAACGTCAATATTTTTGCAGTATCCTGCCAGCGCCTCGTCTACCGAGTTGTCGACAATCTCATAGACCAGATGGTGAAGTCCCCGTGCGGAGGTACTGCCGATATACATACCTGGGCGCTTCCGTACGGCTTCCAGACCCTCCAGAATCTGAATCTGGTCTGCACCATACTCTGTCTTTTCCATATTCTCTGTACTCATTTAGATTCCTCCTGTTTCTTTATGAAACACAGACCCCTCAACCACCTGGAAAACTCTGTTTGCCTCAAACTGATTTTCGACAAACTCGTCCAGGCCGGTACAGGTAATCAGTGTCTGTATGCTGTGAATGCTCTGCAGAAGATAATTCTGCCGGCTGCTGTCCAGCTCCGACAAAACATCATCCAGCAGTAATACCGGTGTATCGTGAATTTCCTCTTCCACCAGATGGATCTCCGCCAGCTTCAGCGAAAGCGCAGCCGTCCTCTGCTGCCCCTGAGAACCGTATTTACGGATATCAATGTCGTTGACCCGCACACAGAAATCATCCCGGTGCGGCCCTGTGTAGGACTGGCCGAAGCGCAGATCGCGCTCTCTTCCGGCTTTTAACTCATCGCCGAAAGCTTCCTCCGACACGTTCGGTTCATAGGTAATCAGAATCTGCTCCTTTCCGCCGGTCAGATTCTGGTGGATCCCGGAAAGAATTTCATTCAGGCGGCTGATAATTTTTTTCCGTTCGGAAATAATGCTTGTTCCATAGCGGATCATCTGCTCATCCCAGATTTCCAGTGTATCTGCCATCCTGCCCGAAAACGAGATCTCTTTGAGCAGCTTGTTTCTCTGCGCTACCACTTTATTATAATTGGCAAGTTCGATCATATACAGTCTTGACAATTGGCAGATTTCGCTGTCCAGGAAACGCCGCCGCTCCGCAGGGCCGTTTTTGATGATATTCAGGTCCTCCGGAGAGAAAAACACGATGTTTACAATGCCAAAAAGTTCCGACGCTTTGCGGATCGGAACTCCATCGATGGCGATTCCCTTGGATTTATTTTTTTTCAGATGCATATCGATCCTATGCGTGCTGCCGTTCCGCTCGACCATAATCCGGATATGGGCCTCCTCCCGGCCAAACTGGATGATTTCGCGATCCTTGCTGCCGCGGTGCGATTTTGTCGTACCCGCGAGATATAAAGCCTCCAGAATATTCGTCTTTCCCTGGGCATTGTCGCCGTAGAGAATATTCGTTCCGGGGCTTATATTTATGCATAGATTCTCATAATTTCGATAGTTCTTCAGTTCTAAAGATTTGATATACATGAGCAGTCATCCGTGAAAATTTAACTTAAGTAATTAAGCGTTATTTTTTAATTTGTATCTCATTTCCATTGTAGCAGACAACATCTCCGTCGTAGAGCTTGCGGCCGCGGCGGGTGTCTACCTCACCGTTTACGGTCACTTCGCCGTCTTTAATAACGAGCTTTGCTTCCACGCCGTCCTCAACCAGAGCCGCAGCTTTTAAAGCCTGGCCCAGTTTGATGTAATCTTCACGCAGCGTAATAATTTCCATTTTTTCCTCCTGCACTGCCGCGGCCTTTTCATCACGTAAGTTCGCGTTTTTCAACCTGTGTGGCTGATCCGTCGCTGAAAGTTCTTTCAGAAAAGTGCCCGGCAGATTTCAAACTTATGTGAGTTATCTCACGGAATTGAAGTTCACCGGCAGAATCAGATAGATATAGCTTTCTTCCTCGTTCCGGATGAAACATGGAGCCTTCGGGTTGACCAGATAAATCGAAATTTCCTCATCGTCAATGACACGCAGCGCGTCGATCAGGAATTTCGGGTTGAAACCGATCATGATATCCTTGCCTTCTTTGGTGATATCGATCTCCTCTTTCATGGAACCCATTGCGGAATTGATCTGCAGTTCCATCGCTCCATCCTGGATGTCGATGATGATCGGTTTTTTGTCACCTTCTTTGACAAGAAGTGTCGCACGGTCGATACAGCTTAAGAATTCTTTTTTGTTGATCGTCACTTTTGTCTCGTAATCACTCGAAACCATCTGGTCGATGCGGAAATATTCGCCGTCGATCAGTCGGGAAACGACAGTTGTGTCATCGAACTTGAACATAATGTGATTTTCCGAGAAGTAAAGATCAATCTGATCATCCATCTCACCGGACAGAATTTTGCTGATTTCGTTCAGGTTTTTTCCAGGAACAACGACTTTTCGGTTCGGATACGACTCTTTCAGCTCAATTTTGCGGATCGCGATGCGGTGTCCGTCCAGAGATACGACACGAAGTGTGTTGTCTTTGATTTCGAAAAGCTCACCGGTCATCAGTTTGTTGTTCTCATTGGCCGCAATGGAGAAAATGGTCTGACGGATCAGTTCTTTTAAGGTGAACTGGGAAATCGAAACACAGTCGGATGTCTCCAGAATCGGCAAGTAGGAAAAATCCTCACCGGAAAGACCCGGGATATTGAATTTTGCTTTTTCACACGTAATCGTAGTTACCAGATTTTCATCTGTTTCTATTGTAACCTGATTATCCGGAAGTTTTCTTACGATTTCAGAGAAAATCTTTGCATCCAGAGCAACAATACCGCGTTCTAAGATCATACCTGTGACGATGGTCTCGATTCCGAGTTCCATATCGTTCGAAGTAAATTTGATCTGATTCGAAGATGCGTCAATCAGAATGCACTGTAAGATCGGCATCGTTGTTTTACCGGAAACAGCTTTCATCGCAATGGCAACGCTTTTTACAAGGTCTGCTTTGTCGAACACTAATTTCATAATTGTGGATAACTCTCCTTTCCTCACGGCTTGGTGAGTGTGCTTATAAAGAAAAAATATAGTAAAAATCCGTAGTCTTAGTCGTAGGGGCTGTGGATATGTGGAAAACCTCTTCAAGAATGCGGAAATACTGGAAAAATCGATCTGTATAACTCTGTGAATAATCGAACGTGAGGCTGTGTATGAAATGTTGATAACTTCAGGCCCCAAATTTGTCCACAATTCATCCACAGGCTTTCCACACCGGTTTGTGTATAAATAAGAGCCTGGCAACCGATGAGTTTCTTCTTATATAAATGTAGTTCTGTTATAAATGCAGTTCTGTTATAAATGCAGTTCGTTCGAAACGTTTTGTCAGAGTTACGGCGGATCCGCTTATTTCGACGGATTGATCTTCTTCTTTAAGATATCTACCGTGTTGCGGACACTGTCTTTGGCATTCATTTCTTTTTCGATCTTCTCGATGCCGTGCATGACAGTGGTGTGGTCGCGGTCGCCCATCATTTTTCCGATTCCGGTGAGCGGGGCGTCGAGCATCTCACGGCACAGATACATGGCGATCTGGCGCGGGAATACGATTTTGCTGCTCCGCTTGCTGCCGACAATATCGGACGGCGTAATATCGAAGTGATCTGCAACGGTGTCGATGATAAATTCCGGCGTGATCACCTTTTTCTCGTTCGGGGAAATGATGTCGCGCAGCACCTGCTCTGCAAGATCAATGTTGATTTCACGTTTTTCAAGGTTTGCGTATGCAATGATTTTGTTGAGCGCGCCTTCCAGCTCACGGATATTCGATTTGATATTGGAAGCGATGTATTCGATCACATCGTCGCTGACGGAATAGCCGTCCAGCTCCTGTTTTTTTCGGAGAATGGCGATTCGCGTTTCGTAATCCGGGCTCTGGATGTCGGCAAGGAGTCCCCATTCGAAACGGGAACGGATGCGGTCTTCCAGGATATCCATATCCTTCGGCGGACGATCCGAAGAAAGGATGATCTGTTTATTGGCGCCGTGCAGCGTATTGAAGGTATGGAAAAACTCTTCCTGTGTTGATTCCTTTCCTATAATAAACTGCACATCATCGATGAGAAGTACGTCGATATTGCGGTATTTCTCACGGAATTTGGTCATTGCGGTGTTGTTGCTGTTTCGGATGGCCTCGATGACTTCATTCGTAAATTCTTCACTCGTTACGTAGAGAATCCGCGAAGATGGGTTCTTCTGAAGAATAAAATGTGCGATCGAGTGCATCAGATGGGTTTTGCCCAGTCCAACACCACCGTATAAAAACAGCGGATTGTAGATTTCTCCCGGGGATTCGGCCACGGCGAGAGAAGCTGCATGGGCAAATTTGTTGTTGCTGCCGACCACGAACGTATCAAAGGTGTACTTTGGGTTCAGATTCGGCACATAAAGATTTTTCTGGACGGGAGCAGGAGCCTTTTCCTGTTTGGCCTCTTCAGGAAGAATAAAGCGGATCTCATAATTGACGCCTGTGATTTCCGCGATTGCCACTTTAATAGGAAGAGTATATTTTTTGCTCACGTAATCGAGGCCCATTTTTTCGGATGGAACCAGGATCGTGATCAGATTGTCCTCGACCAAATGGATGGTAAGTGGTTCAATCCATGTGGTAAAGGAGATCTCAGATAATTCGTGCTCGTCCCGCACTCTTTGCAGTATTTCTTTCCATTTATCTTGTACGATTTCCATGCTTTTTCTGTCGCTCCGCTTCTATAATCATTGCTTTTTGGGGATAACTTCTGTCAAAAAAACGGGATTTTCCCCCAATAGTCGCATTTTTACTTCTATATGATATAATAAAACGGCGTTTTATTCAACCCAAAAATGTGGATAATTATTTTTTTATCCACAGAATGTGTAAAAAATTCTGCTGTTGATAAAATTTGGGATATTCTGTGGATAACTGGGAATCTCCTGTTGATAAAAATGTGGAAAGAGCACGTGAAAAACCAGAATGTGTATAATCTGGAAAACTTCTATGCACACTATACATGGCGTAAATACTGGAAAAATTGGAAATGCCCACATGTTGTACACAGCAAAAACGAAAGTTATCCACAAGGTTATCCACAGATTGTGGATAATGTTGATTGCGGTTACAAGATATCGTGTGGAAAGCACAAAAATCGAACTGGTATTTGTACGTGTACGGCGGACAATGTGGATAACTTGTGGAAAAACCCGAAAATAAGGCATGGAGAAAACGCGCCGAAGCCCCGTATTTCCTGAAAAAATCTGCGAAAATTATTGATTTTAGGGTTGACGAAACAGGGGTTTATGAATATAATTGAAATGATGTTTTCTGTCATACATGTAGTGAAATACTGCCTTGCAGGCAGTTATTGATTAGAATTTAAAGGAGGTGCCTTATCTTATGAAAATGACATTTCAGCCGAAAAAAAGATCCAGAGCGAAAGTTCACGGATTCAGAGCAAGAATGAGCACAAAAGGTGGAAGAAAAGTTTTAGCTGCAAGAAGATTAAAAGGAAGAAAAAAATTATCAGCATAAAACCAAAGGCCGCATAAAATTTATGTGGTCTTTTCTTCTATCTAAAGATATTTTTAAAGCTATTTAACATCAATAGACAAGAAGTCTCCCGCTTCTAAAGCGGTGGGATGAATTGTTAAAAGAAACGTAACAGCAGTGGCGGGCGGAGAGAAATCGGTATCCTCCACTGGCA
>CAVLAW010000132.1:0-6793 GCA_963661155.1 Tidjanibacter massiliensis | reverse complement strand
CTGTCAGGACTGCTACGAAGTGAGCGTGGACGTAATCGAAGAGTTCCGTGCGGCGTTCCCGGAAGAGCTACATGCGAAGCTGTTTTACGAGAAACCGAACGGAAAATACCAGTTAAATCTCTGGGAAGCGAATCATCAGATTCTTCTTGCGGCGGGCGTACCGGAGGAGCAGATTCACATGCCGAACCTCTGCACCTGCTGCAACCCGGATTTCCTGTATTCCCACCGCGCATCAAAAGGAAAACGCGGAAACTTGGCGGCATTTCTTTCCCTGGTGTGAAAAACAGAATAGAGAACAGCAAAAAACGGATCTGGAAAACAGACCCGTTTTTTGCTGTAAAAATCCGGCGGACACAACCTTATTTGTGTTTTGCCAGCAGCTTGTTGATTTTTTCTGTCGTAGACTGTACTTTTGCAACGGATACGTCGTGGTTCAGCGTATCGATGATGCTTGCCATATATTTGCTCATCTCAGCCGGCTCATACCATGGACGGGAAACGAGTTCCGGTGTACGGTAGGTCAGGTCGGTGGTGATGACTTTGCTGATGTAGCCTTTCTCATAGTAAGCATCGAATTTCTCAAGACCGTCGGTGAAGAGGCCGAAGGTGGTGCAGACAAAGACGTGATCTGCGCCGCGTTCTTTGACCTGTTTTGCAACGTCGAGCATACTCTCTCCGGAGGAGATCATATCGTCGATGATGACAACGTCTTTTCCTGCAACAGAATCGCCGAGGAACTCATGGGCCACGATCGGGTTCTTTCCGTTTACGATGGTGGAGTAATCTCTTCTCTTATAGAACATTCCCATATCGACGCCGAGCACGTTGGAGAAGTATACGGCACGCGCCATCGCACCCTCGTCCGGGCTGATGATCATCAGATGATCGTTGTCGATCGTCAGATCCGGAACGGAACGAAGAAGGGCTTTTAAAAACTGGTAGGTTGGCATGAAGTTGTCGAAGCCGCCCAGCGGAATTGCATTCATCACGCGCGGGTCATGTGCATCGAACGTGATGAAGTTGGAAACACCCATGTTCATCAGCTCCTGCAGTGCAAGTGCACAGTCGAGAGACTCACGTTTGGTACGCTTGTGCTGTCTTCCTTCGTAGATGAAAGGCATGATTACGTTGATCCGGTGTGCTTTACCGGTTGCGGCAGCGATGATACGTTTCAGATCCTGGTAATGATCGTCCGGTGACATGTGATTTTCGTAGCCGGATACCTTGTAGGTGATGCTGTAGTTGCATACATCCACCAGAATGTAAAGATCCGCACCGCGGACAGACTCGTTGATCTTTCCCTTTGCTTCGCCGGAACCAAAACGCGGGCATTCGCAGTCAATCAGGAAAGAATCCTCGGAATAGCCGGAAAACGAAACCCCATTGCGGCGCTCGGAGAGCTCTTTCCGGAACTGTACCAGATACGCATCGACCTTTTTTGCCATCTCCATACTGCCCGGCAGAGCTGCAATCTTTAACGGTGCAACCGGAATGGAACTTTCAAGTAAATCTAAATTAGCCATACAAACCTCCAGTAATCGACATATTTTACAAAGCTTTTTCTTCCTATTTATATCATCGAAACGAAGGGCGCGTCAAGCAAAAAACGAAAGAATCCTTGCTTTTTGTGCAGGTTGTTGTTATTATAATGGATGAATGTCCGCAGGGTATACGAAAGTTATGCCATTTTGGGGACAGAATATAGAAGGAAAAAGGAAAGGCCATAACGAAATATCTGTGAAGAAAAAGACGAAACACATTATTAAGAAAATAGAACCGGGCAGTATTGCGGAAGAACTCGAGCTGGAACCAGGCGATGAGCTTCTCATGGTAAACGGGGAAGAAATCGAGGATGTTTTCGATTACCATTTCCAGACCAACGACTCCTATCTGGAACTCACGATCCGGAAGAAAAACGGGGAAGAATGGGACCTGGAAATCGAAAAAGAGTACGACGAGGAAATCGGAATTACGTTTGAGAACGAGTTCATGGATCAGTACCGTTCCTGCAGCAACAACTGCATTTTCTGCTTCATCGATCAGATGCCGCCGGGAATGCGTCCCACCTTGTACTTTAAGGATGACGATTCGCGTCTGTCCTTCCTGCAGGGAAACTATATTACACTGACCAACATGAGCGATCACGATATCGACCGGATTATCCGCTACCATCTGGCGCCGATCAATATCTCGTTCCAGGCGACGAACCCGGAGCTTCGCTGCAAAATGCTGCACAACCGTTTCGCGGGTGACATTTTCCCGAAAGTACAGCGCCTTTACGAGGCGGGCATCGAGATGAACGGTCAGATTGTACTCTGCAAAGGATACAACGACGGCGCGGAACTCGAGCGGAGCATTTCGGATCTGTCCAAGTATCTGCCGCATTTAAAGAGTGTTTCGGTTGTCCCGGTCGGACTTTCCAAGTACCGCGACGGGCTGGCACCGCTTGAGCCGTTTACGAAGGAGGATGCAAAAGAAGTTCTTGCCACCATCCACAAATGGCAGAAGAAGCTGTATAAAAAGTGGGGACTTCACTTCATTCATGCCGGCGACGAATGGTATCTGCTGGCAGGAGAGCCGATCCCGGAAGAGGATAATTACGATGGCTATATCCAGTTAGAAAACGGAGTGGGAATGCTCCGTCTTCTGGAGGACGAGGTTGCGGAAGAACTCGCCAAACGGGAAGGAGACGACCGTCACCGCCATGTAACGATTGCGACCGGAAAAGCTGCGGCGCCGTCGTTGGAAAAACACATGCAGAAAATTCGTGAGAAATATCCGAATGTACAGGCGGATGTGATCACGATTATCAACAATTTCTTTGGGGAATCCATTACCGTATCCGGTCTAATTACCGGAAAGGATCTGATGGAGCAGCTGGAGGGAAGAGACCTTGGCGACTGCCTGCTGCTTCCGTGCAATATGCTCCGTTCAGGAAAAAACGTCTTTCTCGACGATGTGACGGTCGAAGAGGTGGAAGAGCGCCTCGGAACACCGGTACAGATCGTGGATGAGCCGGGCAGAGACCTGGTGAAAGCCGTTGTGGAGGAAAACCAGGAGACGATACACAGAAGGAGAACAATGTATGAGCAAGCCGATTGTAGCAATTGTGGGCCGGCCGAACGTGGGTAAATCCACCCTGTTTAATGTACTGGCCGGAGACAATATTTCCATTGTAAAAGATACACCGGGTGTAACCCGTGACCGTATTTATGCCGACGTAGAATGGCTGAACCACAAATTTACGCTGGTAGACACCGGCGGTATTGAGCCGGAATCTAAAGATATCATCCTCTCACAGATGAGAGAACAGGCGCAGATCGCCATCGACACCGCAAATGTCATCATCTTTATCACCGACGTCCGTCAGGGACTTGTCGATGCCGACGCAAAAGTAGCGGATATGCTCCGGAGAAGCCGCAAGCCGGTTGTCCTTGTAGTCAACAAAGTAGACAATTTCGACCGTCAGATGATGGATGTTTATGAATTCTATAACCTCGGCATCGGCGAGCCGCACGCCATTTCCGCATCCGGAAAGCTCGGCATCGGCGATATGCTCGATGAGGTGACCGGATACTTTGATCCGGAGATGGAAAACGAGGAAGAGAGCGAGATCCCGCGCATCGCGATCGTGGGAAAACCGAACGTAGGAAAATCTTCCCTCGTCAATAAACTGCTGGGATCGAACCGTGTCATCGTATCCGACATCGCCGGAACGACGCGTGACGCGATCGATACCACAATCCTGCACAATGGAAATGAGTATGTTTTCATTGATACCGCAGGACTTCGAAAGAAAAACAAGATCAAAGAGGAGCTGGAGCGGTACAGCATTATCCGTACGGTATCTGCTGTAGAGCGCGCCGATGTGGTCGTTCTTCTGATCGATGCTACAGAGGGCGTAACCGAGCAGGATGCGAAAATTGCCGGCATCGCCCATGAGCGCGGAAAAGGTATGATCATCGCAGTCAACAAGTGGGATGCCCTCGAAAAAGATGACAAGACGATCTACCGTTTTACCGAAAAAGTAAGAAATACCCTGGCGTACATGCCGTACGCAGAGCTTCTGTTCATCTCTGCAAAGACCGGACAGCGTCTTCCGAAACTGTTCGAGACGATCGACATGGTTCTGCAGTACCAGAACCTGCGTGTACAGACCGGTGTCCTGAACGAAATTCTGACCGAGGCGATGGCAATGCAGCAGCCGCCGTCAGACCGCGGAAAACGACTGAAAATTTACTACATGACACAGGTTTCGGTCAAACCGCCGACATTCGTTATTTTCGTCAACGACAAGGAGCTGATGCACTTCTCCTACGTCAGATATCTGGAGAACAAGATCAGAGAGTCGTTCGGCTTCCGCGGCACACCGCTGAAATTTATCATCAGAGAACGAAAAGAGAAGGAGCAGTAAAGAGTTATGGTACGGATCATATGCCTTTTGATCGGATATGCGTTTGGCCTTTTTCAGACCTCATATATTTATGGAAGGACGAAGGGAATCGATATCCGGGAACACGGCAGCGGAAACGCAGGAACGACCAACGCGCTCCGGACTTTGGGAAAAAAGGCAGGCGCGATTACGCTTGCCGGTGACTGCATCAAATGTATTCTGGCGGTACTGACCGTGCGCCTGATTTTTGGTGCGTCGCACCCGGAAATGCTGAAACTGTTGACAGTATATGCTGCGGCCGGAACAATTCTCGGCCACAACTTCCCGTTTTACTTAGGTTTCCGCGGCGGAAAAGGAATCGCTGCGACCGCGGGACTGATTATTTCGTTTGACTGGAGAATCACGCTCGTCTGTGCAGCGCTGTTTTTCCTGAACCTTGCAGTAACCCACTTTGTTTCCCTCGGCTCCATGATGGTTTACATCGTATTCTTTGCGATGGCCGTTATCATGGGACAGGCAGGATGTTTCGATCTGCAGCCGCCGTATCTCTACGAGATGTATGTGGTGATCGCACTTCTCGCAGTGCTCGCTTTCTGGGAACACCGGGCAAACATCAAACGCCTGATCGCGGGAACGGAGCGGAAAACGTATTTATCCAAAAAGTCGGAGAAATAAGATATGGCAAAGGTAAGTATTATCGGAGCCGGAAGCTGGGGAACCGCCCTTGGCCTTCTGCTCTGCAACAACGGGCATGACGTGACGATCTGCTCGGAAAATGAAAAGGAAATCGCGAGCTTAAAAGAACACAGAGAGCATCTGACGAAGCTTCCGGGCGTGAAACTGCCGGAGGAGATGAAGTTTACATGTGATGTACGCGGCTCGCTTTCCGGAAAAGACATTCTGGTGATGGCAAAAGCATCCCCATACGTGCGCAGTACCTGCCGAAAGTATGCAGCGGATATCCCGAAGGGCCAGATGATTGTCAACGTGGCGAAAGGCGTGGAAGCTGATACGCTGATGACGATGTCGCAGATCATCGAGGAGGAAGTGCCGGGAGCCAACGTTGTCGTTCTCTCCGGGCCGAGCCACGCGGAGGAGGTAGGCCGCGGCCTGCCGACCACGATCGTTGTCGGCGCACACGACCGCGAGAGTGCACTCTTCGTGCAGAATGTCTTTATGAGTCCTGTATTCCGTGTTTATACAAGCCCGGACATTACGGGAATTGAACTCGGTGGAGCATTGAAAAATGTTATTGCGCTGGCAGCCGGAACGGCAGACGGCCTCGGCTACGGCGACAATACGAAAGCAGCCCTCATTACCCGCGGTATCGCGGAGATTGCACGGCTCGGCACGGCGATGGGTGCCCATGCGGAAACGTTTTACGGCCTCTCCGGCATCGGTGACCTGATCGTAACGTGTGCTTCCGTGCACAGCCGGAACCGAAAAGCCGGATACCTCATCGGCCAGGGCAGAACGATGCAGCAGGCGATGGATGAGGTCAAAATGATCGTCGAGGGTGTCTATTCCGCACAGGCGGGACTGACTCTGTCGAAAAAATTTGGAATCGAAACGCCGATCATTCAGGCAGTCAACCAGGTTCTCTTTGAAAACAAGAACCCGAAAACAGTAGTGGATGAACTGATGCAGCGCATGAAAAAAGATGAACTTGCCCCGGATCTCTGGGAGCGGTAAACGTTAAGAAACTTGTCACTTCTGTGAAATAAAGCAGAAGCGGCAGGTTTTTTCTTTGCAAAGAACAGAAAAAGATTGAAAAAAATTTAACAAAATTGCCGGAAAACGATGACAAGGCTTCTGAAATCAAGTATAGTGGTAAAAAGCGGAAAAATTTATAAAACAATTGCGGAGGAAAATACAGCAGGAGGAAGAAAGAATGAGAGGAGTAGAGACAAGAATTCAGGAAATCCGCCATGCGATTTTTACGGAAGTGGCAAAAATGGCGTATGACGTGGGTTCTCCTGTGGCGAAAACCATAGAGGAAATTCCTTACCGTGTTATTCCAGGTGAGGTTGGAAATTTCAGAAACGATGTATTTCTGGAGCGGGCGATTGTAGGAGAGCGGCTGCGTCTGGCGATGGGACTCCCGTGCAGAAGCGCGGCAGAGCATGCCCCGATCTCCGATAATATCCAGCTGGCAGATCAAGCGGAGACCTACTACACGCCGCCGCTGATCAACGTAATCAAATTTGCGTGCAATGCTTGTCATGAAAAAAGGGTTCTGATCACGGAAGGCTGCCAGGGCTGTCTTGCACATCCGTGCGTGGAAGTCTGTCCCAAGAAGGCCATTACACTGGATCGGACCAACGGACGTTCTTATATCGATCAGGACAAATGCGTCAAATGCGGTCAGTGTGCGAAGGTATGCGGATACCAGGCCATTAT
>CAVLAW010000131.1:0-6793 GCA_963661155.1 Tidjanibacter massiliensis | reverse complement strand
GCACCTGGAATGTGCTCTCGTAATGGATCGTCACAATGTCCTCCTTGTGAATGCCAATCCACGGCAGCTTGTACTCCGGATTTTTGATCATCAGATGGAGATCCAGCGGAATGTTCGTCAGTTCGCGTAATCCGCGGATATAGTCGACGCCGAGCCCGAAGTTCGGGACAAACTCGCCGTCCATCACATCGATATGAAGATACTCTATTTTTTCCTTCTCAAAGACATCGATCGTCGCCTGCAGATCCACAAGATTGGAGCACATCATCGATGCTGATATCTGACTTTTTCTCATTTTTTCTCTACTCCCACGAAACCATCACTTTACAGTATGGCTCTTTATGATTTTTCATCAGTTCCAGTCCTTCCACCAGTCGTTCAGACGGAAAACAGTGTGTCATCAGTGCTTCTGCCGGAATTTTTTTCTTCAAAAGCGCATCGAGTGCCTCTGTCCAGTCGCAGGCTTCGTCTTTTTCATAAGAAGAATTCCATGTTCCTGTCACGGTAATCTGCTTGCGCAGGATCCGCCAGTACACATTTTTTTCCATCGCAAGATCGCCGGATGGATTTCCCATCAGTACAATGCTTCCGCCCGGTTTTGCAAGAAGAACGGCGCTCGAGATGGCCTGCGGTGTTCCGACGGCTTCGACTACGACATCTGCCTGGATTTCCCCGCTCTCCTGTTCTGTCACATAGGTGATTCCCGGGATCTGCTCTGCAATCGCGCGCTTTTCTTCGCTTCTTCCGACCACATACACGGTTTCGGCACCGAGTGTTTCCGCCCAAGCGGCCGCCGCAAAGCCGATCATGCCGGTTCCGATGACCGCCGCCGTGTCGCCCGGCTTCACACCGCTTCGTTTTACGGCATGAAGTGCTACGGAAAGCGGCTCCAGCATGGCTGCCTCGCGGAAGCTTACCTTCTCCGGCAGTTCAATCAAATTCCAGTCCGGCACGGCCACGTACTCTGCAAAGCCGCCGTCCCGGCGGGATCCGAGGTAATCGTAGTGTTCACACATTTCATATTTTTTCTGTTGGCACTGCGGGCAGGTACGGCACGGGATCAGCGGGAAAATGCCGACCCGTTTTCCAACCCGGTTCTCCGGCACGTCCTCTCCGCATGTGGCGACAACGCCCGAAAACTCGTGGCCCGGAATCGTCGGAAAGTGGTACGTTCCATTCGTGAAAATCCGTGGAATATCAGAACTGCAGATGCCCGATGCCTTTACCTGCACCAGCACCCAGCCCGCCGGAATTTCCGGTTTCGCAATATCTTCCAGTCTTAAATCATTGACTCCATACAGCTCGTATGCTCTCATTTGGCCTCTCCTCCTACTATCGTACAGAATCGCTCCAGATCGCTTCTCGTCGTAATCTTAAAGTTCCGCTCATCGCCTGGGATCATCGCCACATCCAGCCCGTGGCGGTAGGCGATCTCACTCGTTCCCCGTGTTTCGGCGAGTTTTTCTTTCGATGCTTCCCGGTTGATTTTCGCGTACGGATGCAAGCGGAATGCTTCCGGTGCCTGACCCGCAAACAGGGTGCTTCGCTCCAGCAGATGATCAATTTTCGTTCCGTCGCTGCTCTGGTAAATCGTATCCTTCATCGGCAGCACCGGCATACAGCCCTCATGGTCGACCAGTGCCGCAAAGCAGTCCGCAATCAGCGCTTCGCTCACCAGCGGCCGCACTGCATCATGGATGATCACACCGTCGTTCTCCGATGCGGAATCCTCCATGCAGACAGCAAGACCGTTGGCAATGGACTCCTGCCGCGTGTCCCCCGCATCCGCGAATGCGAGGAACTTCGTGATGCCGTCCGTTTCCATCCATGTACGGACCCTCTCTCTCCAGGCGTCTGCCGCCACGATGACGATTTTTCCGACCGCATCACTCTTCTGAAACTGCTCCAGCGTATACATCAGAATCGGTTTCTTTTCCACTTCCAGATACTGCTTCGGAAAATCCCCCATCTGCATTCTCGTTCCGATTCCCCCCGATAGTATGATTGCGTAGTTCATATTAAGCCTTTCCTTTGCTCTTTTTACTCTCTTTTTTTCTCTCTTCTTCCAGCTCTTTCAAAAAGTCTCCCAGTTCACCGGAGGCATTCTCCAACAGATACGACTTCGTTTTCTGTTCCTTTTCCAGATAGTTTTCCCGGATCTGGCCGTTTGTATGTTCAATCTCGACACGCAGATCCCATGCGGAGAGACGTCTCGCGCCCGCTCCCATGATGATGATCTGCTCGAGGCCGTCCGAGGAAGCTACCGTTACATTTCCGTTGTGGCCGATCTTGTGTACCGTCTTCTCGATATACTGGTCGGCAGTCTCCGCCTCTTTTGTGTAGACGACATGAATATTATGGTACATGCCGACCTCACCCTGATTGCCCTTTACTTTGTAGGCATCAAAGACGAGAATCAGCGTCATTTTCTTATATCCCTGATAATTGGACAGGATGTCCATCAGCTTGCCTCTGGCACTCTCAATGTTGTACTTCGCCAACTCATTCAGATCATCCCAGGCAAAAATAATGTTGTAGCCGTCCACCAGCAAATATTCTTCCTGTGGCTCCTTCGGGCGGCTGGTTTTCGTATATTTCGGATCTCCGATGCCGGATGACGATGTGACCGGCCGGGTCCGCCGCTCAAAACCGGCGCGCTTCCGCTCGACCTTGCCGTATGTTCTCGTAAAGATTTCTTCCAGCTCTTTTGCCTCCTGCAGGGAAGCTGCTATCGGCACGCGGTCGGATGCTTTTTTTGCTTTCTGCGGGAACGCTGCGCCGCTGTCTGGCTCTGCTCCCGCCGCGGACGGACCATCTTCCGTGTCTGGATGTTCCAGCGTGTATTCCAGATGCATATAGTCTTCCACCTCATTCCAAGGAACGACAAAGCCTGCCCCGTGGGCACAGAAAACGGAGCCCGTCGGGTTTTCCAGGTCTTTTTCGGAATCGTAGCCGATCTCCTCAATGACTTCCTCTGCGTTGTGGCACGGCTCATATCCCTTTAACGTGCAGAACACTCTTCCGCGTCCCCGGCTGTAGGCGGTCACCTCTTTCTGATAATCCCGCATCGTCACAACCGGTGCAGTTCCGGTGATCACCGTCATCTCGCCTTCCATTTCCGGCGGTTCAAAGCTGCCGTACATCCGCTGGATATCGTTCAGCGCACGGCCCGTCGACTCGGACGGGATTTCCAGGCGGAATGCATAGACCGGTTCCAGCAGAACGGATTCTGCTTTTTTCAGGCCCTGCCGCACCGCGCGGTACGTCGCCTGGCGGAAGTCGCCGCCCTCGGTGTGCTTGATGTGCGCACGGCCCTTGACCAGCGTGATTTTCATATCCGTAATTTCCGATCCCGTGAGCACGCCCGGATGCTTCCGTTCCAGCAGATGCGTGAGGATCAATCTCTGCCAGTTGCGGTCCAGCGCATCCTCACTGCACACGGTTCCGATCTGCAGCCCGCTTCCCGGTTCCGCCGGTTCGAGCAGCAGATGCACTTCCGCGTAATGGCGCAGCGGCTCGAAGTGACCGACACCCTCCACCGTGTCACGAATCGTCTCTTTGTATACAATATTTCCAGCTCCGAATTCCACCCAGATGCCGAAGCGGTCGTGGATGAGACTCTTTAAGATCTCGATCTGCACCTCGCCCATCACCTGCGCGTGAATTTCTGCCAGTCGCTCGTTCCAGACGATATGGAGCTCCGGAATTTCTTCTTCTAACTGGTGCAGACGGATCAGCATCTGATGGACATCCGAGTCTGGCGGAAGCTCAATCCGATACGTCAGAACCGGCTCAAGCACCGGCTTTTCCGCCTCGGTCTCGTTGCCGATTCCCTGACCGGAGAAGGTGTCGTTGAGGCCCGTCACCGCACAGATCGTGCCGGCCGGTGCTTCCTGCACCGCAGTATATCCGGCTCCGGAATAGATACGGATCTGGTCAGCTTTTTCTTCGCCGAGCATCTGCTTTACCTTCAGCACACCGCCGGTGATTTTCATATGCGTCAGGCGGTTTCCTGCCGTGTCCCTCGAAATCTTGAAGACACGCGCGCCGAATTCCGTTCCGTACTCCGGTGTTTTCGTGAAGCGGTCCAGAATTTCCAGAAATTCCGTCACACCTTCCATTTTCAGGGCGGAACCAAAACAGCATGGGAATACTTTCCGTCCGGCGATCATCGAACGGATCTGTTCTTCTGTCACGCTGCCGGTTTCCAGATACTGCTCCAGCACCTCCTCGTCGCACATGGCGAGTTCTTCCTGCAGTTCCGCATTCTGCAGTTCCCCGGAAAAATTCAGGCAGTGTTCCGAAAGACGGCTCTGCAGTTCTCCGAGCAGTCTTTCCGCATCCGTTCCCGGCTGATCCATTTTGTTGATAAAAAGAAAGACGGGAATCTCATACCGCGCCAGCAACCGCCACAGCGTCTCCACATGACCCTGCACACCGTCCGCACCGCTGATCAGAAGAACCGCGTAGTCCATGACCTGCAGCGTGCGCTCCATCTCCGCCGAAAAGTCCACATGGCCCGGCGTATCAAGCAGCGTAACCTCGGTCTCGTTCAGTTTCAGCACCGCCTGCTTCGAAAAGATCGTGATTCCTCTTGCCTTTTCCAGCTCCTCCGTATCCAGAAATGCATCCTTGTGATCGACTCTTCCGGCCTTTCGGATCTGGCCTGTTTTATATAAAATGCCCTCTGCCAGTGTCGTTTTTCCCGCATCGACATGCGCGAGAATGCCCACTGCCAGTTTCTTGGTCTGTTCCATATGATTTCATCCTGTCTGTATGATTCGTATTTTTCGGGTTCCCTCATCCTGGGCAGCCTACTCACTGACTATTGTAACACAAAACCTTTCGTTGCGAAACCCCGGAGTCGAAAGCCTTGCAAAGTCCAAAGAAAAAATCTCAAAGCCGATCTGCGTTCCCGTCTGCTTTGAGATTTTTTTATCATGTCGTATATTCTGTTTTATTTTTCACCCGCCATCGGCTGACGATCTGCAATTTTCAGGAAAACAAATCCCAGTGCAAAGAAAATGGCGAGGCATGCAACGGCCACGTTGATGGTTCCGCCTGCCAGTTTTACAGCCGCAATGACTGCGGAGCCGAGGAACGAAGCGCCTTTTGCAAAGATATCGTAGATACCGAAATATTCTCCCGAATTCTCTGCTGGGATGATCTTCGAATAATACGACCGCGACAGCGACTGGATCGAGCCCTGGAAACATCCAACGCCGAAGGCCAGAATCGCAAAGTGAACCAGCGTGCGCAGCGTCAGTGCATACAGACAGATCACAAAATATCCGGCGATGCAGATTAGGATCAGCGATACAGTGTCTTTCTTTCGTGACAGTTTTGCAAAGAACAGCGAGCCGCCGAACGCGACAACCTGCGTTGCGAGCAGGAAGATGACCTGACCGACCGTGTTCAGATTGAGGTCGGTTCCGATGTTGATGCAGTTGTCAATGATCGTTCCAACACCGTCGATATACAGGAAGAATCCAATCAGGAAGAAGAACACTTTCCGGTCGGAAACGGCGATTTTTTTCAGCGTTCCAAAGATTTTTCCAAACGTCTGACCGACTGTTACTGCTTTTGTCTCCACGTAATTCTTCTGCCGGTAGCCTTTCAGCAGAGGAAGCGTGACTACCAGCCACCAGAGCGCTGTCACGCCAAAGCCGATGATTTTCGAGACGGCATCCGGCAGAACGCCGACCATATCCGGTCCCAGAATATAGGCGATCAGCGCTACCAGAAACGGAATACAGGAGCCAAGGTAGCCCCATGCATAGCCATAGGATGATACCTCATCCATGCGCTCTTCCGTCGTCACATCGTTCAGCATCGAGTCGTAGATCGTGAGCGATGCATTGTAGCAGATTCTCGTCAGAATATAAATCACCAGAAACAGCACCCAGCTCGTTGCAAAACCGTTCAGCACACTGCCTGCAATGCCAAGGCCCGCTGTCGTGGTGAAGAAGATCTTTTTCTTGTCCTTATGATCCGCCAGCACACCGCAGATCGGCCCGATCAGTGCTACGACCACCGTCACGATCGCAATCGCAATCGAATAATACGCCGTTGCCTGATCCGAAGTAATTTTCCCCGGCCCCGTGCCGATCGCCAGGCTCTTGAACCAGATTGGAATCAGCGAACAGGCAATCATAATAAACGCCGAATTTCCCACATCATACAATACCCAAGCAAACTCCTGCTCCGTCAGATTCCGAAACACCTTCGTCCGATGGAGCGCCCGAAACAGACCACCCATACTACATTTCCCCGCTTTCTCTTTTCTTTGACAATATCTCAATCCTAACAGAAGCAGATCAAATCCGATGGCCTCCTTTTGTAAAAAGAAGGCAAAATTCCGGTCTGCGCTTCTGCCGTATAGTATCAGTGTAGCATAGATTTCTTGATTCTCAAAGTATTTTTTACAATTGCAGGGGATTTTTTCATCCAAAGGAACAACAATCCGAAACACATCTCCTCAACGAATTCTGATTTGTCTGTCTGAGCTACGAAAGCAGCGAACTGTTGCTGACGATCTAATGGCGGTAATGGAATCCTAATTGACTTGAACTTGTCCATGGAAACATTAAACATGCTACCGCTTGTTCCGGTAGATACCGATGAAAAAATTGAGCGAATCGATTCACTACTCAGAACATACTTCATATACCATACATTGGCTTTATCAAGAAAACAGATCTTCCACAGCTTATCCGGAAGAATATGTTCCGGATAGTCCTGCGTTATTACTGCCGTTGCTCCAACCATCTCTCGCGTGTTTGCTCTGCTAAAC
>CAVLAW010000130.1:0-6926 GCA_963661155.1 Tidjanibacter massiliensis | reverse complement strand
GTCGCGGCATGCTGTCCGGGAACATGAAATACGTGGAAAACTCATGATCGATCATCGGCGCCAGACGGAGAATCTTGTCGTCCTCATCACAGACAAACGCAATATTTTCATAGTGATAATTCTGATCCCCTTTCAAAATCGAAACCAGAATCTGCATCACCAGCTCTTTCGCCATCGACGGGTGAGTCTGGAAGTAGTCTGATTCGAGGATTTCCGTGTAATCATAGAACATCTGACAATAATTAACATAATCATCGATATGGACTTTTGGATCTGGATATTTTCGAAAAAATTCCAGCAGATTCAGCAAATGCTCCCCCTTGTTATAAATCATCGTCGAGACAGTTCCATAGTCATAATACTTTTCTACCTCCGCCTCATACCCCTCACAAAACGCAAGCTGATACTGCGGCGCCGGCATAAAATACTTCCCAATCACCCACGACCAGAAAACTTCCGCATAAGCAAACAGAGGTGTAGACAGCGGTTTCGATTTTGTGAGCGGCTTAAAAACAACATCCCCCTCAAAAACTGGAAAATGCTTCTCCCCCTTCACAACCCCAACCGCCTCCGCCTTCAGATTTCCGGTGCGGGCGGCGTAGGTATATTTCTTCGGTAGGTACGATGGTTTCTGCATTGCGTTTCTCCCCCTTATTTTTTTGTTGAAAACATTACGTCATTTTTTGAAAGAAGATACACGCAATACTGATTCATACTGATGCCTTCCCGTTTCGAATGTTCTGCCAGTGCTCTATGCAGGCTTCGCGGCACTCTCAGCTTAAATTGTCCTGAATACGCTTCCAGACCATCCGGCTCAGAGATTTCAATTCCCTCTTCCAAAGCAGCCTCCAGCCATGCCTTTTTGGCATCCGCCGCATTTGCCACTGCACTTTCTATAGTTTCTCCACAGGTAATACAGCCCGGCAGATCTGGATAAGACACTACAAATCCGCCTTCCTCCTGATCTTCTACAATTTCCATGCGATAGGACATTTTCATATAATCATTCAACGTTTTCATGTTTCTTTTCCTCACTTTCTATCACCTGTCTTACCATTTCTACATACACTTTTTTGATTGGTTCGTGTTTTGGTATCGTAATTGGTACAGCGCCTGATTTTCGAAATGTATAATGACTGCTCCCACTTTTCGGTGCTTTCAGCTCATATCCGTAACTCTCTAACACTTTTCTCAGTTCGTCAAATCGCAGATCCTTTGATAATCCACAGATACGTGCAATCCGTTTATCCCATTTTGACATGTTTTATCTCTCCTTTTATTATATTTGGTGTCATATATGGTGTCAATATTTTTCTTTTATGTCAATATACGTATCGTATATACGTATACTAATATAAAAGAAATCGCATGTCAATCCCTTCTGACATACGATTCCTACATGCTGTCTTATTCCTCCTGCAATGCCGCCAGGTACCCCAGAATTCTCTCTTTTTGTCTGCTCTGCAGATTGCGGAAGCCTTCCAGGATCATTTTCTCTTCTGTATTTACCGCACGCAGTTCAAAATCCACCGCGCTTCGCTCTGTCTCATTCTCTCCCAACAGTTCATACGGCGTAACTTTCAGCACCTCGCAAATTTTTAAGATTTTATCCGCCGATGGATTCGTCCCTTTTCTTTTCCAGTCGCTGATGGTGCTCTGGGAAATTCCGGTTTCTTCGGAGAATTCTTTCTGTGTCATGCCGTTTCGAAGAATTAATTCAAAAATTTTTTCACTGATCATGTTGTATCTCACCTTTTCACTCAGATTTTTTTTACTATACCATAAATTTTCCTGCCCGTCACTTCCTCCAATGCTGAAAAAATGCCTCTTCCTGCGCTGTGCGGATTCCGTATTTTCTTCTTGCGATGTAAAATTTTGATTTCCAGCTCGATGTCTGGACCGGGATTGCGGTGATGTGGTTGTGGGGAACGATGTCCATGTAGGGGAGGATGGAGATGCCGAAGCCATTTTCCACGATGCCGGTAATGACTTCGATTTCTTCGGCTTCGCA
This sequence comes from Tidjanibacter massiliensis, assembly GCA_963661155.1. Taxonomy (GTDB): domain Bacteria; phylum Bacillota; class Clostridia; order Lachnospirales; family Lachnospiraceae; genus Fusicatenibacter; species Fusicatenibacter massiliensis_A. The sequence goes on along the minus strand of CAVLAW010000130.1, from coordinate 4,915 downwards.
CACCGGTTTTACCTGGATTCCCTGTTCTGCGAAGATCTGCTCCTGCAGGCTGCGGAAGCCGCTCGTTTTGGAGAACATGACCTGCGGGTATTCAGCTGCTTCTTTTAATGTGATCATTGCTTTCGCCTCCAGCGGATGGCCTTCCGGGACGGCTGCGGCGATGTAAGATTCCCGTAGGGGATAATATTCGAGTTCTTCGGATTTCAGCAGTTCCGAGCAGAACCCGATATCATATTTTCCATCCAGTAGTCCCTCCTCAATCTCCGGGGTCAGGCGGTTATAGATAACGAAGGGAAACGTCGCGCCGAATTCCCGCAGCATATGAGGAATTGTTCCGGCCGCCAGCGGATATACGGTTCCGATCCGCACCGTCTTTTCCTCCGTGCGGAGACCTGCCGCCCGCTCCTCCATCCGAAGATAGGCGTCCAGAATCTCTTCGACATCCTTCATCAGTTCTTTTCCGTAACGGCTCAGGCTTACGTTCCGTCCTTCTTTCTGAAAGAGCGGAACACCGTACTCGTCCTCCAGTGTTTTGATTGCATGGCTGAGTCCCGGCTGGGAAATGTTCAGCGCTTTTGCCGCTTTTCCATAATGCTGAAGTTTCGCCAGCTCCGCAAAATATTTTAAATATTCGATATTCATACCCGTCCCCCTTTTCCTGTTCTATTTCTATCCTACCACAATTCATTTAGTTTTAGAATGGATTCATTCAAAATAATCATTTGTTTTTATCGATTTCTGTGTCTATAATAAGCATAGTTTCAAGAGCTTAACGTAATTTCATTCTCAGGAAAGAAGGATTTTTACTTATGAATACCAGAAAATTTCATCTCCCAGGCGAAGCGGCACTTCTGCTCATGCTTCTGATCAATCCTCTTGCCATTGATCTGATGTCCAAGAGCGCATTCGGAATTTCAACGATTTCCTCCGTACCGCTCATCTTCAGCACGGCTTTTCCGATCTTCAGTTTCGGAACGTGGAACTATATTTTCCAGACGTTGCTTGTCATCACCCTGATGGTTCTGAAGCGTTCGTTCTGTCCCGGCTATCTGTTTTCCTTTGTGGTCGGACTCGGATTTGGAAAGATGATCGACGTGCACAATACCTGGGTTACGATGCTGCCGAACGTGCTGCCACTGAATATCGTCTACTTTTTCACTGGCTTTCTTCTGATGTGTTTCGGCATCTGCCTCGCCAACAACTGCCTGCTGCCGATCGCCCCGACCGATATTTTTCCGCGTGATCTGTCCGAGCTTCTGCACAAGAAGTATAAAAGGATCAAGACCATGTTTGACCTCACCTGTCTGACAACGACCGTGCTTCTTTCTCTTTTGATTCTTCATCATCTTTATGGAATCGGCATCGGTACTTTCTTCTGTGCATTCATGACAGGACGAACCGTTGCTCTGGTTCAGAAATTCGTGGAAAAACATGTTGATTTCTACCGTCTGAACAAAAAGAGAATGGTCCTTCCGGGAAGCAGCATGCGCCACGCATAATCCTCTTTCTTTCAAAAAACAGCCTGAGTTTCTGTTTTCACACTGAAACTCAGGCTGTTTTTTATGCATTCTGTTCCGCTTCCATTTCCCGGTTGATCTCATCCTCACTGTCGGCCATGGCCTGCAGTGTCATGGTCTGGAGCTTTTCCAGCGGCCAGCCAAGCTGATCAGCTCCCCGCTCAATGACCTCTCTTGAACATCCCGCTGCAAAGCCTTTGCTCTTATATTTCTTCTTTAAGGATTTCAGTTCCATGTCTTTTGTGCTCTTCGAAGGCCGCATCAGCGCAGCCGCCCAGATCAGCCCCGTCAGCTCATCTGCTGCAAACAGCACTTTTTCCATCTCATGAACCGGCTCCACATCCAGTGTGACACCGCACTCAACGGTAATGCCGTAGCCGTGGGAAACGACACCATGAATGATATCCTCCGATACGCCGCCCTCCCGCAGAAGCTCCGGTGCTTTCAGACAGTGCTCTGCCGGATACAGTTCGAAATCGATATCATGCAGCAGACCGACGATTCCCCAGTGCTCCTCTTCTGCTCCATAGCCAAGTTCCCTCGCATACCATTTCATCACAGCCTCTACCGTAAGCGCATGCTGAATATGGAACGGATCTTTGTTGTATTTTTTTAATAAGGCAAATGCCTCGTCTCTTGTAATTTCACTCATTCCTGTGTCCTCCTTTTTCTTTTTGATTTCTGCTTTTATCGTAATTTCATTTATCTTATACCTATATTCCTACCGCGTCAATAGGTTAAATCTCCTGTATGCAATCTTCTTGCAGAACCCCCTGAAAAATGCTATATTGGATTCAGTTTATGAGAAAGGAATTTTACAGAACATCATGAATCATATTCTAAAAAACATCGGCATTACAATTGGAATTTTTCTGTTTTCGGTTCTTCTCGGTTTTGGGCTGATCTGTACTGCATACGCCCTTCCCGGCAGTGAGCGGCGCGCGCTTCATGTGCGGGAAAGCGGCGATCTTCTGGCCGAACAGGGGGATTACTGGCAGTTGATTCCGGGGAAAACGCAGACCATGCTGGATAACTTTACCGACTGCATCATGCTTCTTACCTCGGCTTACAGCGGAGAGGAATCTGCTCTTGACAAGGCAGTCAACAATTACCGTATTTATGAGAGAGACGCTTCTAAGCAGCAGTCCTGCCAGTCCTATGGTCTTCTTCCCGAGGAGAAGCAGGTAAAGCTCACCTATGCCCGCTACTGGCATGGATATCTTGTTGTGCTGCGGCCGCTTCTCTTCTTTCTGAATCTCGGAGAGATTCAGCAGCTGAACAGTCTCGTTATCTTTGTCTCAATGGCTCTGATCTGTATTCTTCTGGTTCGGAGGAAAAAGGCAGTTTACATTATTCCCTATCTGCTCGCCTACACTTACCTGACTCCGATGACGATCTCGGTATCGCTGCAGAATTCCACTGTTTTTCACACGATGTCTCTTGCCCTGCTTGTTCTTCTTGCCTGGTATGAGAAAGACTGGTTTCACAGCCATCTCTGGATCTATTTTATGCTCGTCGGCATGATGACCAGTTACGTGGATTTTCTTACCTACCCTGTCGTTTCGCTGGCCTTTCCGCTGATTTTCTATTTCATTCTGGAACAGGAAAAGGAACCGCTTGAAAACCTGCTGCATCTGATTTTTTACTCTGCCATGTGGGCGTTCGGGTACATCGGCATGTGGGCCTCCAAATGGTGTCTGTCCTCTCTCCTCACCGGAAAGAATTATTTTACCGATGCCTCGGAAGCCGTTGCCACACGCTCCGGTTCCACCGCAGGCGATACCGTGATTACCTATTCGGATGTCATCCGACGCCTGAATGAATTTCTTCAGGATAATGTTCCGTTTAAGCTTGCGATTCTTTTTGCAATCGTATGCGTCATCCTGCTTCTTTTCTGCAGACGCGCCTGGAGCCGCTGGTCGGTAAGCCTGATGTTTCTGCTGCTCTGCTCCTATCCGTATATCTGGGCATTTGGTGTGAAAAACCATACGTATGTACATACACTGTTTACCCATCGAATCCTCGGTGTTGTAGTGCTCGGCATCTCCTGCGCTGTGCTTCCGCTGCTCGGAGGGCGGCCAGATTTTAAACAAAAACGCGGCAGACGATCTTAACGGATCGCCTGCCGCTATAGCATACTGAGTACACCAAAGGCAAGTCGGGGTTCTCTTTCTTGTGTGAAGCAAAGCGATTGCGCGGGAGATTCAGCCAGACACATTTGCCGTTCGGTAGAAAACCCGCGCCTTCTAACTAAAGTTTTGGGGGATAAATACAAACTACGAATCAACGCCTTGTTTGGCTTTTAGCCACATGCTTGCGTCAGCACACACACGAGCGTGTACTGCGACATAAATGGCAGGCAGATGCCGTTTTCGCCGCCAGAGATCAGCAGTTCTTCACCGCTCGGGCTAAGCAACGTGTGATAGGTTTCGCTGATATACAGCGAACCGTCTGTGGTGTCGTAGTTCTTGCCGTCCACAAGCGACAAACTGAGTGTCACATGCTGTACCGGATGCAGACCATGTCGTGCCACAATTCTCGCTTCCAGCCAATCCGAGTGCCGTCGAACCAAGCCAGCCGTCATAAAGCCATGCTTCCAAACCTGCCGCCAAGGATACTTCTGTATCCTTGATAAGCCAAATAAGCCCATTTCTAACATTCCTTATTCCTTTTATTCCCTGTAGCAGATCGTATCGGCTACTTGAAGGATGCGATTCTATGGGTCGTACAGAATGCGCATATCCGCCAGCCACGCAAACCAAAGAAAGCCTTTCTCATTTGCATCCTGCCCTTTGCCTGCTGCTTACCTCATTTCCTGCTTGAAGCTGCGAATACATAATGTCTTTTCTTTATGTTCTTGTATTCAAATGGCTCCCGTCCCGAACACGGGAGCCATTTTTCAGCCGTTTCCTTCTGCTACGCTGGAAGATCAGCTGTTTACTGCGGCGCCGCAGTATTCGCAGCAGCCGCTGGCGTCCTGCGTGGTGGTTGCACCACAGTAGGGGCAGGTGACCGCCGCTTTGGGGGCAGCTGCCTGCTCGATCTTTTCACGCACATCCTTGCGAACCTGCGTCAGCGCCTGCTTGATTTCTTCGCCGAGCTTCTTGCAGTTACGGTACTCGACATTGGTTTCCGGGTTGCAGCTTGCCGTCATGCCAGGACGCGTCGGCGCCGGCGTGATGTTCACAGAACTGGAATTGACCCGAAACCGCATTTCATCAAAATAGGGGTTATTGACGAAGATGGTGATATAGAAGTCGTAGGAATATTCATAACGCGGCGGATTGTAGCTGACCTCCTTGCCGTCCTTATCCTTGCGCTTGATCTCCGAACGGCTCTCGTCAATATCGAGATTACATCCGGTCACATCCGCGAAATCCAGAACATCCGGGTTTGCT
>CAVLAW010000129.1:0-6955 GCA_963661155.1 Tidjanibacter massiliensis | reverse complement strand
GTACCTTCCAGGCAGTCAACCACTTTGCCGGAAGCACCACAACTGCTGCAACAACCACTACCCAGCAGACACCTTCCAACAGCAGCCTCTTAAAAGCCGCTGCCACCTCCACAAGTTCCTCCTCCACCGGAACGATGGATGTTTCCACGATTGCGAAAAACGCAATGCCGTCGATCGTCTCCATCACGAATCAGTCCGTACAGGAAGTTCAGAACTACTTCAGTATGTTCGGTTACGGTGCACAGACACCGCAGACAGAGGAGACCACAAGCTGCGGTTCCGGTATCATCATCGGAAAGAATGACACCGAGCTTCTGATTGTGACCAACAACCATGTGGTAGACGGTGCAGATACCCTTTCCGTCAGCTTTGTAAACAATCAGGTCTGCGAAGCCAATATCAAAGGTACTGACGCTGACAATGATCTGGCCGTCATCGCTGTTCCGCTCTCTGAGATCCCGGATGACACGATGAGCAGCATCGCCGTTGCTACGATGGGCGATTCCGATTCCGTTGAGGTCGGTGAGCAGGTGGTTGCGATCGGTAATGCCCTCGGCTATGGCCAGTCCGTTACGACCGGTATCATCAGCGCCGCAAACCGTGTAATCGACAGCGATTCCTCTTCTGACGGAACAACGACAGATACCACTTCCAACGACACAACCGGAAAGACTTATTTACAGACCGATGCCGCCATCAACCCTGGCAACAGCGGCGGTGCTCTTCTGAATATGAACGGTGAAGTCATCGGCATCAACTCCGCAAAGCTTGCCTCCACAGAAGTTGAAGGTATGGGCTACGCCATCCCGATCTCCCGTGTTTCCGACATCATCGAGAACCTGATGAATGAGCAGACCAGAACGAAAGTTGCCACAGAGGATCAGGGTACGATCGGCATCAAATGCATCGATGTCAGCAGCCAGATCCAGCAGGCCTATAATATGCCGGCCGGTATCTATATCTCCGAGGTAACCTCCGGCGGTGCCGCTGAAAATGCAGGTCTGAAATCCGGCTACGTACTGACCAGCTTTGACGGCCACTCCGTTACTTCCACCAGCGAGCTGAAATCCCTGCTGCAGTATTACTCCGCAGGTGAGACTGTAGAGGTAGAAGCACAGGTACAGAGCAACGGCTCCTATGAGACGAAGACCTTCACCCTGACTCTTGGAAAGAGCACCAGCTCTTCTGAGGATCAGCAGAGTGACAGCCAGCAGAACGCCGGTCCGTCCCTCTCCACAGATGAAGGAAATACTCTGACCTCCGTTACTCCTGGAATCTGATTGCCCAATGTGTTTTAAAAGCAATCCATAAAGAAAAAGCATGATAAACAGACAAAAGAAGCCCCCGAAACAATCATCCAATGTTTCGGGGGCTTTCCTTATATTCTTACTCTGTTTTTTATCTTTCTACTTCCGCAACCGCCTCGCGTGCTGCTTTTTCCTCCGGGTCTTCATCCAGAATGGAGAACGCAATATTCGTTGCATGGTCTGCGACACGCTCCAGTCCGGATACCAGATCGGAGAAGATCATGCCGGCTTCCGGTGTACACTCATTGCGGGTCAGACGCTCGACATGCTTCTGCTGCAGATCGCGCTCCTCCTGGTCGATGGAGTTTTCGATGTCGATGATCTCCTGCAGGTGCTGCAGATCATTTTTTGCAAACATTTCAATTGACTCATCGAGGATTTTTAATACCATATCCAACATTTCGGAGAGATCCAGCTCTCCCTGCTTGCTGAAGGTTACGTTGTCATCCGTCATCTGAACAGCGGCATCCGCTACGTTTTCCGCGTGATCACCGATCCGCTCGATATCATTGACAACATGGAACAGGGCACCGATGCGCATAACATCTGCGGTCGGCAGGGATGCCTGATTTAAGTGAACGAGGTAATTCGTAATCTCTTTGTTCAGGAAATTGATATTTTCCTCTACTTTGTAAACCTCGTCAATCTCTTTCTGATCACGGGTCACCAGCGTATTCATCGCACGGATCAGGTTGGTCTCTGCCATCTGCGCCATACGCTCCATCTCACGGACAGCCTGCAGGACTGCAGTTGTCGGGGACATGGCATGTTTGGAGCTGATGTAGGCAAGCTCGAATTTTTTCTTTTTGTCTTCTTCGTCGTCTCCGCGGATGATAAAGTACGTTGCCTTTACCAGAAGCGGGGTGAACGGCAGTATCAGGAGTACCTGGCATACTTTGATGATCGAGTTTGCATTTGCGATCATACGGCCTGCTTCGTTTCCGGAAATGCTCATGAAGAAATCAACCACCTGAGTTCCGAACAGCAGGAAAATGATGGAACATACAATCGTTCCGGAGATGTTGAACAGCAGGTGGACACATGCCGCACGTTTTGCATCTTTTTTGCAGCCGAAGCTGGCAAGAATAGCGGACATGGTGCATCCGATGTTGCATCCAAGCATCATGAACAGGCAGATCGGAAGTCCCATCAGACCTTCTCTTGCGAGAAGCATGATGATTCCGACCGTTGCAGAGTTACTCTGCAGAATTGCGGTAGCAACCCATCCGACTAAAAATGCGAGGAACGGATTGGTCAGGGAACCGAGGGCATTGACAACTGCCGGAATCTCTTTCGCTTCGTTTAAGGCACCGGAAATACCGGAGATACCCATAAACAGAATACCGAATCCTAAGATAACCTCGCCGAGACGGCTGACTGTCAGATTGTTCTTTACGAACATCACCATCAGAACACCGATGATCACGAAGACCGGCGCGATGTCCGCAAGGTCAAACGCAATCAGCTGTCCTGTTACGGTCGTACCGATGTTTGCTCCGAGGATAATTCCAGGAGCCTGTGCCAGTTTCATCAGACCGGAGTTTACGAAGCTGACCACCATAACGGTTGTGGCGTTGGAGGACTGAATCAGTGCGGTAAAGAAAATACCGACCAGAAGACCGATCACACGGTTTTTCGTAAATACCTCCAGAATGCTTCTCATCTTGGATCCGGCAACCTTCTGCAGTCCTTCACTCATCAGCTTCATTCCATATAAGAAGAAGCCCAGACCGCCCATCAAAGACACTATTACACTCATATTCTTTTTTCTTCCTTGTCTTTTTCTGATGTTCTGTGAAAATTTCTGTCAAGGTGGTTTTCAAGTTTTTCTTCTGATATTTTACATTCCCTTAACTTAGATTTTACACGACACCTTTTTTATCATAAAAGAAATTATGACTTTTGTCTATAGAAAAATTTAAAATTTCGACAAGAAATTTTCAGATTCTTTTTAATTCTTTACGATTCTTCCTTGCATTCTACTTGATAATATTGTAACATTTAGGATGTTTCCATATTATGGGGCGACATTTTCGCCTACAAAAATCAAAGGAGAGAAAACTATGGAAAAGTTTAGCAAGCTGATGGAAAACACATTCAAGCTGCGGGAAAATGGAACGACGGTCAAAACCGAGATCATCGCCGGTGTCACCACGTTCATGACGATGGCGTACATCCTCGCCGTCAACCCGAACATTCTTTCCGCAACAGGCATGGACCACGGCGCTGTCTTTACCGCAACGGCTCTGGCAGCCTTCCTTGGCACCCTGCTGATGGCACTTTTTGCCAATTATCCATTCGCTCTGGCACCTGGCATGGGTCTGAATGCCTATTTTGCCTACACCGTTGTCCTCGGTTATGGATATAGCTGGCAGGCAGCCCTGACCGCCGTTTTTGCAGAAGGTATCATCTTTATTGTACTTTCTCTGACTAACGTGCGTGAGGCGATCTTCAACTCCATTCCGATGAGTCTGAAATCTGCTGTCAGCGTCGGCATCGGTCTGTTCATCGCATTCATCGGTCTTCAGAATGCCAAAATCGTACTGCCGAACTCCTCAACCGTAGCAGGCCTTTATTCCCTGTCTTCCTACAATGCCAACCTGCAGTCTGCTGCCACTTTAAATGGAACAGATTACGTAGCCGGCACCTTTAATGACGTGGGAATCACCGTTCTGCTCGCAGTCATCGGTGTCATCATCACCGCAGTTCTTGTAGTACGCAATGTAAAAGGAAATATCCTCTGGGGAATCTTAGTGACTTGGATCCTCGGCATGATCTGCCAGGCATGCGGTCTCTACGTTCCGAACCCGGCAAACGGCTTCTACAGCCTGTTCCCGGATTTCTCCAACGGATTTTCCATTCCGAGCCTTGCCCCGATTTTCGGAAAACTGGATTTCTCCATTCTGAAAGCCGGCGAGTTCTTCGTCATCATGTTCGCTTTCCTGTTCGTCGATATGTTTGATACGATCGGAACCCTGATCGGTGTATCTTCCAAAGCAAACATGCTCGACAAGAACGGAAAACTTCCTCGCATCAAAGGCGCCCTGCTGGCAGATGCCGTTGCTACCTGTGCAGGTGCTGTTCTTGGTACCTCCACCACAACAACTTTCGTCGAGAGTGCTTCCGGCGTTTCCGAAGGCGGCCGTACCGGTCTTACCGCTGTTACCACCGCAATCCTCTTCGGTCTTGCGCTGTTCCTCTCCCCGATCTTCCTTGCCATCCCGTCCTTTGCAACGGCTCCGGCACTGATCGTGGTAGGCTTCTACATGCTGACCAACGTTGTCAACATCGATTTCAATGATCTTTCCGAGGCAATTCCGTGCTACATCTGCATCGGTGCGATGCCGTTCTTCTACAGCATCTCCGAGGGTATCGCCATGGGCGTTATCTCCTACGTTGCCATCCAGCTCTTAAGCGGAAAAGCAAAAGAGAAAAAGATCAGCGTGATCATGTACATCCTGGCTGTTCTGTTCATCTTAAAATACATTCTTCTGTAATGATATTTTAACGGCACAGAATCGCAAAAAAGAGCTCCTGCTCCACAGATGTTATTCTGTGAAACAGGAGCTCTTTTTATGCTCTATCAAAAGTTTTTCTTTTATTCTGTCAGTGTCCGGTAAAAGCAGGTGCGGTTTCCGGTGTGGCATGCTGCGCCGACCTGCTCGACTTTGGCAAGAATCGTATCGTTATCGCAGTCGATCAGAAGCTGTTTTACATACTGCACGTGACCGGAGGTCAGTCCCTTCGTCCAGAGCTCGTTGCGGCTTCTGCTCCAGTACGTCATTTTTCCGATGCGGAGTGTCGTCTCAAATGCCTCCTCGTTCATGTAAGCGAGCATCAGCACTTCGTCATTTTCGGCGTCCTGTACAACAACGGGAATCATTCCATCACTGTTTTTCTTAAAGTCCGTCCAGGTAAATTTGCTTTTCAGTGCATCTTCCATCGTATTCTCCTCCTTTTTCTTATAGGCTGCCTTTGGTTGAGAGCACGCCGGTAATTCTCGGGTCGAAAGAGGTTGCCTCATCGAGTGCTTTTGCAAACGCCTTGAACATCGCCTCGATGATGTGATGGTTGTTTCCGCCGTCGAGAACTTTCAGATGCAGATTCATCTGCGCTGCGTAGGAAATGGCGTAGAAGAACTCTTTTACCATCTCCGTCTCCATCTCTCCTACTTTTTCTCTCGTAAACTCTGCCTGGAACGAAAGGTACGGTCTGCCGCAGAGATCCACCGCAGAGAGTACCAGTGTCTCGTCCATCGGAAGGATCATGTTTCCGTAGCGGCGGATGCCCTGTTTGTCGCCGACTGCCTCACGGATTGCGGTTCCGAGCACAATGCCGGTGTCCTCGATCGTGTGGTGGCCGTCGACATCGAGATCTCCGTCTACGTGAACAGAAAGGTCAAACAGGCCATGGCGGGCAAAGCCGTCGAGCATATGGTCAAAAAAGCCGATGCCGGTGTGGATATCGCTCTTTCCCGTTCCGTCCAGATTCAGGGTCATGCGGATTTTTGTTTCTTTTGTCACGCGTTCTACGCTGGCTGTTCTGTTCTCCACTTACTCTTCCCCCTCAAAACGGACTGCAATCGAATTGGCATGTGCAGTCAGGCTCTCTGATTTTGCAAAGCTCTCGATATCCTCATGGATTTCAGAAAGAGCTTCTCTGGAATAATAGATGATGCTCGATTTTTTCACGAAATCATCTACAGACAGTGGAGAGAAGAATTTTGCGGTTCCGTTGGTCGGAAGGATGTGGTTCGGGCCAGCGAAGTAGTCACCCAGCGGCTCGCTCGAGTTTTCGCCGAGGAAGATCGCTCCGGCGTTGTGTACCTTCATCATATCCTCAAATGGATTTTTCGTTACAATCTCGAGGTGCTCCGGTGCAATGGCATCCACGGTATCAATGGCTTCCTGATGAGAATCCGTTACAAGGATGTAGCCGAAGTTATCCAGAGATTTTGAGATGATCTCGCTTCTGGAGAGGACTTTTAAGAAGCCGTCCACTTCGTCGCTGACCTTCTCTGCCAGCTCCTGGGAGGTGGTGATCAGGATGGCGCTTGCCAGTTCATCATGCTCTGCCTGACTTAAGAGGTCGGCTGCCACAAAACGCGGATTGGCGGTCTCATCGGCAAGGACGAGGATCTCGCTCGGACCTGCGATAGAGTCGATGCTGACATTTCCGTATACGGCTTTCTTTGCAAGGGCTACGTAGATGTTTCCCGGTCCTACGATTTTATCCACTTTCGGAATGCTTTCGGTTCCGTAAGCAAGGGCTGCAATGGCCTGCGCACCGCCGATTTTGAAAACGCGGTCTGCACCGGCTTCTTTGGCTGCGGCAAGGACAACTGGGTTGACTTTTCCATCTCTTCCGCACGGGGTGGTCATGCAGATTTCTTTGACTCCTGCCACTTTTGCCGGAAGAATATTCATCAGAACCGAGGACGGATACGCTGCTTTTCCACCCGGAACGTAGACACCGACGCGTTTCAGCGGAGTCAGTTTCTGGCCGAGCATCGTTCCGTTTTCGGTCGAAGTGAACCAGCTGTTCTGTTTCTGTTTTTCATGGAACTCACGGATGTTTTTCATCGATCTGCGGATGACACCGATCAGATCCGGATCCACGATATTGTATGCTTCGTCGATCTCTTCCTG
>CAVLAW010000128.1:5921-7003 GCA_963661155.1 Tidjanibacter massiliensis | reverse complement strand
TACGGAAGATCCAGGGATTAAAGATTGCCATTTACGAGAAAGAACTCGCCGAGCACACAGTGGACAGTGATTACGTTCGGTGACGATGATTATATTGTCGGATGGTATGCGAAAAATAAAAAAGTCATCGGCTGTGTCATCAATCTGGATCTGATTTTTCAGACGATCAATGAAAAGACAGAAGAATACGATGTGATTCCGTTTATGGTGGATTCCAGAGGGCGTGTGATGACGCAGGCGGATACATCAGAAAAATATAAGAATGAGATAGCCGATCTTTCTCAGAAGGGAAAAGAAAACGCGCAGGATGCGACGGTTTATTCGTATCAGCTCGGAACGATCGGAAAGATAAATCTGCTGGTTCTGCCAGGCGGCGGTATTCTTGAAAATGTGCTGATTATGCAGATTGCATTCGTCCTTCTGATTGCAGTTCTTCTGATTGTCTGCTCGCTGGAAATTCTGGCGTATTATCACCGCATTCTGGAACCGCTGGAAAAATTCGGGCAGAAGCTGGATGACCTGGAAAAAGAACAGAGTCTGAATGAGGACGGCAGCAACAATCTTCTGGAACTGGAATCCGTAAGCGGCAAGTTCAAGGAGCTCTTACGGAAGATCCAGGGATTAAAGATTGCCATTTACGAGAAAGAACTCGCCGAGCAGCGTGCCGAGCTGGAATACACGCAGGAGCAGATCAAGCCGCATTTCTTTTTGAACTGCCTGAGTCTGATCCACGGCATTGCGGATAAGAACAACGAGGGCAAGATTGTAGAAATCACGACCGTTCTGTCCGATTATATGCGCTACATTTTCCAGGACTCCAAGAAACAGCGCGATGTCGAGGAGGAGCTGGCGCATATCGAGGCGTATATCCGCATCCAGAAGCTGCGCTACGGTGAAGAAGCATTTTCCTTCGAGGCGATTATGGACGGTGATATCGGGGAATGGAAGGTTCCGTCGCTGCTTCTGCAGACGCTGGTCGAAAACTCTGTCGTTCACGGCGTATCGCTCGACCGGAAGAGTGAAATTTCTCTGTATCTGACAAACGAGACATATGAGGACGGCGAGTACCTCTACATCTGTAT
>CAVLAW010000128.1:0-5911 GCA_963661155.1 Tidjanibacter massiliensis | reverse complement strand
ACACCGGAAACGGCTTCTCGAAAGAGGCGCTGGACGCCATCGAGAATGACACGCCGATCATCTACCACGGGCGCCACCACGTCGGAATTTCCAATATCAAACGCCGTCTTGCGCTGATGTACGGCGAACGGGCGAGCATTACGTGTTCTAATATGGATGAAAATTACGGAGCCGTCGTAGAGGTGCGGCTGCCGAAAACAGAATAGGAAAGAAAAATAGAAAGGCGGAAGAGCGTTTAAACTCTTCCGCCTTTTTGGGGTGATAGATTGCTTACAAATTTTAGATACGGGAAACTCCGTCATCCGTATAGCGATCGTAGGAAGCACCTTCGTATCCGATCATCTGGATGGTGCTTTCGTCGATTTCCGGTACGGACTCTGCGAAATCGGCAACCGGGATTGCGCAGCCTTTGCGGATGAAGAGCGGAACTTCGTTCAGGGCAACCTCTACGTAGTGGATGCCTTTGTCCAGAACTTCCTGGGAAATGGTTCCGTCGCCGAGAAATTTCACGAAGATCATCTCTTCTGGCAGATATACGTAACGGCCGATCGCATTCTGTGTATAAACCGGTGCGATCATGATCTCATTACCGATCATTAACTGATCCTCGGTATTTCTTGCCAGCTTGTCATCCGGGTAAACGAAAGCAAGCGGTTTGAAGTACATATCGTCATTTAAAGCGGCTTTCATGTACTCGCTGTACAGATACGGAACGAGGCGGTAACGAACGCCGATGACATTGCAGAAGTCCTCGATGTGCTCGAACTGGTAAGCTTCCTGCTCACGGGTTCCGAGTGCAGCGTGGTTTCTCATCAGAGGAGTGAATACGCCGAGAGCCAGCCAGCGGAGAACGAGGTCTCTGGTGGTATTTGCGCCGAATCCGCCGAGGTCAGCTCCGGTGTAAAGGAAACCGCACATGTTGAGGGACGGCATCATTTTCAGGTTCAGCAGGATGTGTGACCACCAGGAGCAGTTGTCTCCGGTCCAGATTCCGCCGTAACGATGCATGCCGATGTAGGAAGAACGGGAGAACATGAGGATTCGTTTGTCCGGAGAAATCCGCTCGAAAGCTTCTCCTGCAGCACGGGTCATGTTGTAGCCGAACAGGTTGTGCACTTTGTCGTGACGGACCTGAATGCCGTTTACGTTGTGATAGAAACGTTTGTAATCTTCGTGGTTGTTGGCAAGTCCCTGAAGCTTTCCTCCTACCATGAAGTGCGGAACCTCCGGATCGCCTTCTACATATTTCTTTGCAGTCTCTTTGAAATCAGCAAGACCTTCTTGAGAATAGAAGATGGACGGCTCGTTCATATCGTTCCAGAAAGCATCGATTCCTTTGGAAACGAGGAAGTCGTATTTGTCGCCGAACCATTTTCTGGCATCTGCATTTAAGACATCCGGGAAGTGTGTCCAGCCCGGCCATACGGTAGCTTCGAAGTAAGAACCATCCTCGCGGCGGCAGAAGTAGCCTTTCTCGCAGCCTTCCTCATAGATGTCGTAATCTTTTTCAATTTTAACGCCGGCATCGATGATCGGAACAAGGTGGATGTCTTCTTTTTTCATATCCTGTACAAAGCCTTCGAAATCCGGGAAACGCTCCTCGTTTACGGTGAAGTCTTTGTAATCCTGCATGTAGTCGATATCCATGTATACCATATCAAGCGGCACATGGTTCTCGCGGTATTTTTTGACTACATTGCGGAAATCTTCGTCTGTCTTGTAGCCCCAGCGGCTCTGGCCGTAACCGAAAGCGAATTTCGGAGCGATATAGCTGCGTCCGATGATGCCGCGGAACTGTTTTACAATGTCAAGATCGGAATCGCTGGTGATCATGTAAACGTAGAGGTCTGCGTTCTCACAGGAAACGGTCAGGGTATCGGATGTTGTATAGCCGATATCGAAACGCAGAGTGCTCGGATAATCGAAGAAGAATCCTACATGGGTTTCACCGGAGATGATGATGAAGTTGTGTGCTGCGTACAGAGAGGTTTTGCTCTCTACATGGTTCGGGTCGTCCGCACAGTCGCTGATGTAAAGGAAGCCGCGTTTGTTGATGCCGCGGTTGGATTCGCCAAGTCCGAATACCATGTCATCGTCAGCAAGTTTTGTGGTGAAGGAGAAACCGTTCTCGGTAGAGAAGGTACCGTAATCTGGATTTCCTTCGGAAGCCGGGATCTCTTTTACAACGGCTTCGGTCTCAAATGGGGTTCCGTAGACAAATTTTTTAATCATGTCATCCTCCTTGAAAATGAATTTAAAAAATGTAGTGTTTTTGTGAAGTTTAGCGCAACACCTTGGTAACTTTATTATACCAGACACAGAAAAAATGTCTAGCAAAATTCCTTTCTTTTTTTAACAAAAAAGCGTGAAATACGAAATTTACGTTTCGTCAGAAGCTGCCGCGGCCTTTTTCTCATCCGCACGCTTGCGGAATTCTCTCGGCGTACAGTTATAGGTGCGCAGGAAAATCTTGGAGTAATAACTCTGATGGTTGAAGCCGCACGCTGTGCAGATTTCTGCGATCGACATTTTGGTGGTATTTAAAAGATGGCAGCTCACCTCGATCCGGTAGTGATTCAGAAAATCGATCGGGCTCTGGTTCAGATAATGACGGAAAATCTGACAGCATTTGTTCCGACAGACCTTTCCGGCGGCTGCGATCTCATCGAGATTGATGGACTCGCTGTAGTGCGCATAAATATAGGAAACCATATCACGCTGCACAAGAAGATCGGGATCCTGCGGTTTGACGGAACTCTCGTCCGGCAGCATCGGATGACTCCGCAGAAGACGGCACCATAAAAGTGACAGAAGTGCGGCAGTTTCCATTTCATAAGCGGCCGGATGCTCCTTTTTGAGGCGGAGAATTTCAGGCAGAAGCTGCAGCGCTTCGGTATCTTCCGGGCGCTCCGGTTTAAAATGAAGATATTCCAGCGAAGGATTCGACAGAACCGGTGTGACATACGACTGGGACAGGACACTGTTTGTCGTAAAGATTTTCGGATGACACAGGATACAGATGAAATCACAATCCTGTCCGTTTTCGGAGTATCCATAGTGCATCTGGCGGGAATTGACCATAATGGCTTCGCCCGGGTTTAAGAGAACCCGTTTTCCATTAATATAGTAATTCATCTGCCCGGAACGGATATAGACCCACTCAATATCTTCGTGCCAGTGGCAGAGCGCGCGGTGATCCGGGTAGGCGGAAAGGAGTGCTTCCCGGATATAAAGCGGGATGCCGACCTCGTCGTATCGGACGATTTCAGACGCATCCTGCATGAGCTTTGTAATCGGATCATTGACCATAAAAACATCCTCTTTCGTTTTGGCTAAAAAGTACAATTATTATAAAAAACAAGGAATATTGTCGTAGAAAAAACGCTAAACCTGAGATAATATAATTATAACATATACGTGTATGGAATAAAACAGGAAAAAGGGAAAAGCATGAAGAAAAAGGATACAGAATTTTATCCGAAACTGCTGAAGCTTCTCATTCCGATGGTTGTACAGAATGTGATGAATGCGCTCGTAAGCGCATCCGACGCATTGATGGTCGGTGTGCTGGATCAGAGTTCTCTGTCTGCAGTTTCGCTTGCAACACAGATTACCTTTGTGCTGAATCTGTTCTACGCGGCCATCACGATCGGAACGACGGTTATGGCTGCGCAGTACTGGGGTAAAGGGGATAAGACAGCCGTAGAAAAGATCATGGCACTTGCGTTCCGTCTTGCAGCACTTGTCTCTGTAATTTTCTTTCTGGCGTGTTTTCTCACCCCTGAGGTTCTGATGCGGATTTTCACCGGAGATGCGGAGCTTGTAAGGCTCGGCAGCAGCTATCTGAAAATTGCAGGCTGGTCCTACTTGATTTCCGGTCTTTCGCAGGTGTATCTGTGCATCATGAAAAATACGGGAAGAACAGCGCGAAGCACCATTTACGGCACGAGTGCCACGGTGCTGAACCTGATTTTAAATGCCGTCTTTATCTATGGCCTGTTTGGTGTTCCCAAAATGGCGGTTGCCGGAGCGGCAGTGGCGACTCTGCTGGCACGTATCGTGGAGTTTGGTCTCTGTGTGATGGAAAACATGCGGACCGATACCGTAAAGGTCAGAGGGGAATATCTGCTGAAAAACAGCGGGATTCTCGGAAAGGATTTTGCGCGCTACACAACGCCGATCCTTGCCAATGAGCTCGCCTGGGGCTGCGGATTTACGATGTTTTCCGTCATCCTCGGACATATGGGAAGCGACGCGGTTGCAGCGAATTCCATTGCCAACATCACAAAGAATCTTCTTCTCTGTGTGGCGTTCGGAATCAGCGGCGGAAGCGGCATCCTCGTGGGAAATGAGCTCGGCGACGGAAATCTGGAAAAAGCGAGAGGGTACGGTGACCGGCTGTGTCATCTGGCACTTGCGACGGGAATCATCTCCGGCCTTATTCTGCTGGCATTCAGCCCGCTGATTGTCAGATCATGTACGACGATGAGTCCGACGGCGAAAGGTTATCTGCAGGGGATGCTGCTGATCTGTGCCTATTATCTGATCGGAAAGACGATGAATGCGACGGTGGTCGGCGGAATCTTCTGTTCCGGCGGAGATACCCGGTTCGGCATGATCTGCGACACGATTACCCTGTGGGTGATTGTCGTGCCGATCGGAGCGCTTGCAGCTTTCGTATTCAAAGCGCCGGTCATGGTCGTGTATTTCTTACTGAATCTCGATGAGATGATCAAACTGCCTGCCGTTTACAGACATTATAAAAAATATCAGTGGGTGAACAACATTACCAGGGAGGACATGGAAGCATGAACAACGTAGAACGAAGAAAAAATCAGATGGCGTATATTGCAGATCAGGAGTGCATGGAGGAGATGAATGCGTGCAAGAGAATCCTGCATGAACTGAATACGGTGGATCGCACAGACGGAGATGCAATCTGTGAAATTGTAAAGCGGTTATTCGGAAAATCGGACGGAGCTTTTGTGAATCCGCCGTTCTACTGCGACTACGGAAAAAATATCGAGGTCGGCAAGAACTTTTTTGCAAATTATAACTGCATGATTATCGATGTGGCAAAGGTAACCATCGGCGAGAACTGCCAGATGGCGCCGAATGTTGCGATCTACACCGCAGGCCATCCGATTCATCCGGCGGCAAGAAACTCTGCCTATGAATACGGCATTGAGGTAACGATCGGCGATAATGTATGGATCGGCGGAAACACCGTTGTTGTGCCGGGCGTACATATCGGAAGCAATGTTGTCATCGGAGCGGGAAGCGTTGTGACAAAAGATATTCCAGACTGGAGCGTGGCAGTGGGAAATCCGTGCCATGTGGTAAAAAAGATTACAGAAGAAGATAAACAGTATTATTTCAAAGACAGAAAATTTGATGACGAGGCATGGGAGGTCATCAAAGATCTGTAAGTGTTGAAAAGAAAGGATTTCTTATGGCAAAAACAATGAGAGACAGAATCCGCGAGGGATATCTGTTTACGGATATGTGTGAGGGAATGCCCGCAGAGCGGACGAAAGCAAAACTGCTGATGAAAGTGTTCAATGAGACATCGGCGGAGGAGATCGAAAAACGATTCGAGCTGATGGAGCAGATCTTCGGAAAGAAGACAGGCGCATGGATTGAACCGCCGCTGTATTTCTGCTATGGCACACACATTTCCATTGGGGATGGATGCTACATTAATTTCAACTGCAATTTCGTGGACGATGGCCAGATCACGATCGGTGAGCGCGTGATGTTCGGACCGGCTGTCACGATTGCAACGGTCGGTCATCCGATCAACCCGAAAATGCGCGAGTACATGTACACGGATCCGGTGACGATCGGAAACGACTGCTGGATCGGCGGAAACGTGACGATCTGCCCGGGTGTGACGATCGGGGACAATACC
>CAVLAW010000127.1:0-7102 GCA_963661155.1 Tidjanibacter massiliensis | reverse complement strand
CATTACTCGCGAAAAAAGTGCCCTGAATTCTTTTTCTTGAACTCAGGGCACTTAAAATTTTTCCATGCAAATAAACTTTATTTTATCTTCTTTCATCCAGACTTTAACTGTTGGTCCCGGAGTTGCACCGAGTCAGCCGCTGTTCTGATATGACAGCGGGTCGCGGACTGTACCGCCAGTAGGGAATCACACCCTGCCCTGAAGATCTCCGTATTTTGTTTTACATGGACATTGTATTCACATTCCTGTGATTTGTCAATACCATTTTTCGCGGAACCCGCAATTAGTTCGCAACACCTAACTGGATTTTTCCTGCGCTCTTTGTATGGAGCACGCGCAGATAGCAGATGCGCATATCACCTTTGAAGACAAGGCGGATCTCGGATGGAGCGTCTGTCTGCGGTCTGTCTGCAAGGGAAATCTCGATATCCTCGTAAACCGGCTCGCGGTACTGGTTGCGCTCTGCCACTTCCCGGTCAGCGTAGCGGTCTAATTTTGGTGCGCTGCGGAACTCGCACGTTCTCGTGTCGCCGGTAAAGCTTCCCATCGAAACGCCGTCCACAAAGACTTCCACGCTGCCGCCGCGTTCACTCTTCACATGAAGCGCCAGAACGTTTGCATCACCGGAGAGATCGCAGTCACGGTAAACAAGCACACCATCTTTCGTCTCATCCAGCACGCGGACTGCTTTGAAGTTAAAGTGGCCTTCCGTCAGGTACATGTTCTCGTAGTCGTCGTAATGGTCTGCTGCGGTAAAGCCGGTCAAATCACGCACACCGGTCTTTCCGCCCGGGATGAAGACTTTCGCGGAAACGGCTTTGTCCTTGCAGGATGCGCCCGCATAGATCTCGTACGTTCCCTCTTCCACCATCAGCTTGCGGCTGATGACATCGTAGAAGCGAAGCTCCTCCACCGGGATTTCCAGTGCAACGTGTCTCGTCTCACCCGGCACAATATTTTTCACGCGCTCGAATCCAAGCAGCTGGCAGATCGGTTTCTTCACGCGGGATGCCGGCGCGGAGCCGTAGATCTGAACAACCTCATCGCTTGCGGTATCGCCGGTGTTCTTCACATCGAGGGAGATCTGCAGCAAACGGTCGTCTTTCAACGAAACCTTGTAGTTGTCATAGACAAACGTCGTGTAGGTCAGTCCATAGCCGAACGGATACAGCACGTCGCCGTCGAAATAACGGTACGTTCTCTTTCCTTTGATGATGTCGTAATCGTCGATATCCGGCAACTGATCCATACTCTCATACCAGGTCATATTCAGACGGCCCGCCGGTGCGTATTTTCCGAGCACAGCCTCTGCCATTGCGCTTCCCATATCCTGGCTTCCCGTCGCGGACATAATGATAGCCGGCAGTTTTTCCATCGCGTTCTGAATCGTGTACGGATAGTTCGTGAACAGCACCAGAACCGTATTCGGGTTGACCTCTGCGATCCGGTTAAGCAGTGCCTCCTGATCCTCCGGCAGATCCATCGTATTGCGGTCGATCTCCTCTTTCGCATTGATCACGGAGTTGCAGCCGAGTACGAGCAGAACTTTCCTCTTGCCTTTTACAGCCTCAACGGCTTTCTCGATACCGTTCTCCACAAGTTCCATCGTAACCGGCGTTCCCTCTTCTTTGTTGAAGGAGAAGAAGCCCTCCTCGTCTTTGTAAACTGGATAATGGAAGCGGTTTGTCAGCACGATGCTGCCGTCCTCCTGCGGTTCCATATGAAAGATCTCCATGACGAACCAGTCGAATGCTTCCTCCTGGTCTGCGGCGATCTGTCCCATCTTCGGATGCTCGCCCGCTGACGGGGAAAGTCTTGCGCCGAGGTATTTTCCGGTGCGGACGCTCTTGAAGGTATAGCTTCCCTCGCCCCAGTACTCTTTGATAAACACATCCGGCTCGTCTGCCGTCTGCAGGGTTCCGTCCTCTGCTACCACAAGGCCTTTTCCGTCACAGCGGAAGACGACGCGGTCAAGGCCGTCTGCGAAGGTGATTTTCTCTTTTTTCAGTTCTTCCATGCCCTGCAGGAACGTTGTGCGGTACGGAGCGGTTCCGCCATACCAGTCCTGATACCACGCGTCGCCGAGCGGTCCGACAATGGCGATGTCTTCTGCCTTCAGCGACTCATCGAGCGGCAGGGCGCCGTTCTCATTTTTCAGAAGAACAATCGACTCACGGCTTAACTCCTTACAGATTTCACGCGCTTTCGGGGAATCGATATCATCCTCAGTTACGCGGTCGTACGGGTTCAGGTTTTCTCTGTCGTAAACGCCGAGGCGGAGTTTCGTCTCCATCATGCAGCGGATCGAGCGGTCCATATCCTCCTCGGTCAGAATGCCAAGTTCGTATGCTTCTTTTGCCGCCTGCTCTACCATGCGCGGATCGTCGGACATCGCATCCACACCGGCTTTCAGTGCCGTCGCAATCGTCTCGGCGTGCTGTCCGAAATGGTGATGCAGTGTCACAACGAGTGCCATCGCACCGCCGTCGCTGACGACATGACGCAGACCGTACTGTTTTTTCAGAATATCCGTAACTTCCGGATTCAAAATACCGATCGTTCCGTTGATCTTGTTGTACGCCGTCATGATACCCTCTGCGCCGCCCTCCTCGATACATCTGCGGAACGGCTCGAGATACAGTTCATACTTATTTCGCGGGTCGATCGACGAGTTTTTCCATCCACGGCCGACCTCGGTGTTGTTTCCATAGAAATGCTTCAGTGTCGATGCGCAGCGCAGATACTTCGGATCATCCCCCTGCATTCCCTCGATGTAGGCTCCGGCCATTTTTCCGGTCAGCACAGGGTCCTCGCCGTAGCCCTCCTCGTTTCTTCCCCATCGCGGATCACGCTCGATGTCGACCGTCGGAGCCCAGCGGCTTAAGCCATGGCCCTGATGGCGGTGCCATACGACGCGCGCTTCGATTCCGGTTACTTCACCGGCCTGTTTGATGAGTTCCGGATCCCACGATGCACTCATGCCGATCGGCTGCGGGAAGGATGTCGTGACATCCGGTTTGCCGAGACCGTTCTGATCATTTCTGCCCTCGATGCCGTGTGCTGCCTCGCCGCCCACCGACACGCCCGGGATGCCAAGGCGCGGCAGATCCGGTGAGGAGCTTGCCAGATAGCCGAGTTTTTCTTCTACCGTCATGGCTTTTAACAGCCAGTCGATCCGCTCCGCATCCGTCAGGGACGCATCCCAGAATGGAGTATTTTTGTTTACTGTAAAGTCTTTCTTTTCCTGCATGAATAAAATCCTCCTGTGAAAGTTTTTGCTTTTATCCCAAATGCTTCTATTCCAAAACACGGCCTGACATTTTGCAACATCAGGCCATGTTTTACGCCGCCTTTCTTTCAACGGCAACTATATGATTTTCCATTCACTGATTCATCAGTCAACATCAACAAGTTTGGTAGAAAGGAACTCTGTCATAGCTTCTTCTGCATCAGACAGTCCGTTTGCCTCAAGTTCGGATACCATGCTTGCCCAGTTTGCTTCGAACTCGTCCTCTGTACCAGTTACGCATTTAACCAGTCCCGGCCAAGCGATCTCATCAAGGATGGTCTGTTTCTCAGACAGTTCCTGCGGCTGCTGATATGCCCACAGTGCGGAGTACGGAAGAAGATCGAACTCGTCAGCCTGCGGGAATACGTCAGTCAGCATTTCGATACCAAGAGCTTCGCATCCTTCTTTTTCAGCTTCGTTGTAGTTAGCGATGACAGACTCTTTGGTGGTTGGGGTGTACGGGAATCCATCTTCAGAATAGGAACCTGTTCCATAGATCGGGAATCCAGTGTAGTTGTCGATACCAGTGTTTTTGCTGTAGTCAGGATCAGACTGCGCTTTTGCGGTCTCTTCGTCGGTACGGTACGGCTGTCCATCGTCATCGAGGAAGTAGTTTTCGCCTTCGATACCCCAGTGATACAGGATCTGTCCTTCATCGGAGCACAGGTAGTCAAGGAATTTGATCGCACGAACCGGATCTTCACAGCTCTTGGTGATTGCAACGCCCCAGCCTACTGCAGTTCCCTGATACTGAAGGGCTTTACAGGTCTGGTCATCTCTTAAGGTTACCGGCAGTCCCATGTAAGTCTGATCAACTTTACCGTCTGCCATCAGAGTAGCTTCGCACTGATTGTAATGCCACTCAGCATCTGTGATTGCAACAACACGGCCGCTGGCAACTTTTGCGATATAGTCATCATCGGTCTGGGTTGCGAAGTTCGGATCCAGGATACCTTCGTTGTACATGCGGCACAGCCACTGGAAGTATTCTTTCTCCTCGTCTGTTACGTGTTTGTAGTGTACGTTGTACTCATCATCAATGATCCACTGTCCGTTGTCCGGGGAAGCATCTGCGATGAATCCAGCCGGGTTGCCGAGGGTGATCATCCAGTGCCAGTCAGAAGCACTCATGGTGATACCGATCATATCCAGGCCGTCCTCTGTCTGCGGATGAGCTGCCAGATAGCTCTTGATCATCTCTTCATACTCTGCAAGAGTCGTCGGATATTTGTAATCATTCTCTTTGATTGCTGCCCACTGAATCTGGCAGGTACCGCCGGTTGTCAGTGTTTTTGCATTAACGCCTGCATAGGAAAGCTGATAGATGCCCGGGTCGTCCTGGCTCCATTTCAGTTTCTCCATCTCATCGCCGTACATTTTTTTGATGTTCGGGCCGTACTGCTCAATCAGGTCTGTCATATCGATCAGCGCGCCTGCCTCGTAAAGGTCAGTAGCCTCGCCTTTGGAGTAGATCAGATCCGGATACTCATCGTTTGCGATCATAAGAGCAACGTCCTCTTTTGCATCACCCTGAGATGCTACCGGATAAGATACCTCCAGTGTAACGCCTGTTGCGTTTGTGATTGCTTCTGCTACCGGGTTGTCCCAGTTACCGTTTTTACCGTCGGCATTGAAGTACTCGAAGGTAATCGGGGATTTGTCGTCTGCGCTGTCTGCGTCGCCTGCAGATGCGTCGTCACCTGTGGATGCTGCGTCTGCTGTGGAAGAATCTGTGTCGGTGGATCCTCCTGTGCTGCCGCTGTCAGAACCACAGCCGGCAAGCATTCCTGCAACCATTGCGGATGCTAACATGATGGATACTACTTTTCTTTTCATAGAAACCCTCCTTAAAATGGTTTATGTTATCCTGCTCTTCTTTTGTTTGCCTGGCAGGAGTAAACATCATACTTGAAATGTTTTGGATATCAGTCTTTTACTGAAC
This sequence comes from Tidjanibacter massiliensis, assembly GCA_963661155.1. Lineage (GTDB taxonomy): Bacteria > Bacillota > Clostridia > Lachnospirales > Lachnospiraceae > Fusicatenibacter > Fusicatenibacter massiliensis_A. The sequence continues at coordinate 1,871 of CAVLAW010000127.1, read as the reverse complement.
CGAGTGTCATACCGCCGATAAAGTATTTCTGAAGGAACGGATATACAACAACGATCGGCACGGTTGCTACAATTGTTACAGCCATACGTACGGACATCGGAGTTACAGCTGTCTGTACATTGGTTCCTGCGTGAACGTCCATTTTCATGGTCGCCTGGTTCATGATCTCATACAGTTTGTACTGCAGAGTCGGAAGTTTTTTCGCATACAGGTAGGTATCCATGAAGGAGTTCCACTGTCCTACTGCGTAGTACAGACCTACGGTTGCGATAACCGGTTTACAGAGCGGCATAACGACTTTATACCAGATCTGAAAATCGTTGGCTCCGTCGAGCTTTGCTGCCTCCTGCAGCGCCATCGGCAGTCCGTCGATGTAGGAGCGGACCAGAATCATGTTGTAAACCCACATCAGTCCCGGAAGAATATATACCAGGAAGTTGTTGCCGAGTTTTAAGGTACGAATGATCAGAAGGTACTCCGGAATCATACCGCCGCTGACATACATGGTAACAACGAACAGCAGCTGGAATGGTTTACGGAGTACGAAATCTCTCCGGCTTAAGGTGTAGGCAACCATGGAAGTACAAACAATACCTACGATGGTTCCGATCACGGTTCGAAGAACGGAGATGATTGCCGGGGTGACAATACCGCCGTCTTTAAATACGTATTTGTAGTTGGTTAAGGTAAACTTTCTCGGGATGATGAAGTTTACGTTTTTGATGGTATCCGTCGAATCGTTGAAGGAAATTGCCAGTACGTTCAGGAACGGATACAGAGTAATGATGACGAGGAATACGAAGATTACCGCCAGTACGTAGTCAAATGTTTTTGCTCTTTTTTTCATATTCGCGTCCTCCTACAGAAGTTGATCTTCGCCTACCAGACCGGCGATCTTATTGGCGATCAGCAGCAGGGTAACGCTGACAGCAGACTGGAATACACCGATTGCAGTACCAAGTCCATAGTTGCTGTTTCCGATACCTCTCTTATAAGAGAACCAGGAAAGTACCATCGTGTGATCCTCAACCAGCGGGTTGCTCAGAAGCATCTGACGCTCCATACCTACGTTCAGGGCACCGCCGATGCTCATGATCAGCAGTACGATGATGGTCGGGCGGATACCCGGCAGGGTGATGTGCCAGATCTTCTGCAGACGGCTTGCACCATCCATATCAGCGGCCTCATAAAGACCAGGGTCAATACCTGCCATTGCGGACAGATAAATGATTGCATTCCATCCAACTTCTTTCCAGCAGTTGATCAGGATGATGGTTACCCAGATGAGCGGTGTGTTTGAGCTCATCAGATGCAGGTTCTTGCCGAAGATACTGTCAACAACACCACCGTCGTTGAAAATGTTCTTTGCAATACTTGCGATGATAACCCAGGATACAAAGTGCGGCAGGTAGGAAATGGTCTGCGTTACTTTTTTGAACTTCGTGAAGAACATCTCGTTTAGAAGAACCGCAAATGCGATTGCTGCGATCGTTCCAACCGCGATATCCAGGAAGCTGACTCCCAATGTGTTGATTAATGTCTGTGTGAACAGACGGTCTTTAAATGCATCTGTAAAGTTTTTAAATCCAACCCAGGTTCTCTGCCAGATCGGAGTTGCGAACGTCGCAGGTTTTACCTCCTGAAACGCCATCGTCCATCCCCAAAGTGGAATATACTTAAAGATGATCAGCCAGATTACAAATGGTACTGACATCAACAGCAGCCAACGCTGTTTCCACAAAATTGTTGGGGTAATTTTTTGTCCTTTTTTCTTTTTCGCCTTTTCCTTCGCCATGCTCCCCATCCTTTCCGTTGTTTTGCACGTTTTTCACACGTTTTTTCCGCGTTTCTTTGTGATGTTTGCATTATAC
>CAVLAW010000126.1:0-7121 GCA_963661155.1 Tidjanibacter massiliensis | reverse complement strand
CAAAAATCCTCCTGCAAGCTTTGCTTGCGTCGGATTTCCGACCTTTTGACACTGATATCATAAAAATAAAGTTACTTATGATATAGTATAACACATCACAGAAAGAAGTAAAGAACTTAAGATTTTTTTTACATTTCGCATAATTTTTTCAGAAATCCGGGGACAAACTTTATTTGTAATTCCCCGGCGATGAAGTATAATAAGAAGTGGGGAAACCTTTGTTTCCGACCGGAGGGTGCATACTCCGGCCGGGAGCAGGCACAGACGAAAACGGATCGAACAAAAGGCATCCCCCAAAAAAATTTAGAAACTGAACATCAAAGTATCCAGTATGGATCTGGAACAGCAGGCTTTCGTTTTTGTACGTCACAACTGCAAAAAAGCCATAGATCAAATAAGAACAACAAACTTTTCAAATGGATTTTCCGAAAAATACCCAACAGCAAAATGCCAGTCTTACTTTCTGATTCGCATGCGGTCCCTTGCGCATAACGGTTGCTATTGGGTATTTTTTTTGCTATAATGAGCGCAAGTGGGGAGATTTTCAAGTCAAAAAAGGGGAAATATGCCATATGAAGGGACAACAGAAGAAAAAAGCAGCGCCGGTACTGGTCGTACTGATTCTGATTGTGCTGATCGGTATCGCGGGCGTGGGTTCATTTCTGATGAACCGATATAAACCCGGGACAGAATACATGTCCGGGAACGAATATTTCAATCTGACAGACGAAAACAACGTCGCAGTGATCCAGAACGGAGAACTTCTGGACGAGCAGGCCATCCTGATCGGGGGCGAGCCATATGCGGCGTACACATATGTAGAATCCCAGCTAAACAGCTGTTTCTACTGGGATGAAGAGACAAAAGGAATCCTGCTCACAACGGGCGATGGTGTAAAGACCGTGCTTCCGGGAGACACCGCCGTGTGTAAGACACCGGGCGGTCAGCCGGCGGTACAGCAGGAGAGTGACGGAACGGTTTATCTCTCTCTCGATGTTGTAAAAGAATATACCGATCTTGATTATGAATTTTACACGGATCCAAACCGTGTTGTCATTCGCAACAACTGGGACAATCTGCAGCAGGCTGTCGTACAGGCAGACACCGCGCAGGTTCGCCAGAAAGGCGGCATCAAGAGCCTGATTCTTTCCGATGTGCAGAAAGGCGACACCCTGCTGTACCTGGAAGACCTGGACAACTGGTGCAAAGTCATGACAGCAGACGGCTATACTGGCTACATTCAGACCGAGGATATCTCGGCGCCGCAGGAAGCCGAAAGCCGGACGGCAAAGAAGGATTCTTTCGAGCGGATCACAAGAGATCACAAAATCAATCTTGTCTGGCATCAGAGTACCTCGGTCGAGTCAAACGAAGCGATGGCAGAGATGACAGCGGAAATGACCGGCGTAAACGTGATTTCACCGACCTGGTTTTCCGTGACAGACGAGACAGGCACGATTTCCAGCCTGGCAAGTGCCGATTACGTCAAACAGGCGCATGACGCAGGACGGGAAGTCTGGGGCCTGATTGATAATTTTAATGAAGCATTTGACGAGACGACAGATCTGGCATCGGCGTCCGTGCGCAGCAAAATTATTGAGCAGTTACTCGCCGAGGCAGCATCGTGCGGCATGGACGGCATCAACGTGGATTTCGAAAATCTGAAAGAGGCCGGAATCCCGCATTATCTGCAGTTCCTGCGGGAACTGACGACGGCGGCGCACGAACAGAACCTTGTGGTGTCGGTCGATACACCGGTTCCGCAGAATTACACCACGTATTATCAGCGGGGCGAGCAGGCAAGATTTGTCGACTATATGATTGTCATGGCCTATGATGAGCATTTTGCGGGAAGCGAAGAGGCAGGGTCCGTTTCGTCCCTTCCATTTGTGCAGCAGGCCGTGGACGAGATGACGAAGGTGATGCCGGCAGATCAGGTGATCTGCGGAATCCCGTTTTATACCCGTGTCTGGATCGAAAAGTTCGGACAGAGCGCCATTACCAGCGAGGTGCTGGGCATGGATGGTGCAAAAACATACGCAGAACAGAATCAGATGACAGAAACCTGGGATGCATCGGTCGGCCAGAACGTGGCGACGGTAGAAACTTCCGACGCGCGCTACACAATCTGGATGGAAGATGAGCAGTCCATGGAAGAAAAACTGAAAGTGATCCAGAGCGCCGGCCTCGCCGGAGTGGCAGAGTGGAAACTCGGATTTGAGCGCGCGGATGTCTGGAGTCTGATTTCCAGTTACATAAATTAGAAAGAGAGTCCGGGAACGATAAGGGGAAACAAAAAATCCGGACACCAAGGAGGAGTATACAATGGCAGAGAACAACCATGAAGAATTATTTAAAACAACGCTGATGGGCGGTTTCGATAAGGACGACGTCCTGACGAAAGTACAGAATCTGAAGGATCAGGCGTATGCCGACCAGAAGAAACTGGAAGCGAAGATTGAAGAAAAAGAGCAGGAAATCAGTAAGCTGAACCAGAAAATCCGCGAGCGCGAGGATAAGATTGAAGAACTCGAGAAGAACATTCACGAGAAATACCAGAGTTATATCGACAATTACGACAGCATCGGCGGCCTTGTGTTTGAGGCACAGGTGAAGGCGAAAAAACTGACACAGGAAACAGAAGAAGCGTGCCGCCAGAAAACGGAAGAGACGGATGCAGCGTGCAAAAAGCTGACGGAGGAAACCGAGGAGCACTGCAGAAAGCAGAGAGAAGAGACAGAGGAAGCGTGCCGCCAGAAAACCGAGGAGACGGATGAGGCGTGCTGCAAAAAGAGTGAGCAGACGAACGAGTCCTGCCGGAGACAACGGGAGGAGACGAAAAAATCCTGCGAGAAAGAGCGCCGCGAGACAAAAGAACAGTGTGAGCAGATGGTAGAAAATGCGCGCCAGAAAGGCGAAGAGCTGGCGGCTGTCTACGAAGAAAAACTGCAGGCGGAGGCAGAAGAAATCCAGAGTCATATGGATGCAGAACTGCAGGAGGCAAACAAAAAATACAAGAAGATCTATGCTGAGATGGAAGCAATGACCGGCGTTATCGAGAAGAACTACAGAATTTTTGAAGAAACCTTTGCACGGATGGCGGAAATGAAAAAAGAGATGGGACGCTCAGCAGCGGATGTTGAAGAGTTCATGAAAGATCCTGTAAAAAGCATCTTTCCCGGAGAAGCGGGTGGAAAGGTCGAAGGCAAAGGCAGTAAAGAAGCAGCAGAGTCCGTAGAGGAAGAAGAGATTGTCGAAAACTCCGCAGTCATCGACCTCGAAAATGAACCGGATTATCTCGATGATGACAGTGATGAAGAAGAGGATGAAATCCCAAATCGTGCGCATGAAGAAGAGGATGAAGAAGAGTAGAAAGCAATAAGGGTTGTAACCTGCCCCTCTGCTGCATAAAATGACCAAGAAAGGAAATTTGCAGCAGGGGGCTTTTTCATTGGAACATGGGAAAAAACTGGAATGGCTGATGGCGGTGATTCTGCTCGCGGCGGCGTATTTTCTGTCTCGCGAGGGTGCGCGGCTTGTGACGGCGCAGAAGGCGGCACAGAAAGTGGTGGTGCTGGACAGCGGCCATGGAGGCGACGATCCCGGCAAAATCGGCGCAAACGGGGTCAAAGAAAAGGATATCAACCTGGCGATTGCCCGTCTGCTGAAAAAGAAGCTGGAAAAGCAGGGAGTCCTCGTGGTGATGACGCGCGAAGGGGAAGATGATCTCTCCGATCCGGGCGCGGTGAACGCGAAAGTGCAGGATCTGCAGCGGCGTGTGCAGCTGATCCACGAAAAGAAACCGGATTGTGTGATCAGCATTCACCAGAACAGCTATCCAGACGCGGCAGTCAAGGGTGCGCAGGTTTTTTATTATACGGATTCGAAAGAGGGCGAAAAACTGGCGCTCTGCATGCAGAATGCGCTGGTCGCAGGGCTGGATCCGGCCAATCACAGGAAAGTAAAGGGAAACAAAACATATTATATGCTGAAGAAGACCGACGCAGTGCTGGTGATCTGCGAGTGCGGATTCCTCTCCAATCCAGAGGAGGAAGCACTGCTGAACACGAAGGCGTATCAGAAAAAGGTGGCGGATGCACTGTGTGACGGAGTTTTAGATTATCTGGGGGAAAAGAACGATGAGCAACAGAAGAACAACGGGACAGATTGGAAGTACACGGGGGACGAAAAACAGACGGCGGTCCGCAGCGCGGCGACCTGAGCCGCAGGCAAGAGGAAGATCGAGGAGAAGAGGACGAAAACAGAAAAATCCGCTGATTTTCCTGATTCCGCTGCTGCTTCTGATAGCAGGAGCGTGGCTGCTGTTTGGCGGAAAGGATGGCGAAGGGAAAGCAGACGGGGCAGATCTGACAGAAACTGTGAGTACGTTCAGTGATATGACCGCAAATGAAGATGGAACAGAACGAACATTTCAGGCTGAAAATGCGGATGAAGAGGAGCTGGCAAAACGGTATTATTACAGCCTTCTCGATGAAAATCAGCAGATGATCTATCGTGAAATTGTACAGGGAATTTTGGAACATCAGGAAACGATCGTTACACGGGGAGGTGATCCTGATCTGGCGGTGGATGTTTATGGATGGGTTTATATGGATTATCCCGAGTTTTTCTGGATCACAGGTGCATCGCAGGCGACGGGCTACGGCGAGCCGGAAAATTACTGTGAGATTACTCCGGAGTACATGATTTCATCGGATGAGCTTGCGGAACGTCAGACGAGGGTCGAAGAGACAACGGCAGAGTATCTCAGCGGAATTGATGATTCTATGAGCGATTATGAAAAAATTAAATATATTTTTGAAGAATGTATTCAGAAGATTGATTATGTAAAAGATGCACCGGAAAACCAGACACTTTACAGTGGGCTGGTGAACGGGCAGACTGTCTGCGCAGGTTATTCCAGAACGTTTCAGTATCTGATGAATTGTCTTAACATTCCGGTTATCTATGTGACAGGAACAACGGATACCGGTGAGGCGCATGGCTGGAATATAGTAAAATGTGGAGAAAATTATTATAATGTCGATGTGACATGGGGGGATCCCATCTTTGCGGAGGGAGAGAGCGGCGAGTACAATCTGCCGTCCGATTTGATTTATTACGATTTTCTCTGTGTCTCTGATGCAGAATTTTCGGACACACATCAGTCGGATGTAAAGGCGGAACTTCCGATCTGCAGCGCAAACGATTTAGAGTATTACCGACAGATCGGCAGGTATCTGGACACGCTGGACACAGAACAGATTTTATGGGATATGGAGACCGATATTGAACAGAAAAAAGAGAGTTCTGAGTTCAAGTTTGCAACGGATGAGTTAATGGCACAGGCCATGGAAGTACGTCCTGAATTACTGGATCGTGCATCCACCTATCTCTGTGACTACTACGGACTGGCATCGGTGCAGTACACATACAGCGAGGATACGGCGACTCGGAAGCTGATGGTATTCTGGCAGTACAATTAAAAAAGAGCAGAAGAAAGGAGAACCGCGTGAAGAACGGTTCTCCTTTTCAAATACCCGAAATTAAATTTCTTTTCCCTTTGTAGCAATCGCATGAACCACAAACGGAACAAACAGTGTGATAAATGCCGCATATCCCAGATAAGCATAACCTTTCTTTACGACAGCCATCAGACCGAACTGTGCGATCGCGAAGGCGAGGAAAGTAAAGATCGCGGTGAAAATTGCGTTGCGGTGCAGGTGGCCGTTGGCGCGCTCTGCCTCGCTCTTATTGCGCTCGATGGAGTTGACGCAGCGTGTTACGATACCGGAGATCATGTTGACGGCGGTGGAAATCGCGCCGAGGATGATCAGGAGTGAGATAATCGGAGTCAGAACTTTGGCGCCGACGCCGTTCTGCACAAGGACGAGCATCGGAACGGAAGCACTGGCAAGATCAGCCACATAGGCAATGCCGAGCAGTCCGACAATCGCAAGCTCCATTGCAAGGAAGTTGCACAGGAACATGCCAATGGCGGCGCGGTTGATCTGTTTCACATCGGTGACGTCTTCCATATGCTGGTACATAACCGAAACGGAAGCAAGCTGGAAGAAGAAGTACAGAACAGCCGAGTAAAGCGCCGGTCCGAATGCGCCGGTTTCGTGGGAGAGTACGGACATTTCGCCGGAACTCATGCGTCCGATGGAAGCGGTGATATCGCCCCACTGTGCGATGATATTCGGTACCAGAACGATGACAAGGCCGATGATGATCAGAACACTTAACGTGGAAGCACATTTCCGCACAATGCTCGTTCCAAAGAGGGCAACGAGGAAAATGAAAGCGGCAATGATGACGGTGCACATCCAGTACGGCATGCCGGACAGCGTCTGAATCGTGGAACCGCCGGTTGCGAAAGCGGCTGCAGAAGCTGTGCCGATCATGATCAGGTAGCAGATTTCATAGAGGTTCGACATCACCGGACGGGTTTTGCCGTACAGGGCGTTCGAAAAGCTGCGGTAATCGTACGTTTTGTGCTTGTAGGAAAAACGCATGCCGTACCAGAAGAACAGTGCGTAGAGTCCCTGCGTCAGTGCCGGAAGGATCAGACACCAGATGCCGTAGTTGATGAAATACTGGTAAATCTGTGCGCCAGAGGCAAAACCGCCGCCGAACTGTGTGGTAAATGCAACGAAAGCGAGGCCCATGGCAAGCGGCATGCCGTGTTTGCGGGCTGTTTTGGAATCACTCATAATTATTCTCCCATTCACCAGAAAGCCGTTGCGGGGCGAAAACCCGCAGGCTCTGGATTTTTACTTATTGAATTCGATTACCTTTCCAGGATTTAGGATCAGCTTGTCATCAAAGGCGAGCTTAATGGATTTGTACAGATTGATCATCCTCGGTCCGACAAACTCCTCCAGAAATTCCAGACGGCCGTTTCCGATACCGTGCTCACCGGAAAGCTGTCCGCCCAGCTCTTTTGACAGGGCGTAGAGTTCCTTTAAGCATGCATGCGTTGCGCTCTTCCACTCCTCATCGGACATTTCCGGTCCGCGGAGAAGCTCGGTGTGGATATTTCCGTCGCCACAGTGTCCGCACGGTTCTACCCGCACGCCGTGGGATAAGGCGATTCTCTTTGCCGCCTTAACATACTC